>NZ_CP013926.1:3950673-4301346 GCF_001562115.1 Alteromonas stellipolaris
CTGGTACACATTTGCTTTTACTTCGTTGGTAGTGATACTCACGGCGTGCTCAACCATATTCGTCAATATTGACTGAAGGATTGATTCTTGCGCATTTGCGCCAGCGCTAAATAAAGTGATAGAAACGATTGATGCTGCTAAAAGTGAAGTTTTCATAATTTCCCTTGATGGTAATCACTGCAACAGCCCTTCGCTATTGCTTTGATTAATAGATAGCCAAACTCGTGCCACCTAGGAAAATTACATTTAAACAATTGAAATTAAAGAAAATAGCAGAAAATATTGCGCTCACAACATTTCGAGTAAATTTCGTACAACGCCAAGGTTTAGTCAAATTCATTAAGTGGTTTAGTGTATTTGACCACTTGGCGCCTTATTATTGATTTAAGAAATATTATTCGCCGCTTTTTGCGCGTTGTAGTCATTGATTTCTTGCTGTGCTGACTCCACTGCGTGCAGTGCATTCATTAACAAATCCGGATCTGGCGATTTTCCTGTACCATTTTGACTTAAATAGCGACGCCAAATTCGGCCGCCAGCTTGTCCTTGATACAAGCCAAGCATATGTCTAGCAACGTGCCAAGGCTTGAAATAAGGGTCATCTTGGCGCGCAATACACGCTTCTATGTATTGCTGCATTTTAAGTACTACATCACGGCGACTAATAGGTTGAACTGATTCGTCACCAAAAATCTCAGCATCTACATTGGCCAGAATATAAGGGTTGGCATACACTTCCCTGCCCATCATTACACCATCAACATATTTCAACTGCTCTTGAGTATCGGCCAGTGTTTTAACACCGCCATTAATACTAATAGAAAGTCGGGGGTGAGCCTCTTTTAGCATATGGACTCTAGGGTAATTCAGCGGCGGAATATCTCTGTTCTCTTTTGGGCTCAACCCTTGCAGCCAAGCTTTGCGCGCGTGAACAATAAAAGTATCGCAACCAGCGTCGGCAACAATATCTACAAACCGCGCGAAGTCTTCATATTCATCCATATCGTCAATACCAATTCGGCATTTCACCGTAACCGGAATGTCCACTACCGCTTGCATAGCCCTAACGTTATCAGCCACAATTTCTGGCTGCGCCATCAAGCAAGCACCAAAACTGCCATTTTTCACCCTATCAGATGGGCAACCCACGTTAATATTCACTTCATCGTAGCCGCGTTCTTGAGCAAGTACCGCACATTTCGCCATGTGGTCTGGGTTACTGCCACCTAGTTGCAAGGCTACAGGATGCTCTTCTTGATTAAACCCAAGGTAGTCGCCTTTCCCATAAATAATCGCACCTGTGGTGACCATTTCGGTATAAAGCAAAGAATGCTTAGAGAGCAGCCGAAGAAAATAACGGCAATGACGATCGGTCCAATCCAGCATTGGAGCGATGGAGAATTTGCGATTTAGCGGAGCGATAGACAAAAAAGTCACCTCAAAATTAAATAGATAAGTAGCGTTTCCTTGTTTTAAAGACTAATACTTAAGTCTATAAACACTTCGCTGAATGGCCTTATTTTACTACTGTAAGTGTAAAGGTTAAAGCTGTTCGCTCATATTAGCGACGCGCTTTGGTGTGAAAGTAAAAAACACATTTAGAACTAATGTGTTATTTCCAATCTCGCCTTTACGCGCTATGGTAGAAAAAAGAATAATAAACATCCTATTTTTCAATTTAATGGGTTTATCTGATACGCCCATTTCAGAGGTTTGATGTGAACGCAGTTATGTTTATGCCTAAGGGAGATTTTTTGCATGGCAAATAAACCGTCTAAAAACGTGGAAGCCAAACCCGATGTTACACAAGCGGGTGACGAGCTCACTCAGTTAAGAGAAATACTTTTTGGTCAAACTAATCGAGCATTCAAGGCAGATTTAGCCAGCTTGGAATCTCGCATAAATGACAACTTCGCCACATTAAATAATCAGTTAGAAGTTCAGTTCAACGACATTAGAAAACTCATCGATAACCAGGTTCAAGATTTATCACATCGACTTGAAGGGGCGAATAGCTCAAACAGCAATGTTCAAAATCAGCTTCAAGCCACGACAGATAAATTGCAATCAGAACTTGAAATAGCCGAAACCTCTGCCAAAAACGATAACGATGCCTTAGAAGCACACGTGGTTAAAGAACTAGATTCTTTGGAAAGTGTATTTAGTAAACGTCATCAAGAACTACTTGAGCGTCTGCAGCAGGTGACAAGTGAACTATCAGAAACAAAAACTGATAGAAAAACGCTGGCTAACCTGCTTTCCACTATGGCTTCGAACTTAGCAACTGACCAGTAGCCATAAATGGAAGACAAAGGGCTTTCTCCTGAGTCAAAAGATAATTCTCTGCATCAAATCAGAGCGTTAATACTTGGCCGAGACGACAAATATGTTCAAGAAATATTAAAACGCGATGCCAAAGAAGTGGTAGGCGGTATTATTTCTGAAGCATTGCATGACAGAGAAAACAAAGATGGCTCGGTTAATAAAGTGCTGGTGCCCTTGGTCGAGAAGTCGCTGCATCGCTCTATTGAAGCAAATAGCGATAAAATCGTAGGTACACTCTACCCTCTTGTTGGCACCTTGGTTCGTAAAGCAGTATCGTCATTTTTAGTCGATTTCGTTGAAAGAACCAACGCACTTATCGAAAACAGTCTTAGCCCTAAAAGCGTATCGTGGCGTTTTAAAGCGTGGCAATCTGGTATTAGGTATTCTGATTACGTTGCTTCTCAAGTCTATCAATACCAAGTTCAACAGCTTTTTGTCATTCACCGAGAAACCGGTACGCTGCTACATACTATTTCTTCTGATCCTGAACGCAGCAAAGATGCCGATCTTATTTCTTCAATGCTGGTTGCCATTAATGATTTTGTTGCTGATGCATTTCAGTCGCAAGAGAATGAGGCCGAAAACGAATTAGGTGAAATTAAAACCGGTGATTTCACTCTGCTTATAAAAATAGGTCCGCAGGCCATCTTGGTTGCCGCGGTTGTTGGCAGTGTTCCTCCGGAAATTAGAAGCCGACTACAACAAGCACTAGAAGAATTCCATCAGTTTTATCAGGTTCCATTACAAGAGTATCAGGGCGACAGCGCGCCTTTTGCGGGTTGCGAAACCTTGTTGAACGACTGTTTAATTAGCGCGAAGAAAGATGAAGCAAAGGGTAAGAAAAAAAGGCTGTTCGGTGGTGTTGTTATCGCCATCGTACTACTGCTTTTAGCTTATCTTGCATTTTTACGAATAGATTTATCGATATTACAAAGCACGATAAGGGATTTACCTCCTCCAGCTGGTATTGTGCTTACTGACACCGCCGTAAAAGATGGTAAGGTGCAAGTGCGCTTGCTGCGCGATCCTCATATGCAATCATCTATTACATGGTTAGAAAACCAAGACATTAACACCAACAAAGTGATTATTCTCGAAGAACCCTTTGTGTCGCTACAAAAAAATGTCGTTATCGATAAAGTTTTATCCTTAGTAGCAACAACGAACAACGAACTGACAGCCATTTATGATGAAAATGATGCATTGTTTCTGAGCGGCGAGATGACGATTGATGCATTACGCGCATTCACAAGGGAACTTCGTGCAATACCCGGTATTTCTCAGTTGAAACCTGACCTGTCTGGTATTGATATTGTCGATGGGGGGCGTGCTAATACAGAAGAACTTAACACTGTGGTTATAAACGACCTTGTCGCGAGAATTTCTTCAACACATTTAGCGTTTGCAATTGCACAAGAGAACCTAGATTCTGAGCAATTGGAAGTACTAGAACGATTGGGCCAAGAGTTGCAGCAGTTGCAGGTGCTTGCGAAGCAGCTTAATCTGTCAGTTGCAGTCTTTATTTTGGGCGCAAGTGATAATTCAGGTAGTTCTACACGCAATCTTGCCTTAAGCAAATTAAGAGCTAACAACGTGAAAGAAGCGCTGATACCCATGAAGGTTGACCCTAGCATTCTTTTTCCAATAGGGCTTGGCCAGTTATCTTTAAGTGAGGGTTCAATGGGACGAACTGTATTTATAAATGTTTTGCTATCTGACTCGAAAACATCAGAGGTAAATACACAGTGATTCAAAAAAAGGTGTGCATCTTAGGCCCTACCGGTGTTGGGAAGACGAGCCTGGTTAAACAGTTTGTCGAAAGTATTTTCTCTGAAAAATATAAAACGACAATCGGTGTGAAAATCGATAAAAAACAAGTTAACAAAGATGGTCGAGGCGTGCAGTTGCTGCTTTGGGATCTTGAAGGTATCGACAGATACTGCGGATTCAATCCACGGTATTTACGTGGCGCAAGTGCCTATATCATTGTGGTCGATCAAACCCGCTCTCAGTCGTTATTAGAAGGTATCGAAATTCTTGAAATGGCGAGGGAACATTACCCTGATATTCCGGCTTTTTTCGTGGTCAATAAAACCGACCTTCCTTCAAGCTGGCACTGGAGTGAAGAAGAACTTGATTCCTATGCAAAAAAGTTTGAATCACTAACAAAAACCAGTGCAAAGACCGGCGAGAATGTCGAAAACCTCTTTAGTACAATTGCGTTTTGGTAGGAGCTACGTATGGATATACACCTTCTTAATGCGCTAGGAATAACAGACTGCGCTATCTTTAAAAGCACAACGAGCCTTCAATGCCTCACGCCTGATGTTTCGTGGCTTCATAAGATTGCCATCCTAGATGATGATAACAAGGTTAATCCAGACAATTTCTCCTCCATGTTTCTAGACGACTTTATGACAGATGCCAATGACATATGGCAGAATGACAACGTCTTTACCCTATCTTCAGGCTTCTGGACTGAAGAAAACGAGAATGAGGCGCTTCACTTAGAAGCCCTTGCGATTAATAGTGGTAAAGGTCAGCACTTCTTAGTTATAAAGAATGTAGAAACACAATACGAAGAAAAACAAAAAACCCTACAAGCTGCCAGAGAGCTACTTTTAAGTCATCACGAAATTGTTGGTCAGCACGAATACATCCGCCAGCGTCTAGATAAAACACTGCTTAAAAACAAAAATTACGAAAAGCTGGTTCCTCCCATAAAACAAGCTATCCACCACTTAGAAACTGGGGTGGTTATTTTAGATAAAGACCGTGAAACGGTATTAGATAATAAGTCCGCTAGGCAACTCCTTTCTTGCAGCCGTTCCAATGACAGTGCCAATAGGCTTGAACACTTACTCCAAGATGTGAGTGTGCCAGACACTTTCCTCCCAACGCTCATCGAAAAGCGTTCAGCATGGCAAGGTGAGCTCTATTGGCAGCCCACGCAAAATTATGAGGTATGGTTACAGGTAACCATTCACCCTGTTATTCACGATAATGAACTTACCCATTGGGTGTATCTTCTTACCGATATCAGTCACATTCGAAATAAAGAAGAAAGCGTACTATCTGCTACGGGCATGGACTCTTTGACTAAAATTGCCAACCGTAATTTTTTCAATAGCTATGTTCAGAAGTTGGTTCAAGAAGACGTTAAATTTGCTCTGTTTGTTATAGATATACGAGAGTTTAAGAAGATTAACGAAAAACTTGGTTACCATTCAGGTGATGAAATACTCAAGTCTTTTGCATCAAGATTACAAGGTTTTGTTGGCAATAGTGGGTTTATCGCCAGAATGGGGAGCAACGAATTTTCCATTGTAAAGCGCACCGATACCTTCAGTGGTGTTAACCCATTGGACTATGCGCAGGATATGAAGAAGAAGCTGGTAAATACCTATACTTCACTTCATGGCGCTGAATCGAACCTTGGGATCAATATTGGCATCGCGAGTTATCCCCAACACGGAGATCAAGGGAATATATTATTGCGTCATGCGGATATCGCCCTCCAGATTGCGAAGTTTCAAGGTAAAAACGTTATTCTTGAATACAGTGAAATGCTGCAACGCCAGCATCAGAGTATGTCTGAGCTGGAAAGCAAACTTCGCACCGCCATTGAAAACAATCAATTAGCGCTTTTCTTACAGCCTATCGTTGATTTACAAACCGGTAAAATTGTTAAGTGCGAAGCATTAGCGCGCTGGAAACAAGAAGACGGAAGCTACATTCCACCGGATGTTTTTATTCCGATTGCTGAACGTACTGAGTTGATATTTCCATTTGGTGAATGGTTAGTAGAAGAGGCGTGTAATGCTATTGATAAGCTTACAGAAGCTAATTTAGACATTCGCTTAGCGATTAATATCTCTGGCCGACAAGTTACCGATCTTGTGCTGCTTCACCAAATACAATCATCCCTAAAGCGAAGAGCCATCGACCCTAGGCATTTATCGATAGAGCTCACCGAAAGTGTGTTTATTGATAGTTTAGATACTGTGTCTGTGTTGCTGAACGAACTTAGAGCTATGGGTATTACCATATCAATTGATGATTTTGGAACGGGTTTCAGCTCTTTGGTTTACCTTAAAAAGCTTCCTATTGATGAACTAAAGATAGACCGTTCTTTTGTGAGCGATTTAGAAGCGAATACCGACGATCAAGCTATTATCCAAGCTATTTTAGGCTTGGCCAAAAATTTAAATATTAGCATTATTGCCGAGGGTGTTGAGACGCAAGATCAGCAGAGGTTTTTGGTAGATAATGCCTGTAGTTATGCCCAAGGTTACTACTTTGACAAACCAATGTCGATTGGGGACTTTGTAGAAAAGCTGCGCTAGAAAACCGCATCAGAAAGCTGCGATATAACGCTTGGTCACGCAGCTAACTAACGCACTTATACGGGATGCTGGCACTTAAATTAGGCCTAGATGTCCAGCGTGAAATTCTAAATGATCTTCAATAAACGACGCTATAAAGAAGTAACTATGATCGTAGCCTTCATGCATGTTTAGCGTTAATTGCGTATCTGATTGCTGAGCCGCTTGCACGAGAGCCAGTGGCTTTAATTGCTCAGACAGAAATTCATCACTATTGCCCTGCTCAACCAGCAATGGAATGGCGTGGTTCTTACTTGCAATAATCTTTGCTGCATCGTATTCACGCCATGCTGATTTATCATCACCTAAATACTGACCCAGCGCTTTTTGGCCCCATGGGCAATCAGAAGGGTTCGCCACTGGGCTGAACGCAGAAACAGATACATAGCGATTCGGATTACGTAAACCAGCAACAAGCGCACCATGGCCGCCCATTGAATGGCCGCTAATGGCACGCTCTTTTGTTACGGGGAAGTGTTGCTCTACAACGCTAGGCAGCTCTTCTGTGACATAGCTATACATCTGATAGTGCTCTTTCCACGGTGCTTGTGTTGCATCAACATAAAAACCAGCACCTAGCCCAAAATCATAAGCGCCGTTTTCGTCATCAGGAACACCTTCACCCCGAGGGCTAGTGTCTGGTGCAACAATGGCCATGCCGAGCTCTGCAGCTAATTTCATCGCCCCTGCTTTTTGCATGAAATTTTGGTCATTACAGGTAAGCCCTGATAACCAATATAAAACTGGTACAGGTTTCTCAGCGGAGGCAAACGGTGGTAGATAAATTGCAAATGTCATACTGCAATTGGTGCTCTTTGCATCGTGACGGTAGCGCAAATGCCTACCGCCAAACGCACGATTTTCACTAATAAGCTCCATAATGACTCCTGTACAATAATAAATTCGGAAAAATAACCACTTTGCTGTAGCAAACAGTAAAGGGTCTATCGGATTTTAAATCAAGTTCGTTTACACTAAGTGCCTAATTTTTGAGGTAAGTACGATGATAAGAAGCCTAATGCATCATCTGGTTGGCACCATTTCAGTAATTTTTTATTTTTTAAATACAGTTTTATGGGCAACGCCCATCATTATTTTATCTTTTTTCAAACTTATTCCGCTTGCGCCATGGAGACGATTTATATCGTACATTTTGGACGCTTGCGCAACCGCATGGATTACGATTAACAATCTTAATCAACGAGTGAGTAGTAGAACGAAATGGGATGTTACAGGCCTTGACCAACTTACCCGCAATGACTGGTACTTAGTTATTGCTAATCATCAATCTTGGGTCGATATCTTGGTTTTACAACGCGTATTCAACCGAAAAATCCCGTTTTTAAAATTTTTCCTTAAAAAAGAGCTTATCTATGTACCTATTTTAGGACTAGCTTGGTGGGCCCTCGACTTTCCGTTCATGCGTCGATACTCAAAATCTTTCTTGGCCAAGAACCCGCATTTAAAAGGGAAAGATATGGAAACTACCCGCAAAGCATGCGAGAAGTTTCAAACCAAGCCGGTAAGTATCATGAACTTTGTGGAAGGAACCCGGTTTACCCAAGAAAAACATGATAGACAAAACTCACCGTTCAGCCACCTGCTGAAGCCTAAAGCGGGCGGCGTGGCCTTTGTACTTTCTGCCATGGGCTCACAGTTACACAAGCTAATTGATGTAACGATTGATTACCCTGGTGGCGTTCCCTCATTTTGGGATTTCGTCAGCGGCAAGGTACGTGACATTCGTGTGAGTATTAAAGTTACTCCCATTAAGGATATTACCGAAAATGGCTATTTTAATGATAATTACTTTGACGACCCGAAAGTTAGAAGCCAATTTCAGCGTTGGTTAAATAGCCGCTGGCAAGATAAAAACGACCAATTAGAATCGATTAACGCAACTCAGAAGCCACTATGATCCGTACCTTGTTTTCCCCTGTAATTTTCGTGATCCACACCGCGCTTCAAATAACTAACCTTGCGCTGTGGGGAGGGCTGATCATCTTGTTCGGCGTGGTTAAACTGATACTCCCATCGGGTAAAATTACCGAGGCGTGGAATAGTGTTATGCACGCTTGCTTGTTTAGTTTCGGCCGCGTTAGTGTAGTGCTTATTCGCCTCTTTAATAATGTCAATATTGAGTGTGCGGTTCATGGCGAATTGTCGAAAGATAGATGGTATTTAATTATCGCCAATCATCTTAGTTACCTTGATATTGTGTTACTAATTGAATTCGCCACTCATCGCATACCTGCCCCTAAATTTTTTCTTAAAAAGGAATTAATTTGGCTTCCTTTTGTAGGGTTAGGGGCTTGGGCGTTAGATATGCCGTTTATGCACAGATACACCAAGGCCTATTTAGATAAGTACCCTGAGAAAAAGGGTAAAGATCTAGAGACAACACGAGCATCTTGTGAAAAGTTTCGTACGGTGCCCACCACTGTTATTAACTTTGTTGAAGGCACGCGATTTACCACTCAAAAACATCATCAGAAGCGAAGCCCTTATGAAACCTTACTTCCGCCTAAAGCGGGAGGCGTGTCTTTCACATTGGCTGCTATGGGTGAGTTGTTCACTAATGTGCTCGATATTTCATTGTTGTACCCAGAGAATAAACGCCACCCAATGATGGCTATGCTAAGTGGCACCATGACCAAAATCATAATCGATGTTAATGTGATGCCAGTGCCTGCACTTCAGCAACACTCCACATTGAGTGAATCTGAGTTTCGCACCACTTTTCAAGATTGGCTTAATGCCATGTGGAAAAATAAAGATAGCCGTATTAAACGTCTTTTGGAGTCGTAATTGTGGAAGTAAGTTCGACTGTACGCGATAACTTCATGCATTTAGTGAAGGATTTTTTTCCATCACTTACCATGCACGACCCGCTATATAATGCGCTAGCGTTGGGCACCATCTTAACGATAGCAATTGTTATTTATATCTTTGCAAGATTGATTGTTCGCCCTGAAATAGCAAGGTGGGTATCAAAAACCACCAACATTTGGGATAACGCATTGCAGGAACACGGCTTCTTCCGCCGTCTTATGCATTTATTCCCTGCCCTGTTTATATTCCTTGCTACACCAGTGCTTATTGAAGAAGCCTCTGTATTGTATGGCTTATTAATAAAAAGTGCTTTGTTGTACATGCTGTACAGTGGTCTGCTGGGTATTTATGCCATTTTGAGTACGGTGGAAGATGTTTACAACGCGTCAGCGTTATCTAAACGTGCGCCTATCACTGGTTTTATTCAAGTCACTAAGCTTGGCTTTGCCATTCTTACCATACTGTTCAGCATCTCGTTAATTGTTGATAAAAGCCCGCTTCTGCTGGTATCAGGGCTAACCGCCATTGCCGCTGTACTGCTATTAATTTTCCGCGATACCATATTAGGCTTTGTGGCAGGTATTCAAATTGCTGCTAACCGCATGTTTAATACCGGTGATTGGATCACCATGCAGAAATACGAAGTAGACGGTGAAATTAAAGAGATAGGTTTAACCAACGTAAAAGTACAGAACTGGGATAAAACCATTTCAACGCTGCCAACCTATAATTTGACTACCGAGGCAGTTAAAAACTGGCGTGGCATGCAAGAATCTGGTGGCCGCAGAATAAAGCGCTCTGTGTATATCGATGTTCATTCTATTAAATTGTGTGACAACGAAATGTTAGAACGCTTCTCTAAAATTCGTTATATCAGCGAGTATATCGAGAAGAAAACTAATGAACTGCGTGCTTACCACAGAGACTATTCTATTGATGAGTCTGATTTATTGAATAGTCGAAAGTTAACCAATATTGGCACCTTCAGAGCGTATTTAGAGTCTTATTTGCGTAAACACCCAAGTGTGAACCAAGAAATGACATTAATGGTGCGTCAACTGCCCCCTAATGAGATTGGACTGCCACTAGAGCTATATTGTTTTAGCATTGAAAAAGATTGGGTGAAATACGAAAAGGTTCAAGCGGATATATTTGACCATGTCATGGCCATGCTGTCTTTGTTTGACTTAGTTGCTTACCAACGTGACGGCCATTTGGGTTACTTATCCAATGCTATGGAAATAAGCCAGAGCGAACAAGACTAGCGCTTGCTAGTGTAGCAACGAAATTTAAACGCTAGACATAAAAAAACCGGCCTAAGCCGGTTTTTTTATGGAAATCATTACTTAAGCTAACGCATAACCCATTAGCAAGCAAACCACTAGCCCAGACACACCAAAGAAACCATACTCGATTTTTTCTTGCATGCCTTTAGCGCCAGTTTCAGCTGTCATGAAACCCATTACGATGCTGCTAAGCCCCAGAGTGAAGGCAATTAGCGCAACACCAAATACAATTGCGTTAATCCAATCAGTCATTCTCTAAACCCTTTAATTTTTCTGGCGTTATTATGCATGAAATCAATCTAGATGAACATGCCTCAAAAAGCATTAAATACGAGTAATGCGCTCTTTTTCTTACCTCTTTGATCTTAGTCAAAAATGCCAAATAGTTAAGCTAATTACTAATTTTTGGTAAATAGTGAATGCCACAGCTTACCTATAAAACTGTAAGGCATTGAAATATTGTAATTTATTAAAATGGCACTGAGGTTGCAATACTGAGATTAGAACTGGAGTTTTTATAACAGGTTATAAAAACCGCGTGAGTTCATCACGCTAGACAGTATTCCAGACAGCATCATGGTTTATAGGATTTCAAAAATGAAAATTAAACAATTTCTTCCACTCGCCTTAGTAACTACATCTTTACTTAGCGTGCCAGCGTTTGCGTTTGAGACTAGCTGCGACATCGAATTGGATGGCCACCTTAAATACCACCAAGGCCTCATTACAGTCGACATGCAAAATGGTTCTACCATGTCGATTGATGACACTTACCATTTAGTCATTAACGGTGACAGTGTTGCGCTGAACAACGAGCAACAACAATGGGTAAATACCTATTACGACCGTATCGATACTGCCATCCCCATGACCCTTAATATCGCAAGTGAAGGGTTAGAGATTGCGAGTGTTGCCGTTTCTGAAGTATTCGGTGAACTGCTTGGCGGCGATAATGAGCTTACTGAAGATTTCGATACCATGTTCACTTCGCTTAACGAAAAGTTAGCAACGTCTTTTTACGACGACAACGGCAATATCAAAGTGGATACAACTGAGTTTGACGAACCAGGCTTTTTCGACGAAAGCTGGGAAGACGAATTTGAAGCGCAATTCGAGTCGCTAGTTAGTGAATCAATTGGCCGCATTCTGATTGCTGTTGGTACGCAAATGCTATGGAATGGTGGCGACATGGAAGCGTTCGAGGCAAAAATGGAACGCTTTGGTGAATCTATTGAACACCGTGTTGAAACTCAAGCCGCAGCACTTGAAGAAAAAGGCGATGCCCTGTGTGAAGTGTTACAAGAAGCTAATTATGCAGAAAACAAAATGCAAGCCAGCATTCCTGGGTTAGGTGGCTTAGACTTAATCGATATGCGCAGTGGCGAAATGAAAATGTAACTGTGTTTTTGTTTGTGTAGTGACTTCCCCTCCACTGCATTCAAACTACGTTTAATAACCTTACAACGCTAGCTTTCCAGCTAGCGTTTTTGTTTTTTAACTTATGTCATTGTAATAGCTTTTCACCCTTATCAATTATGGGCTCTCGTTTTGCACCCCGCACTTCCCCCCTGAATCAATCCGTTTTGCACGTTACCGCGTATTTTTGATACTTTACTTTCACGCCCCATTTTCATCTAAGAAGACGTTATGAATAATAAGCTAGTTATATGCGGTTACGGTTGGCTTGGCCGCTACCTAGGCGAGGCCATGTCAGCTACCCATTCCATTATTGCCACCACGCGAAGCGAAGAAAAGGCGCAGCAAATACACAATAAGCACCTTAAAGGCTTAGTATTTAGTTTGGGGAACGACACCACCGCGCTGTGTGATGAACTTGTTGGTGCAACACTGGTGCTAAACATTCCACCTGGCCGTCGAAATACTCAGTTAGATGATTTTACAAATAGCATGCTTGCCCTTATTGATAGCGCAGTGGCGGCCAATGTAGCCCGAATTATCTTTATAAGCACCACCTCGGTATACGGCGACACTAGGAACGATGAGCTGAATGAACACGTCAGCACTCAACCTGAAACCGCGTCGGCGAAAGCCCATGTCGCGATAGAACAGCACCTATTAGATTTGAAAACGAATGCCAAGGTGGACGTTAAGATAGTTCGCCTTGCGGGGTTAACAGGACCAGATCGTCACCCAGTAAATTCGTTAAGTGGCAGAAGCTTGAATGCGGGCAATAAGAGAATTAACTTAGTGCATATTCGTGATGTGGTTGCCGCTTTAAAGACTCTTATTTTAGCCGCCAGTAGCAAGGCTGATAGTAGCAACAGTGAAACTAGCAAGACTGACAGCACAGACTTATATCACTTATGTAGCTTACAGCACCCGAAAAGAGGCGAATACTACACCCAAGCCGCAAACAAAAAAGGGATACCTGCACCCACGTTTAGTGAGTCAGACTTACCGCCTACGGGCAAAGTGATTGATGCAAAAGCAAGTTGGGATTTACTAGGAATAGTGCCTGACTATGCTAACCCTGATGACATGATTTAGTGAGATAGAATGTTGTGACATGATGACGTTACACGCATAGGGTTATAAATAAGGCGCTCACATTTGAGCGCCTTGTTATTGATATACGTTTTACATCAACTAGCCTAGTGCAACTACCAATCGAGAACAACGACTAGCCAAACAGGCTAACGCCGAAGTATTTAACCGCCACGGTATTGATGAAAATAACCAATAAGATGGCTGGGATAAAGGTCTTAAGCGATACATCAACATACTTTTCAAACCATCCGCCGCGATAGCCTGAACTTCCCTCTTCAAGGGATGCATTGAAATTTGCACTCTTCCAACGATAGATAACGAAGATACAAATCAAGAAGCCGTTTAATGGCAAAATGGTCTCGTAAAATACGTCAATAATAACGTCGAAAAGCGACTTATCGACACCCGCGTAGCTGGCAAACTGCGTAAGTGCTTCCACTTTGCCAAAAGACAAAGTACACAGTATCGCTAGCACAAGCATTACGCTGCCAAGTGATGCTAACGCCCACTTTCTGCTTACGCCCCTCTCATCCATTAAAGCCGCTACTGGCACTTCAAAGATAGACACTAAAGACGTAATGGCGGCAAAGAACACTAATAAGAAGAATAGGCTTGCCACGATAGACGCCCCAACATAGCCAATAGAGCTTTGCAGCGCTAAAAATATGTTAGGTAAATAAGTGAAAATCATGCTCACCGATGACTCACTCAGTTCATCAGGATTAATATCAGGATTGAATGAGAATATCGCCGGTAGAATCATCAAGCCGGCCGTGAAGGCCACCGCGGTGTCTGTTATGGCTACTAACTTTGCCGACGTAGGTACATCCGCTCTTTTGTCGATATAACTGCCGTAGGTAATCAATATCCCCATACCTAGCGATAGCGAGAAAAAGGCTTGTGCAAGCGCACCATTCACCACAGCTGCTGTGAGTTTTGAGAAGTCTGGAATGATATAAAACTTCACACCTGCCATGGCATTTTCGCGAGTAAGTACAAATACTACAAGACCAATTAGCATGACAAAAAGGGCTGGCATTAGCAGCTTAGCTGCTTTTTCAATTCCCTCTTTAACACCGCCTTGTAGAATGAGGTAAACCACACCGACAACCACGGCCATATAAGCAAAAATAGACGATGAATTGATAAATAGCCCAAAGGTATCTGGGTTAGCTAAGGTGTCTAAATTACCGCTGACAGTTTCAAAAAGATAACCGAAAATCCACACCGTGATCACCATGTAGAACACGGCAATCATAAATGGCGTAGCAATGGCTAACCAGCCAGCGATTTTCCACTTTCCAGAATTACCACTGATTGCACTGTATGCGCCTAATGGATCCTTTTTGGCATGACGCCCCACTGACATTTCCGCTAACATCACAGGTAAGCAAATAGCGAATACAAAAATGGCGTACATTAATAAGAATGCACCACCGCCATTTTTTGCTGCGCCCACAGGAAAACCCACTAGGTTACCAATACCTACTGCCGATCCTGCCGCTGCTAGAATAAAACCTATGCGCGATCCGAACTGTTCTCTGGCCCCGCTCATATCCCTTCCTCTTGTTGAGTTTATTTTTATGTTTTCTGGGATGGCGATAACTTATGATTATTTCATCGTGCTAATGGCGTCGACTACGTCGTATTGCTCGCCTTTTTTAAGCGAGTCAAAACACTGCACCATTCCCTGAAATGCATGGTAACAGCAGTGCAATAAAAAGTCTTGATATTGGGCTTACAGAAAGCGGCAATTGGCGTATCACCAAGTTACCACTTTACCGTCCCAGTCAATGAAGTAGCAGCTTTCGTTGTCGTTTAGATGGCGAGATTCACTCAGTTTTGACAAATGAGTAAGCAGTTGATTAGCCGTAAATTCAGGCGTAAACAGCTTTTTTGCTTTCACGTTTTTCTGAAACGGCGCTGATAAACCAGTATCTACAGTACCCGGGTGATAACACATTAAAAGTGGCTCTTTTAAACGCCGTGTGTACTCTACCGCTGCTGTTTTTACCAACATATTAAGCGCGGCTTTTGAAGCTCGATATCCATACCAGCCCCCTAGTTTATTATCAGAAATACTGCCCACCCGAGCACTGATACAAACGATAGATGGGTTTTCTCTCACCATCACAGTCACCAAGTACTTCATCCACAGAGCGGGCATCGTACTATTGACTGCAAAGTAAGTTGCTAGCGCTTCTTCACTAATATCTTCAAGCCGTTTTTCTGGGCGAAACCCCTGCGATTCGTTATGAAGTACACCGGTAGCGACGATTGCTAACTTCACTCGTGTACCTTGGGCTTGAAGGTCTTTAACAAACGCCGCTATACTGGCTTCATTGTGTTCAGGCAAACTAATTGCCGTTACATTACTTGGCCACGTAGGGTCTTTATAACCACTGCGGCTAAGCGCTATAACCTTTTTAGGGTACTCACCTTCACGGACGTCAGCGCTTGCCAATAAATAAACCAATGCCTTCCCTATTCCCCCCGACGCCCCAATGACAAGAGACACGGTATTAGCGCTTCGCTCAGCAGTATTTTGCTCAGCTTTGGGATTATCAGTCATTGTTGCCACCTGTGCCTTTTGTGCTTTCGATACTCGCAGTATTTTTTGCCCCAGCTGTGATTTTATTATGCACAGCATTCGCATCACTGGGTGATTCCTGTTGAATGTCGCCAGGTACGCAGCGGTCACAGGTACGTTTTTTACCGGTCAGTAAATACGAAATGGTATAGCGGTGTTTGGCGAATTTGAGGTAACACCAATCGGCAACAATTCGAATAACAGGCCAGCGCAAAGGGGCGTATAGCCACCCCACACCCACGGCTTTCCAAGCTTGGTGGGTTACATCTAGCCCGGTAATAAGTGTGCCATCGGGTAATAACCCGTGAATTCTGGCATTCAGCGCATGCCAATCTAACTCAGGGTATTGAGCAGCAAACTCTGGTGTTTGAATATCTACAAGGGTTAATGCGCCGTGTTTATCCCGTTTTCGTAAATGGCGCATTTCTGTTTTACACAAGGGGCAGTAGCCATCGTAAAAAATTATCAATGTAGTCACCTCTGACATGGCGGTAGCTTTCTAAGTTTTTGTACTTTCTATGTTTTGGGTTGTATATGGGTTGGGCTTTTTATTTATTATGCTTTTATACGCTAAAAAAATGCACTTGGATGACTTGAGTTTAACCTCGCTCACACCCACACTGATGTCATAAGTTTTTTCTGAGGTATCACAATGGCAAATTTAAAAGTAGCCACCCTAGCAGGCGGGTGTTTTTGGTGTATAGAGTCAGCATTTAATACTGTTGAAGGTGTTGAAAAGGCAGTATCTGGGTATGCAGGCGGCGAAGATGCCTCACCAACCTATGAATCGGTTTGTGGTGGCGGTACTGGTCACGCTGAAGTGGTTCAGGTGACTTATGATGCAGATAACATCAGTTATCGAGAAATATTAGAGATATTCTTTGCATTGCACGATCCTACTCAGTTGAACCGACAAGGCAATGATGTGGGTACCCAATACCGCAGTGCTATTTTCTATCATGACGACGCGCAAAAAGACGCTGCTGAAACTATTATTGCAGAGATCACGTCAGAAGAGATTTGGCCTAATCCGGTTGTCACCGAAGTTGTGCCAATTGATAACTACCATCAGGCTGAAGACTACCACCAAGATTACTTTAAAAATAATCCGCAGAACCAATACTGTTCAATGGTGGTTGCGCCTAAACTAGCGAAGTTTAAAAAGACATTTGCTTCACGTTTACGCACGCAAGCATAAGCTGTCACAATAGAATTAGCTTGGCTTGCTCGCCTTGAACAGCCAAACAAAAATGCGGTTACAGATTAAAACCTGTAACCGCATTTTTTATTTCTATTGATAGCCCCTGCATTGAAGCCCAGCGCTATTGCAACTCAGTGTTTTTGGAGTTCATGGCTACTGAAGCTAAGTATTACTGACGCTTATCGCTACTGAAACCATGCGTCATTTAAAGGTACCGAGAACAACAAAGGTGCCATGGCTTCGTAACGTGGTGTCTCTGCTTCACATTTGATGTTCTTCAAGTAGTTTACTTTCCAAGGATCGTTAATTAGCCACAAGGTATCTTCTACTACTGCCAGTCCTTCAATTGAGGCGTTATCCATTACATATTCGCCACACTCATTGTCCGCACTTACATTAAACTGCATAGAGATACGTTTTGTTTCAACCTTACCAGCAACATCAATAACCCAGACCTCGTTATCATTTCGGGCCGCGGCCAGTAAGAAGTTATTACCGCCCTCTGCACTATAAAGTGCTAAGCCATTAATAGGGTGGCTACCCGCATCAAAAATAGGAACAGATAAATCAGGTTCATCTACCACAGCGAAGTCCGCACTTTGCCAAAAGTCATCTGTAATGTTTAACGAGAAAATACGGGGCTGCCCCGCTTTGTCTTTCTCAAGACCTAAGTATAAGGTGCCATCTTTTGACATGGCCATGCCCTCAATACCGTCGTTGGGAAAGTTACCCACTTCAAATTCGGTAGGAAACTGCAAAGGACGAACATGGGTCATGGTGACGCTATCATTTTCATCCCGCTCTAATCGAACCAACAAGGTGGGATAATCGGTTGAGCCCGTGTTTTGATATTTCTTTTCGCAGCGGGTAGAGAGAGTCCCCGTGCGGGTGGCATCTTCGGTTACGGTATAAATCACATTCGAGTTACTTGGGTCGCTTGCTAGCGCTTCTAAATCTGGTGCATTGGTTAAATAGTCACTAAAACAACTTCGGCGCACTCTTGTGGCAAGTTTAAACGCATTACTTGAGGCAGTCAGTGTTGCCGTATCTTTATCAAGAAAATGCAGTTTTCTTTGCTGCTCGAACGCGGCACTACCATCTGCAATGGTGACTAACTGTCCATTAATTTCGATTAGCCCTGAGGTTTGAGGGTCTTGCATTACATCGCTAGTATCAGTGGATATCCAACGCCCAACAGAGGTTAAGACCGAGCTAGTTGTGGCACTAGGTGCGTCTTCGCTAAATGCGGCATCTTTGCTCTCGCTACAGCCTGCCATAACACTACTTAACGCTACGACAACACACGCGGCAACCGGCCAATTTTTCAACATGATATTCACTTCCTTTAACATTAAGACGCCCATTTATCACACGCCTAGCATAAGCCGTAAGCGCTAACTTATTATCAACATACCGCCTGGAGTTTTAGCCGTTGGGCAAAGGCAAATTTATGGGCGCAAACCGTCACGAGTTAAGCCCATCAGGGTAAAAAATGTAAGCGAGTATATCTACCATACCGTTTAAAGCCAAAAAAGAGTAAGGTACATTTTTCTTCTTATTGCTTTTGGTAGGAGCATATTATTTCTATGCAGTATATTCCTGCGGTGATTGCAGGCCCAATTGTTAGGCGAGTCACACAAAGTGCGTGTCATATCTGGCTAGTAACCTCTGAGGCTACAGCCCCTACATTTACGCTTACCCAACATGAGTTGCAGCTCACCGCAGAGGTGACGAGCACTTGTGTGCAAGTAGGTGAGCATGCATTCATTCATTTATTGTCTGCCACTGTAGATGAAAGCTTTACTGCCAATATACCTATTTACTACCAACTCAACTTTGCAGCGACTGAGTACCAAGAAAAGTGGCAACAAGAGCAAGCAGACTTACTTTATGCCAATCAAACTTCTTTAAGCTTTTGCTGGACCAACAAGCCAGAAACCATACTGCATGGCTCATGTCGAAAGCCTCATTTTGATAGTGATGACGCCCTCGCCCAAGTCGATAATTTGCTCGATAGCGCCATTGCTTCAAACAGCCCTCGCCCTGATGTGCTTATGATGACAGGAGATCAGGTTTACACCGATGATGTCGCCGGCCCTACTCTGCAAGCCATTCACCAAACTATTGCCTTACTTGGGCTTTTCGAAGAGCCTCTTGATGGCGCGGTATTAGATAACTCAGCAGAGTTGCCTACTCACCCCCATGGTTTTTATGAACGAGAGCAGTTACTGCCTCAAACAGAAACAAACACCGCCCTTTCATCACTCTTCTTTGGTGCCAAAAGAAAACCCATATTCACTTCGGTAAATGCGCAAAATCACTTAATAAGCTGCGCAGAAGTGATGGCTATGTATTTCTTGGTGTGGTCCCCTGCCCTATGGCGAAACGTGACATTTCATGTCAATGATATAGCCGCGCAACACAAAGACACCTTTGAGAAAGAACAAAGTGCCATTGAAGGGTTTGTAAGTAAGTTGCCAAAAGTTCGAAGGGCATTGGCGCATATTCCCGTTTATATGATTTTTGACGATCATGATGTGACCGACGACTGGAATCTTACACGAGGTTGGGAACAAGAAGTTTATGGAAATCCTTTTTCTAAACGTATGATTGGTAACGCCCTTACCGGTTATCTACTTTGCCAAGGATGGGGCAATGCGCCGCAAAAGTGCGCGCCTTTAATAGCTAAAGCCGGTGAAACCTTTACCGAAAGTGGCATGGTGAAACAAGATGAACTCATCGACCAATTGCTAGACTTTGAACATTGGAATTACCGATTAGACACTACGCCACCTATTGAGGTGTTAGATACCCGAACCCGTCGCTGGCGCTCTGAATCAAGTATGAAAAAGCCGTCGGGCTTGATGGACTGGGAAGCCTTATGCGACTTTCAGCACAATATTATTGGAAAGGATGCCGTAATAGTGGTGTCGGCGGCCCCTATTTATGGGGTTAAATTTATTGAAGCTATTCAAAAGATTTTCACCTTTTTTGGCAAAGCACTTACTGTGGATGCCGAGAACTGGATGGCGCACAAAGGCACGGCGAATGTCATGTTGAACATTTTTCGACATTACAAAACGCCCCCTGAATTTATAATCTTGTCCGGTGATGTTCACTACTCGTTTGTATACGATGTACGATTGCGCTTTCGTCGCAATAGCCCTCACATTACCCAGTTTACTTGTAGCGGATTAAAGAACGCCTTTCCCGATGGCTTAATTCGCTGGTTAGATAGGCTCAACCGCGTTTTCTACGGGCCAAAATCTGTGCTTAACGTGTTTACACGCCGCAGAAATATGTCGGTCACCGCCAGAGAACCCTCATCAGGATACGGTGAGCTTTATAACGGCTGCGCCATCGGTATATTACAAATTTCACAAAATAGTACAGTTGTTGGCTGCAAAGCTTTGTTGAGCAACGGTAAAGAGGTAGAATTCCCGCCCTTAAAAGATGATTAGTTTGTACGAAAGAGGTTTTCATGAGTGATAATGCGCTGTCGATTGGCTTGTTCTACGGTTCAACAACCTGTTATACGGAAATGGCAGCGGAAAAAATTCAGGCACAATTGAACAGCTTATTCGACGAAGACATTGTAGATGTTCACAACATTAAAGATGTGAGTTTGGCTAGAACCGCCGACTACGACGTTATTATCTTTGGTATTTCTACCTGGGACTTTGGTGAACTGCAAGAAGACTGGGAATCTCACTGGGAAGAAGCCCACCAGCTTAATTTGGAAGGTAAAACCGTGGCTTTGTATGGCATGGGCGACCAACTTGGTTATGCTGATTGGTTTCAAGACGCCTTGGGCATGCTGCACGATGCTATCGCCCCATCCAACTGCACTATCATTGGTTATTGGCCCAATGAGGGCTATGAGTTCACAGCATCCAAAGCATTGACTGAAGACAAGTCACAGTTTTTAGGGCTCTCGCTGGATGACGAAAACCAGTACGACAAATCAGATGAACGTATTGCTGCATGGTGTGAACAACTGCTTATATCGTTAGCGGGTTAGCTGTGACCCAAGGGCGCATACATCAAGACTTCTATCGTAATGGTCCTAGCCATAGAGATGGTGCCGATGTCACTTTCCAAGATATTCGCAAACTGTTTAATTTTTCGAGTATCACCATTGGAAAATGGGTAACTGCTGATGAACAGCAAATAGCGGCGAATCTATTCTTCGACGCCTTGTATGATCTAGCCACCATTTTAAACGTTAACGAACAAGTGCTGTCTTTAAACGGCACATTGTCGTTAGCTTTTGGCAGTGGCGGTCAAAAAGGCGCGAGTGCCCATTATAATAGTGCACGAAGACAACTTGCATTAGCCAAGAATGCCGGTGCAGGGGCATTAGCCCATGAGTGGTTTCATGCGTTTGATCATTATATCGCGCCCAAAATGTTTGCCGATGTAGGAGCTGGCAGCTTTGCCTCGCAAGCTTGGTTAGATAATGCTCAGCTTAACCCCCACCCACTCAATGAAAAACTGAGTAAATGCTTCTCTTCGTTGTTTTTAGACAACAATAATCGGCCTAACGATTATTTTGTACGATCTGTAGAGGCGGATCGCGCATTAAAAATCTATTATTACGCAATGCCACAAGAAATGGCCGCCAGAGCCTTTGAGGCCTGCATTCAAGACCATTTGATCAAAAACGCATTCTTGGTTCAAGGCACAAAAAGATCAACAGAGGCTAGACTTGGCATTTATCCTCATGGTAATTTGCGTATAGCGCTCAATGAGTCGTTGATGTTGTATTTTTACCAATTAGGCGTCGCCATTTCCCACAAACAATCTTAAGTTTGTTGTTTTACGATGGAAACTGAGCAATTTTTCAGCAACAAGTGTTAACGAGCACGCTGTTTTGTACAAAACCCTGTTTATTTTTGTTACAGGCAGTATACTAATGCGCTCGAACGTAACAGAAAAAAGAAGACGAGATGAAAAGAAAAAAGCATACCTCGGCCGAAGACGAGGCTCAGATTGATATGACCCCCATGTTGGACATCGTGTTCATCATGTTGATTTTCTTCATCGTAACGACCTCGTTCGTGAAAGAAAAAGGGTTAGATACAAACCGCCCAGAAGACAATCAGTCTAAAAATGATCAGCCTTCAAAAGCCCTATCTATTCGTATAGCTGCCGATGGCACTATCATGATGGGTGGCCGTGAAGTTGATATCCGCCGTGTTGTAGCAAACACGCAAACTTATTTAGCGGAAAACAACACTGATTCAGCAGCTATCCAAGCTGATGAAGATACTGAACACGGTACAGTGGTAGAAGTAATGAACCAAGTTAAAGTAGCTGGTATCGCTAAAGTTTCGGTACTGGTTAAGAAAGGCTAGTTCTTTCGAAAGTTTAAAAAAGCCGCCTGAAGGGCGGCTTTTTCGTATCTATACCTATACGAAAGTATCTCTTGTGGTGATGCGCACATTTTGTTCTGATCGTACCATTCGGTGTGCCTGGAAATCCATGTTGAAAATTGATTCCAGTTGCTGATTTCACTGGAGCAAAATATGTCAACTATACGTAAACACACAATTTCAACGAAACTCGCCAGTTCCTTTGGCGCGCTAACCTTGGCGGTTAGTGCACAAGGTATTGGTCATGCCGCTCAAATTACCTTGAGCGAAGCATTCGACTACAATGCATTCATCTTCGAAGACTATACCGGTTACTACTCCGACGTAGAGGGTAGCCTTGCTGTTGGTGGTAGCCTAGTCGTGAACGATTTTGATGTAGGCCTACAACTTTCCCCAGATTTAACCACAAGCTCATTGTTTGTGGGTGGCGATATCGTCTATACAAACGGAAAAATTCGTAACGGCCAAACCACCGTTAGTGGCAATATTGTGGCTAACAATGTTGAGTTTGAAGGCGCCGTTAATGCAGCTGACAATGCCACTATTACCGAAAGTACGGTTTTAAGCGGCGATGTTAATGTGGGGGGTGTTTTTACCTCAGCTAATGCACAAATCAGTAACGGCGATATCAATGCAGGCAGTGTACAGCTAACTAATACTAGCGTAGAAAACGGTGATATCAGTGCAGTTAATAGTGTTGCTCTAGTAAGCTCTGAAGTTACCAATGGCAGCATTACTGCTGGTGGCGCGGTTGTCCTAGATATGAACTCTACAGCCAGTGACGGCGTCATTGCAGACACTGTCACATCTTCGGCGATAGATAATATCGACTTTGAAGCTATAGAGTCTGAAATCAAAGCACAGTCGTTAGAATTCGCTGATATGACAGCAAACGGCAGTACTACCTTTTATTGCCAAGGCGATACAAGCTGCGCAGATAGCAGTGACGTAGATGGTATCGTGTTTTCTGGTGACGACAGTATCAATATTTACGACATCGATGCCGATTGGTTATCTGTGGCGAACAAGAGTATTACTTACGACTTCTCAACCACTAGCTACAACATCATCAACGTAACGGGTGATGCGGTTGACTTATTTAATACCGGTTTTTTCAATACTGCGTTTGCTGGGCAGTATAAAGATAACGACCAAAATGCAGATTACCGCCACGACGGCACCTACACCAACAATATCCTATTTAACTTTGTGGATGCTACCAGCGTGACTATTCAGTCAATTGGGGTTAAGGGAAGTATATTAGCGCCTTATGCCGATATTGCTTTCTACAACGGCCATATTGATGGGAACCTTATTGCGAGTAGCGTGTTTACCCCAGAAGTTTACCTAACCAGTGATAATGGCGTTGAATATTTAGCGCCCACTGGGCAAGTCAATAATTATAGTTTCGGCGTAACGCAAGTATCTGCGCCGGGCTCAATACTTCTTATGCTTCCTGCATTCGCGGTAGTGTTTATTCGTAATAAGCTAAAGCGCAAAGCCTGATAACCGCGGTGACGAGCGCATTAGCTCGTCACTGGTTACGCCTTCGCCTTTTCCTGGTCGCCAACGTATTTGTATCCCCGCCTCAAAGGCCTGATACTCCACCGCAAAGGCTTTACCAACGTAACCTGCTACTATCCATTTGTCAGATATTCTATATTGGCCTTCAAACATCATATTACCGCTTAATCCCGTGCTACGACTATAAGGCAGGTTTAAGCTTGATAACGAATTGCTCGTATCATTAGCCGTTAATAGAGGAAACCTAGGATCGCTAGGCTCTGCTAATCTAGACAGTCCTAATGAGGTACTTAATTTAAATTGCCAGCGGTGCGCTTCCATCGTCAGCAGTTCGGAATAACCGCCAATACTTAACATATAATTTGGGCTGAAATACCCACCATGCCCGTAAGTAAAACCGCTTAGATTTTCATCGTAGCCTAAATAACTGAAAAAAGGCCCTACGCGCCAATAATCCAACGTAGTCGATATTTTTGGTGCAAGGTTAAAGTTTATATCCGTACGAAGAGATAAGTATTTATTATCGGCAACCCCATCGCCACTTAAACTTGCCCATGTTAATGTGCCCGCAACCGACCACTGTGGTTTGAAGCTGTGTGCAGCTAACACCGAAATGCCGTCTGCAATAACATAGCCCCACCGTTCGGTTTGTTCGCTATTAAAGGTACCGGCCTGACTTAATAGGCTATCGGTTTTAGGTAAATGAAATAGTGTTGTCGCCAACGTGACTTCAGGTAAAAACCACGTTGCAGAAAGTTGGCCTGTTAGCTCTGCGTCCACAGGCTGGTCAAGTAATTCATACTCTAGGTTAGCGTAAAAATTGAAAGCGGATTGTTGATACGTGACTTCTGCACGCAGTCCTTTATCTTCAAAACCAGCAATACCTGCAAAGTCATCTGAAGCTTGCCCATCAGCAAACCAACTATTCGTTGCAGGCTTACCGCTATACAACTGTTGATAATCGAGTGCTACCTGCCATTGCCAACTGTCTATCATACCGCCAACACCAATATAACTCGTGAACACATCAAAATTACCCAGTCCCTCATCACCACTTCGAGACCGCGTAGTTAAGCCTGCAACCACAGTATGAGCATCTTTAGTTTGCGATGTTATCGCTCTAGCATCTTCAAGATTATAAGATAAGATAAATTGTTTTCTTGGCCATGCACTCGCCGCGTCTTGTTGCTGCAGTATATGTGCAACCGAAGGGTATTTTTCAGCTAATGCAGCACGCCCCTCGGCACTTTCTAACCCTATAAGCGCATTGGCGATATCGATGTTACTCGCCTCACCTGCTGTTCGTTGTGATGCAAGAGCAGCAGAAAAAGCATCTCTGGCAATTTGAGCATTTTCATCGGTAAGGCTAATACTTGCTTGTGACGCACTCCAGCCCAACAGCGCCTGCTCATCAGGGCTTAAACGCCGAATATCTCGCAATGCTAATCCAGCATCTACACTGCGCTGGAATTGCCCGTTGTTGTAATATTCGGCCTGCTCGGAAGCTAAAAAATCAGCGCAGTGGTTGAGAAATTTTTGCGAGTTTGCTTTTTCACACGCATAAGCCCCCGCCTTTGCATTCTCCCCTTGCCCCCGCAGACTCAGCCACACGCCTTCATGATTATCTAACAGTACAAATAAATCATAAGCCGCGTGATAGCGCTCGGCGTCATAATGTTTCCAGGCTTCGCCCAGTAGCGTTTCACTCACCTGCTGGCCATTAGCACCCAACAACATCGACTTGAGTTGCGCTGCGCTTTCTCTGGTAATGCTGGCTTTGGTAATACTGTCTTTGGTAATGCTGTCTTTTATGTTTGCATTGCTAGCGCTGTTGCCCAGAGCAATTTGAATACGTGCATTCACAATGGCACGCATGCCATCAACTACGCCTTTTTTCTGCACTACAGTTTCATGTAAGGCTTCAGCACGCTCAAAATGATACTGAGCATCGCTTAGCAGGCTTTTGTCTAGGGCAGTCCACCCCAATAACATGTGATAATCGTAACGGGCTAAGTTGTCAGCTAACGTTGATAGCTGCGTAAACTCACCTACGCTAATGAGTACACGTTGCGCGGAGGTTTTTTGCGCAAATATTTGCAGTGGTGCGTCTTTCGCCACCCTGTTTTGCGGTGGCGTTTTTGATGACCCCGAATTCGAAGCAGCCTGATTTAAAGCTTTCTGATTTGAAACAGTCTGATTTGTAACAACATCAGAGGGCTTGGAAGGATTGTTCAATTGATACAATGCCGTTTCAATGTCGCTAGGTACTATCCATTGCGGAAACGCGCTTTTAAGCCGGCCTAATTCTTGGTTTGCTAGTTGTGTCTGTTTTTGATTAATGTGATACCACAACCCCGTTACATCAGGTTTGCCATATTGCGTTAATTGTCCTTGCTTATCTTGTTGCTCTTTATACGTAGTTGAGACTTGGGCACTGACTTGGGAGCCGCCTAACATCGTTCCCACCATACTGGCCGACAACATGGCTAAAAAAAGTTTTGATGGGCGCTTTTCGCAATAAAGTAGTGAAGGCATTAAGACTTGGCATCCATAACAGCAACCATAGAAAGCAAGGTCAAACTCGCTGAATAATAATCCATATTTCTGTCAATCAATGGAAGTGACAGTGGGCTATCGTCAATAATATGTTTTACCGCAGACTCAACCGCTTTCATCCCTGGTGTCATCGAATATTCAGCCATGTCGTTCGTGACTAAATTGACGGTAGCGGGTGTGTTTTCTATATCCCACCAGCGTTTAAAATCAGAATAAAATGCCGCATCATCAATATCTGCCCATGCTAGGTGAAGCGGTATACGGCAGGCATTAAAGCCATATTCCTGAGACACCGTATTGGTTAAAGACAACTCTCCGTCGTTCACTCTTAACCAGTCAGGCGGCAGTTTGTGTTCAGAAAAGCGCGCCTTGTAAATAAACGCAGTACCACTACTGTGTAATGCTTTCCAGCGAAGCGCCTTAGACGAAATCTCAGCAATCGCATCAATGGCAGGAAACACCCAATAAGACAAATTGACTTGTATGCCCTCATCACTATTCTCATCACTCTTAAAACCGAATTCTCCTGGCAACAGCACTAGGTACTCTTCGGTTTCAATAAACAGCTTTTCTTCTATTGCCGTTATGATGGCTTGAGCATCACGCCGATAGCTTTTGTCTCCCCACTTATTAGCTGCACGCAATAGTGCCCAAGCAATAAGTATGTCGCCATCTGAGGCGTTGTTAGGGTCGTCTATACATTGCTTATTTTTACTTTCACAAGGGCGGTAGCGCCAATGAAATAGCTTATCGTCTCGCTGAAGTACAGTGTGAGTCCACGTCCAGATACCATCAAACGCAGTCCTATCGTTTGCAGCAACGGCGAACAACAGACCATAACCTTGCCCCTCACTATGCGACACATCGCCATTACCCGTATCGATGACACGACCATTGTCGATAAACAAGGCTTTATAAGCTTGAAATGCTTCTTGTATTTCACGCTCTTTAGGATTGCTACACGATACCAAAATACTTAGCAGCCCAAACAGGCCGACGAGTCGAATGAACCGCATGCCCCTGCTACCCTCTACCATGAATCTTGTGCTCTTTTATTGCGGCGTCGTAGCAACAAGTAAATAAATAAGCTAACGAAAAATACTAGTACCATGAAGGTGACCAACCAATACCAAGGATTATTAGACAACCACAAGCGAAGGGTAAGTAAAACATCATCTGGCTCACCCACTTCATATTTATCGTTAACCTGCATAACCAGCAATGGTGATTCGTTGTCGTTCCAAACGAAGAAGTCGCCAGCCATTTGTCCCCACAAAGACAAGCTAATTAGGTCATCCACTCTGGCGGCCAATTTTTCAGGTGTTTGTGCAACCAATAAAAACAGGGTGTCGGAATTTGTGCCACTGGGGTGACGCTGTGCCACAAACACCGCATTATCACCCAAATCACTTTCCTGTACTGTAGTGCCTTCGGTAAGCATTTGGCGATATGATTTATCGTTGCTGAAATCCCTCACACGGTTGTACAACATATTTTGTGCACGGTAGGGCCAACGCTTGGTATTTCCAATGGAAGTAACAAAACTATCTTGCTCAAGGCTGTTTAGTGTTTCTGGGCTTCCTAATACAATTAACGACCCCTCACCTTCACTTGCATCTTTAGTAATTGAAAGGTTCAACAAGGGAATTTTTGCAACTTGAGCAAGCTTACCAGCAAGGGTTAGCGCACTGTTTAAATAGTCGTTAGACGGTATGAATATTTGGCTTTTAGGTGCTGAATTAAAGCGTGCTAACGGATACCCCGTATCACCAAACAAACCTAAATCGGGCTGCACAGCAACATGACCTGCTTGGGGAAGTTGTATGCTAGAGCTGTTGTTAAACTGGAACAACAGATGAGAGCCTTGCACTTCGTTACATGCGAGTCCAGAAACAGGAGGCCGCATAGTAACAATAAAGCTGACGTTGTTGGTTCCACCTTTAAAAAAACGTGCTGGGATCTTCAGTTGATAATCTCTAAAAGATTCACCATTCACGTCGCCAAGATACAAGCCATGAACGAGTTCGCCATTCACATTAACGTTCATTGAAGAACCAGGGCCAACGCCAGCCCCATAACCAAAATCGAGAAGAAACTCTACGCTGGCATTTTCAGGTACAAAGAAATCAGCGGGTAGCTTCATTGTGACATTTTTCTCAAAGCGCCCCTCATCAACAAATTGATCGCTTGATACCCCTAAATCGCTGAAGGTGTAACTTTCACCTGGTTGTAATGCAGCAGTTTGCTGTAACCTAGTTGCGTCCATTTGCGTCTGAGAACGCACGATAGTGCGAGCTCCAGGGTTTAATACATCGTCCATTACTGACAAGGCTTTTGCTGCGTCTAAAACCTCATCATTATTATTTCCGCTGACAATAAGTCGATATGCTGCTGGCACCCAGGTTTTATCAACAGCGACAAACGCTTCGGTGCGTTGCACTTTTAGGAAAGGGCCGTTAATTTCATTTACCACCGCGTCAGATAGCACTGGCGACAATGCTTGTTTATTCCCTACCAGAACATGAATCTCTCGCGTCTTGGCTTCATCTAAATACCACGCTGTTTTTTCATATGCATCTATTCTATTTTCACTCCAAAATCCCTCTTCTTCTTGAGTCACTTTAGGTAAAACATATCCTTGGGGAATGTGCGTATGCATGACACCAAGAGGTTGATATTGGTTTCTGAGTGCCAGCCCTTGCGCTATTAGGGGCAACGCTTTTTCGACAGTTTCGCTATCGGCATCTTCAGCACTGAGTAACTGAACACTACGCTGCCCGCCAATGCCTGCACTGAAGAATCCGGATAAATCTTTAATGCCAAAATCATCCACATCTATATCGGCGTCTACTGTGAGCGAAGAAGTGTAAAGGTTCACCTCGCTCCATAGTTCCGGCGCATTACCATTGACGCATTGCATCGCGTAGTGCTGGCTGACCGCCAACGTTAAATTGTTAAAGCCTTCGCGCCAAAGCTGAGAAGGAATATCAATTGTAGAGATAATATTGGGTTGATTTGGGACATAGGCTATCTGCCCGATGGTGGCATTGTTAAATCGCACATACATTTGTGAACGTTTCTCTATTAGCGCTTGTGAACTCACAATTTCTAATTTGAGCGAGGCTTTCGATATGTCACTAATAGCACTTAGCGGTATTGCAATATCCACGCTACTAGACTTCCCTTCTAAGCGCGCAATACTGTCACCAGCATAAAAATCACTAAGTCGAAATGTTTGTGTTTCAGCCATAATGCTTGCAGAGAAAAACAAGCTAAACATCAGTAAGAAGTAAGGTTTTATCATTATTATTCCTTCAATACCCCAGTACGCAATTTTAATCGTAGAAGAAGTTTCTTTAGTAAAAAAAACAGATGAGCAAATATAGGACCTAGCCCTACATTTAAAACATGTCGCATACCAAACCAGTATGATATTGGACGAGTTCGGCGTCGTTGAAATGATTGCCAACGCCTACTGTCACATAAACAATAGGCCACAACGTTATTTCGTTCCACGTCGCTTTGTGGATTAAACGTTGCACGTAAGGTCTTCTTATTACTATCGAATTCAACCACTTTAAGATGTAAATCCACATTAGCTTTTAATGCCTCTGCCCAGGACGTTAATACCACATTAGAAGGAATCATCGGTAAATCCCCTCTAATCTGTATTTTTACCCCACTAGAAGACATGTCGTTTAACTCCCCTACCCAGGCTTGTCCTTCGTGCGTACTAATCACAACGTTATCAGTGGCGGGTAGTCGCGATTGGCTTCGAAGTTGTTTACGCTCAAGCAATACGCTCATAGCGCTGAACAACAGCAATAAATTAAAACCATTCCACAGTAATACAACGAGTGTAAGCTCTCGGGTAAGCGGCTCATTAATGAATTTATAAATGCCGATAATCATGGCAAACGAAAGTAATGCGGTTACCCAGTAAAACACGCTAGAAAGTGGCGAAACAAAGTTTTTATCTAAACTCTCCCCTTTGGGAGTAACCACAAATGAGGGCGCGCGAGGCTTTAAAAATACTTTGATGAGCGCCATCAGTGTAAACGCACATTGCAGTATTTCGTACAACTCAGAGACCAGCGGCCAGCGGGTTCGCCCAAACAGCATAGTGGAAATCATGTAGGTTGCGATAACGTGTGGCATGGTAAACGCCAAAATTTCCATCATTGAGGCATGGTAAACCTGTAGCCCAAACACCAGATAACCCAGCGGCATTAGCAGAAAGATAACCCGTGCGAAGGGAAACAGCCAAAACATAATAGAGCTCATGTAACCAACCCGTTGATACCAAGACAAGCCTTTCGCGTTGTAGGGTTTTTTCAGCAATAAAATTTGGGTCATACCCTGTGCCCAGCGCATACGTTGCTGGATAAAGGCATCAAAGGTTTCCGGCGCTAATCCGCTTACCATTGGTCGGTCAACATACACTGATTCATAGCCCATTTTATGTAAATCTAGCGCTGTTTCTGCGTCTTCAGTGATAGATTCTCCCGAAATGCCCCCTACCAATTCTAAATGTGCTCGGCGCATTAGCGCAGCCGACCCACAAAAAAACGAACTAGACCAGTAATCTAAGCCTTTTTGGATAGTGCCGTAAAACATGTCATTTTCAGAGGGCATGCGGGTAAACGCCGAGAAATAGTTTCGTTCGACGGGGTCTGGGTTAGCCATAAAGTGAGGGGTTTGTACCAAGAACACTTTTTCTTTTTTAACCATCCAAGGCACGGTTCGGCTTAAAAAGTCGCTAGTGGGGACGTGGTCCGCATCTAAGATAACAATGAGCTCACCAAAGGTATTATTAATGGCGCTGTTTACGTTGCCCGCTTTCGCGTAAAGGTTCTGCGCACGAGTATGGTAGGTTACCCCCAACCTTTCACAAAGCGCCTTTAATTCTGCACGTCGCTCCACTGCTACTTGCGCTTTTTGTGGGTCTGCTTGGTTAATTTTTTGGTCAGTACCGCCGTCATCTAACAGGTGAATACTGACCTTGTCAGCTGGATAATCCATCACTTTGGCTGCCCGAATAGTTATTTCTAGAATGTCTTGTGATTCGTTGTACGTGGGGATCATGACATCTACAGTGGGCAACTGTGTTCTATCTATATCGTCAAGAGAAAGCTGAGGTCGACTAAGTGGGAATACATTTACAATACACCCCAGTATCGAGGTAATTCCAGCATAAATTTCAGCTAGAAATAGAAGCCATATCGCAATAAATGAAAACACGTCAGTGGCTGAAAGCGTGTACAAGCCCCGCCAGAATAAATAGCGCAAAGTAATAGCGACGCCGAGTACCAGCGCGAGTGTTCTAAAGAAATATTGAAATCGTTGTGCGAAATTTGCTTCACGGCTACATATTGAAATGATAACCAGAATAACAGAAGAAGAGATTAGTTGGCCTGCTGCGTCCATAGGGGCAAGAAGCAGTAATCCTAGGAGCGTTGAGACAATAAATAGGGCAATTAGAAGATAACGAGTGTGATGCTTATTAGTTAACGAATTGCCCAAGGTTACTATCCAAAATATTAACGTGAGTCACGTTAGCATAGCTCGCTCTATTAATTAACGTAACCTTACCGTCTGCAATTTCGAGTTCGTGGTTACTCTGGTAAAACATTCGAGAAATGCTATCGCGAGTTTTCTGGCTACTACGGCCCAATAAAAACCAAGCAGGATACGTTGCCACGCCCAGTGCCATTACCACCACCATACTGAAAAATACGAAAGGAGTAAGAATAGGGGCCATGTACAAAGAGAAAAATAATGCTCCCATACAAGCTAAGGTAACAACTCCTGTTACTTTACGCAGTCGTTTAATTTTTAACAACTTTTTTTCTGCATTAACATATAAGTTAAGACGTTTTTTCCAAAGTTGTTCGGTCTCTTCTTTAGATTGACCACCAATCAGCTTCGCACAGGGCTCGGCTGCTTCATCAATATGACTATCGGCAAGCGATGTCACTCGATGAGCGTGCAAGTTCACTACATTCATAAAATACACCACTTCTCAGACTACGGAAGAGTTTACAAATACTCTTGCAAGGTAAAAATCTGAGGCCTGATACCCTCAGATGATTCTTTATACCCATTGAAGTGGTGTGATTAAATTCAACTTTGGCTTATTAGCATAAAGTAGAAAGCATAAAGCAATGTTTTAAAAGGTTTTTTAAAAACCTCGCGCAGCCACTTTAGACTAATGGTTTACCTTCTTTTTATCACTAATCATCTTTGTCACGATGCTGAATAAGTTACTGATATTAAAAACAGTACCAAAAATACTGCCTACTGATAGGGCGTACATGAGCCCTAATGTTTCTGCGAGCAAGAAATAACGCCTTATTTTATCTGCCTCTCTTAACACAATTGAGCCTATCGTAAAGATAAGCGATGAGGCATAGGCAATAAATATGTTCCAGTCATGGTGCAGAATAAACCACTCATACAGCATGAAGAGGATATTGGCGGCCACGAAAATAAACAGTACCCATCGGCTACGATTTTTAATAGCAATAAAGTTACGTAACCCCGCTAAGCAAGTACCCACGCCGGCAGCCATGGCATCAAGCATAAAAAAGTGCACGCTTAAGCTCAGCAAAGCAAAGGCAGATATAAACAAATAGCGCTCTACACTATTTTGCCTATAACCAATAAAATTAAGTACGACGGCAATGGCACCGAACGCTTCAGCTACAATCAACATGCCAAACTACCTTTGTTAAAAGCGTAAATAAAATTCGCGGCAAAGCGCTTTGAAATCACATGAATAGTCTCCGGCTTCATCTCTAATCGCCAGGTGTTCTATGTCTCTGTGTTTATGGTTCTGGTTTTGGTTCTGTTGCTTGCTCATACAAAATACCGTTACATAAGGGCCGCGCTGGTCATCGTGCTGTACTCTCAATATACGATTCGTGAATAAACCTAATTCAGCAGCCATGTCTATAATTTCGTTCTCTCTGGCAAAAGGATAAAGGCAATAGAATTCACCAGTACGGGTAAGTGTTTCAGCAACAAATGAAAGAAGATTTACTGGAGTGAGTGAAACAGTTTGCCTAGCATGTTCTCTTATTTCGCTTTGTGATTGGTAGGCGTGGCTATCGCCTTTAACCTGTTCGAAATAGGGCGGATTAGACACGATAAGATCGAAAGCGTTATCTGCGGCTAAGTCGGACAACTTGGTATGCTGCACTGTTATTTTTGTTGGCCAAGGCGAAGCAGCAACGTTAGCGCTTGCTTGTAATGCAGCTCCTTTATCAATATCGATAGCGGTAATTTTAGCCGATGGGATAGACTGTTGCGCCATCATTAGCGCGAGAATACCCGTGCCAGTGCCGATATCAAGAATATGGACACCTTGATTGGGCTTAGCCCAACTGCCTAAAATAATACTGTCAGTATTTACCTTCATGGCACAATTGGTTTGATTAACAACGAATTGCTTACAGCGAAACATGGTGGTTCTCTTTATATTTCTGATTTTTGGTTTTGGTTTTGGTTTTGGCTGTTTAAGGCGCTGCGCTCTGCCCTACCACTTTTGCCTTGTCATCATGTTTCTTGCTACATCGACAGCATGTACTGGGCGATATTTCTTTAACGGTCCTTGCATCAACATTTTCCAAACTGGTGCAGTTTTTTGTGCCACATCTTCTAGAGTGCGAGATTCGCTTCGCGTGCCTAACAGAAGTGAAGGACGAACTGCCGCCGCATGAGGAAGCTGAGGCATACGCATTATCGCGTTTTCTAACTCACCTTTCACCCGCAAATAAAAATTACTGCTTTTTGCATCTGCCCCTACCGATGAGATCCACACAAAGCTACCGGTTCGCTGGGCACGGGTTAGTTGCGCGGCAATATGCACGTATTCGAAGTCAACGCGTCTGAACGCCGATTTAGAGCCGGCTTGTTTAAGTGTGGTACCTAAACAGCAATACACGTGATCAACACCAAAATACCCTTGGTAGTCCTGCAGGTTATCAAAATCGATAACCACGGGTTTTAACCTATTATATGGATCGGAAAATTGACTAGACTGCAGCGGTTTTCTAACCAAACAGGTCACTTCGCTGTAGCGACGGTCCTGTAAAAGTATATTTACCAACGTTCGTCCCACTAATCCGGTCGCTCCTAGCACCATTGCGGTTTTCATACTTAGTACCTTGTATCCTAAGACAGTTTCTCTACAATCAACCATTCGACAGTTAAAAATATGCAGATAAAAATGAAAAAAGCCCTTTTAATAGGAGCCGCTATGCTCTCTACAGCTGTACAGGCCGAACCGCTCGATATTGAGCGTATTTTCGCTTCTCCTTCCCTTGATGGCAATGCGCCTCGCGCACTTAAAGTTTCTCCAGATGGAGAAAGAGTTACGTTCTTAAAAGGAAAACAGACCGATTATGAACGTCTCGATTTATGGGAATACCATATAGACAGTGGCGAAACCCGCCTATTGTTCGATTCAAATGACCTTCAAAGTGGCGAAGAAGTGTTAAGTGACGAAGAAAAAGCCCGTCGCGAACGTATGCGTCTGTCGGGTAGTGGTATTGTAAGCTATCAATGGTCTGCAGACGGTAAGGCCCTCCTTTTCCCGCTAGGTGGTGATGTTTATTACCACAAACTCGGTGAAAAAGGGGCAAAGCAACTTCTTGATACTGACGTATTCGAAACTGATATTAAGCTTTCTCCTAAAGGAAATTACATTTCTTTCATTCGCGACCAAAACTTGTTTGTAAAACATATTGAGTCGGGCAAAGAAACCGCCATCACAAAAGAAGGCGGCGGTAACATTAAATTTGGAATGGCCGAATTCGTTGCCCAAGAAGAAATGGGCAGAATGACAGGTTACTGGTGGTCGCCAGATGAAAGCTTTATTGCATTTACCAAAGTAGATGAAAGCCCTGTAGATGTTATTTCTCGTTCTGAAATTTATGCCGACGACATTAAAACCATTGAACAAAAATACCCGAAAGCAGGCACCAACAATGTACTTGTTGAACTGGCTATTCAAAACATCAATAACGGTGCACGTAGATGGGTAGATTTAGGCGAAGACAAAGACATTTACCTTGCCCGCGGTAAGTGGATGCCTAACAGTGAAACCTTCACGTATCAGTGGCAGACTCGCGATCAACAAACGCTTGAGCTTAGAGCGTATAACGTTCCAACAGAAAAGCAGGACGTGTTGTTAAGCGAAACCAGTAATACGTGGGTTAACTTGCATAACGATTTGTACTTTTTGTCTGACTCAGACCAGTTTATCTGGGCTTCTGAGCGAGATGGCTTCAAGCACCTTTACCTTTACGAGAACAGCGGTAAGTTAGTACGTCAGCTAACTCAAGGCGACTGGGTGGTTGATAACATTGAGGCGGTTGATGCTAAGAGCAACCGAATTTACTTCGCAGGTCGTAAAGACACACCGCTTGAAAGTCACGCCTATTCAGTGTCATTAGACGGTGGTGATATTTCACGTATTACCAATGAAGGCGCTTATCACAGTGTATCGTTCAGTAAAGATGCTTCTATCTTTATCGACCGCTTCTCTACCATTAATTCACCTGCCCAAGTGAATTTAAATGATGCTTCTGGCAAGCGTATTACATGGCTTGAAGAAAACAAAGTTGAAGAAGGCCACCCGCTACATCCCTATATGGACACGTGGACTAAACCTGAATTTGGTGACATTACCACCAAAGATGGCGCAACCTTAAAGTACCGTATTTACAAACCTGAAAACCTTGAAAAGAAACACCCTGTTATTGTGTATCTTTACGGTGGTCCACACGCGCAAGTTGTGACGAATAGCTGGGCAGGTAACCGTGGGTTACTGATGCAGCATTGGGTAGATAAGGGCTATGTGGTGTTTACCCTTGATAACCGTGGCTCTAACTACCGTGGTAAAGCATTTGAAGATCCTATCTACAAGAAAATGGGCTTTATTGAAGTTGACGACCAAGTAGCAGGTGTTGAGTTTTTACGTACCCTACCGTACGTAGATGCTAAGCGTATTGGTGTTCATGGCCACAGTTATGGTGGTTATATGACGCTAATGACCATGTTTAAAGCCGGTGATTACTTCCAAGCAGGTGTGTCTGGCGCACCAGTTACCGACTGGCGCTTATACGACACCCATTACACCGAACGCTATATGGGTAACCCTAAAACCGATGACGATGCGTACACCGCCTCTTCCGTATTCCCATACGCAAAAGACTTAAAGGGTGACTTGCTTATTTATCACGGAATGGCTGACGACAACGTGTTGTTCACCCACTCTACCATGCTATACAAACATCTTCAGGATTTGGCAATTCCATTTGAAACCATGGATTACCCTGGTAAGAAGCACAGTATTCGTGGTAAGCAAACGGGGATCCATTTGTACAAAACAATTACTAACTTCTTCGATAGAAATTTAACGCCTGAGCAATAAGGTTTTATATTTTTAAGCTTTGAAAAAAGGTTTTAACAAAAAAACGGCGGTGCTTTTAAAAGCACCGCCGTTTTTATTTATACTTCGCTTATTCTTTTTTAACCCGCCGTTAAACCTAGGCTGGCAATAACAAAATATGGCGTTAGGCGAACATCTGATTAGCTAAGTTCTTCTGCACATCTTGCGCCGACGCTTTACTTAACTCAATTTCGATAGCATCACTTTTACCTGATAACCATATTTTTAGTTCTGCATCGGTATCGAAGTGGCCCGCAGTTTCTACCACAAACTGCGTGATCGACTTATAAGGAATAGAGTGGTAGTTCACCTTTCTGCCTGTTAATCCTTGCTTATCAATAAGGATCAAACGCTTATTGGTAAATACACTTAAATCTCTTACTAGTTTAAATGCCGCGGTGACGGTTTCATTTTCAGCCAGTATGGGTGAGAGTTCTTCATTTACCGCTTCAGCGCTGGTTTCACTAGCGTTACCTAGCAAGGTGTCAAATAAGCCCATTTTATTCTCCTAAACAGACACGAGTTTTGTAAGCCACTGTACGCGATGAGCAAGGGGTTGGGGCTTATCTAAGGCAAAACCTTGACCGTAGTCTACCTGTAATACCTTTAGTACATTTGCCGTTGCGGTATCTACCACAAACTCCGCCACCGTTTGCTTACCCATACTGTGAGCAATATTATTTATCGCGGTAACTGTAGCATGATCGATTGGATCGTGAACAATATTTCGAACAAAGGAACCGTCAATTTTGACGTAGTCGACATCCAAGTTTTTAAGGTAGGTGAAAGACGACATCCCCGCACCAAAATCGTCGAGGGCAAAGCTACAGCCTATTGCTCGAAGCGTGGAGATAAAATGCTTTGCCGCACTTAAGTTGGTGACCGCGGTGGTTTCGGTGATTTCAAAGCAAATCTTTTCTAAAGGTACTGGGGTGCCTTGAAGCCGCTGGGTAATTTTCAACAAGGTGATTTCATCACCAAGGGTAATCCCTGACAAGTTAATGGCCACTTTAGCCACATTGTCTACGTGCAGCGGATTGGCCTCTAACATCTTTAACGTATTATCTACTACCCAATAGTCCACTTTGTTCATTAAGCCATGACGCTCGGCAAGAGGAATAAATAAACCTGGGCTAATTAGGCTACCGTCGCTTCCCGTCAGGCGAAGCAATATTTCATAGTGCTCAAGGGCGGTGGCAGTGTCTTCGCCTATGCTATTTAGCGGCATAATGGCTTGGCTATATAATTCAAAACCATCGAACTGAAGTGCTTTATGCAGGGTGTGTAGTACGTCATTTTCGCTGCTATCCATGCCTAGCTGAGCATCTTGAGCGTGATAGACAAAGTATCTGTTTCTTCCTAAATGCTTGGCCTTATAACAGGCATTGTCAGCTGCCTTTATAAGCTCTGCCGCATTATGTTCTTGAGGGGTTATTTCAATGACACCAATGCTTGCACCAACGAAAAATAGCTTATCTCCATACATAAACCGATAAGTAGAGATAGCCTTTAACAGTTTATCGAGCTTTATTTTTACCTTATCGAGGGGCTGTTGATGATAAATAATACAAAACTCATCCCCGCCGATGCGGGCAAGTAAGTCTTTGTCACTGATATGCCGCTTAAAGATGGTAGACACTTCCTGAAGTAACTTATCGCCAGCTGGGTGCCCACAACTGTCGTTCACTAACTTAAATCTGTCCATATCGATAAAGCACATCACGCCGGGGTTAGTTGTATCACCCGACGTGGATGCTGGGAATATGGAAGTGACGTTATCTCTTACAATTTCGACATTTTTATCAACAGTATTGACGGCATTAGACTCTAAAATTTCTCGTAGTTGCTTATCAAAAGCATAGCGGTTGAGTAGACCCGTCAATTGATCATGATTTGCTTGATACGCTACTTCAGCTTGTAATTCTTGCTCTTTTGTCACATCCCTGGCTATGCCCTCCACCGCAATTAGCGCGCCAGATTCATCTAATATAGGGGTATCTGAAAACTCTAGTACCAACTCGGTACCATCATAACTGGTGTAGTGAACCAGATAAGGGGCGGGTTTTACTCCCAGACCCGATTTCGCTCGTATTTCGAAAGTCTCATCTGGTATTCTTCTGACAAGTCGAGATTGTTTTTCGATAAAATTATCTGGAGTAAAACCTAAGATAGTACTAATTCCTGCACTCACATAAATAAACTTATGTTCAGCGGTTTTGGTATAAACGAAGTGCCTGTGCATGCCATCTACCAACCTGCGATAGCGCTCTTCGCTATGTTTAAGAGCTTGCTGAGCCTTAAATCTCTCTGTGACATCCCTTGCGGTCAAGGCAATATTGTCCCCGGCTTTAACTACTTGTACCTTCAACCATTCAGGTGCAATTTTATTCCCTTTGATAGCAACATACTCTTCAAAGGGCTTGTTGTTTATTGCCACCGCAACAACACTATCAAAGAGGTCAGCTTTGCCTAGAAGCGTTAACTGAGCTTTCAGTGTTTTAGTGCTTAACTCTGAACATGCCCCACGAAATAGAAATCGACTGTAGCGGTTTGCTTCAACTAACTCATAATCATTGCCTGCAGGGCGATAAATGACTAACGCATCTAACGATGCCTCACTGGCCGTAAGGTAACGCTTTTGACTGGCCGATAGATTCACCGCACCTTTCATTTGCTTATGAAAAATCCAACTGGCCAACGCCGACATGAAAAGCCCTATCACCACGACTAATACACCAGATCTATAACGCCCCACTTCGGTCTGCATAGACAGCGAAAACTGACGACCAATAAACGGAAACGGCTCAGTCGCAATCACGGTTCCGTCATCAACTAACTCACCATTGCTAAATAGGGTGCGACCAGCGTCTTGAAGCGCAAAATTAAACTGAGGACCTTCTAGCTCGCCAAGCATAACGCCCAAAATCGTTTGTGCATCAAAGCCCGCCAGTAAGAACCCGTGATTGAGTTCTTGAGGGCTAATGGTACGGCCAACAATAATATGATAATGCCCCGTTACCGACGAATGAACCAATGTACTGGTCAACGACTCAGCAGGTGTGGGAATAGTGAGCCCTACCGATGCGAGTGGCTTGCCGATAAGTTCGTTTGATAGGCGAGTTTTCATTCCATGGCTAGGGGTAGCTATCCATTGGATGACACCATTTTGATCAGCAAAGGTTAGCGAACTATACCCGCGCTGCATTCCCATCAACGACATCGCTTGCGCATTAAACCAATCCACCTGATTGGGCGCAAAGGTTGGCCAGTTTCGCATTAAATTATGAACGGCTTGCATACGTTCTGTAGAGAATACTTCTAAGCTAATCTTTACCTGTTCGGCAACGGATTGGGCTTTCGAAATTCGAACTCGCTTGTCTTCATTGTCTAGATAGACACCAGCTGCGACAAAAAGCAGGGATAGAAACACGAACAGCACTAGGGGCAGCCCGTATATTCGCTGGGTAACTCTTGATTGCATTACGATTACCTCTCATCGAGAGGGTAGGAATATAAACCGCGAAGATGAATTTTTTATGAATTAGCCTTTTAGCATTTAAATGATAGGGTATAACTTTACTTAAATATAAACTGCGTTTAAATAAACGTATTTCTAATGCAGATACAAGGCGTTACTCATGCACTCTAGTGAAACGGAACTCTCCTACTCGGCCATAACTCAAGCGTATGACAGAATTAAAGACCACGTTAAGCGCACACCTATTATGGAGTCGAGCCTGTTAAATAAGTGGATGGGGCATCGTATTTTATTTAAAGCTGAATGCCTTCAAACCATAGGAGCATTTAAGCTGCGCGGCGCACTAAATTTCTTGGCGCACTTAGATGAACGGGGTGAACTACCTAAAAAGGTGGTGGCCAATAGTTCAGGTAATCATGCCCAGGCTGTGGCTTATGCTGCTGCAAAATATGGCATTCCCGCCACTATTTTCGCTAGCGAAACCATTTCTCCTATTAAAGCAGCGGCCACCGAAAGCTATGGAGCAAAGTTGAAACTCTTTGCTACCCGCCAAGAAGCCGATATTGCCGTGGCCAATGCCGCTGAGGAAGCAGGTACGGTATGGATACCGCCGTTTAACCATCCAGATATTGTAGCTGGCCAAGGTACTGCTGCCGTTGAAGCCCTAGAAGATGCAGGTAAAGTAGATGCTATATTCGCCCCTTGTGGCGGTGGTGGTTTGTTATCGGGCACTTTGCTTACTGCTCGGGCGTTACAACCCGATGCGTTAGTTATTGGGGCTGAACCACTTGCCGCCAACGATGCCTCTCAGTCATTGCAGCAAGGTGAGATAGTTGCCCTTGATGCACCGCCGGTGACCCTTGCCGACGGCGCTGCAACGCCCTCAGTGGGCAATGTGACCTTTCCTCTATTACAAGAACTTGATGATTTTTACGAAGTGGACGAATTGCAAATAGCCTACTGGACACAGTGGCTGCAGCACCTATTGAAACTTCACATAGAACCCACTTGCGCCATGAGTATGGCAGCGGTTGCGGCATGGGCTGCTAACACACCACCTGGCCAAACTGCGTTGGTTATGCTGTCTGGCGGCAATATTAGCCAAGCCTCTATGGCTGCAATTTGGGAACGAGACTTTTTGCTTCAACCCCCTATTATTAACACGGAAGAATAAGCATGCTAAAAATGCACGTTAATACGACAGAAATAGTACGTGAAATTACCCTTAGTCAAAGTAACAACCGCCTCATAAAGCGCTCCATTCTTAAATTAGGTGGCGCGTTTGCTATTGCCTCACTATCCAGTATCGCTTGTGCAGCAACACTTTTTACCAACGTAAAAGGTTACACGCTGAATGATGATGCTGAGTTAGTGACCTTCTCAAACATCCTTATTGATGACGGTAAGGTGGTATCGCTAAACGTCAGTGCAAAAGACACTAAAGCCGGCATGACTGATGATGTGTCGATAACAGAAACCATTGATGGTGAAGGTCTCGTTATGTTGCCTGGCCTTATTGATGCTCACGGGCACTTATTGGGCTTGGGGGCTAACCTACTTGAAGTGGATTTACGTGAAAGCACCAGTGCTGCCAATGCCGCAGAAAGCGTGGCGGAATATGCACTGGCAAATAGCACGCAACCTTGGATTACTGGCCGAGGTTGGAACCAAGAATTATGGTCTGATAGAGCCTTTCCAACCAGTTCTGATTTAGACAAAAAAGTGTCTGACCGCCCTGTTTGGCTCACTCGTGTAGACGGCCATGCTGGCTGGGCAAATACCAAGACCCTCACCTTAGCGGGTATCACTAAAGACACGCCTACACCGGTTGGCGGTGAGATTGTTAAAGATGCGAATGGCGAGCCAACAGGGGTATTAATTGATAATGCCATGGCGTTAGTCGAACCCTATTTGCCAACGCAAAGCAATGCGGTATACAAACGCCAACTAGATGCAGCAGGTAAGCACTTACTATCAAATGGCATTACGTCAATGCATGATGCAGGTGTCGGCCGTGGTGTGTACGACTTTTATATTAAACAAGCAGTTCAAGCTGAACTGCCCATTCGAATATACGCCATGATAAGCGCCACTGACCCCGACTTAAGTAAACTATTAGGAAAAGGGCCCATTCGCGACGCTAACGATTATTTATATATTCGTTCAGTAAAAGCCTATGGCGATGGTGCGCTTGGCAGCAGAGGCGCAGCCTTATTAGCCCCCTACTCTGACGCACCCCACCAGCATGGTTTATTACTCACTCAGCCTGAAGATATGACGCCGTTGTTTACGTCGGTCATAGGCGCTGGGTTTCAATTGAATTACCACGCTATTGGCGATAAAGCGAATCATGTTGCGCTGAATGAGTTTGAAAAAACATTTACGGCTATCGGCGGTAGTGAATTACGTAACCGAATAGAACATGCGCAAGTTATCGCGCCTGAAGATCTCGCTCGTTTTGCCGAGTTAGATGTATTGCCATCCATGCAGCCCACTCACGCTACCAGCGATAAAAACATGGCTGAAGATCGTATTGGCAAAGACAGAATGGAAGGCGCTTATGCGTGGCAAACTTTACTTGAATCAGGTATTCCTTTGCCTCTTGGCTCAGATTTCCCAGTGGAGTTGGCTAACCCATTCTATGGTTTACACGCTGCGGTAACCCGCCAAGACAGAGAAAACCAGCCAGTTAAAGGCTGGTATGCCCACGAGGCGCTTACTATTAAGCAAGCCTTTAAAGGTTTTACCTTAGATGCTGCTTACGCGGGACATATGGAAGACACCCTTGGCACTCTTACGCCTGGCAAGTGGGCGGATTTCATACTGGTTGATCAAGATATCTTTACCATAGATAAAAAAGATATTTGGAAAACCCAAGTGCATGCTACCTACATAGCAGGTAAAAAAGTGTTTTCGAAATAGCCTTTGTTGGGAGGAAGCACATTGGAAATTATTATTATACCGGTGACGCCATTTGCTCAAAACTGTTCGCTTATTTGGGACGCAGGTAGCAAGCAAGGGGCATTTGTTGACCCTGGCGGAGATATACAGAAGCTCATCTGCGCGGCGTCAGATAATCAGGTAACTATTGAAAAAATCATTCTTACCCACGGTCATTTAGACCATGTAGGCGGCACTGTCGAACTTGCTAAATACTACGATGTGCCGATAGTAGGACCACACCTAGGTGACAAATTCTGGCTAGATGCTCTAATGCAGCAAAGCCAAATGTTTGGCTTTCCACCTGCCACGCCCTTTGTGCCGAACCAATGGTTAAGCGACAACGATACCATTTCAGTTGGAGAGCTAACGCTTGAGGTATTGCACTGCCCGGGGCATACCCCTGGCCATGTGGTTCTCGTGGAGCGAATAAGTAACAAGGTTATTGTGGGTGATGTGATTTTTGCTGGTTCAATTGGGCGCACTGATTTCCCTCAAGGAGATCATCAACAGCTACTCGATTCAATAAACGCAAAAATTTTAACACTACCTGACGATATGGTGATTTATCCTGGTCATGGCCCTACCACCACGGTAGCAAAAGAAAAAGCCAGTAACCCTTACGTTGCATCACAATGGGGTTAAGTGCCAGTAGGAATAGCAATAGAAGCGCCAATAGAATAGTTTTTCTGCCCATTAAAAAAGGCGAGTGATCCACTCGCCCTTTACTTATTGCGCTTCTTTACCTATTGCCTTCTTTACTTACTGGTAGGCACCGCTAGCATAATGAAGTTCATAGCTGTGGCTATAAATTTCAAGGATGTTACCAAACGGGTCTTCCATGTAAATCATGCGGTAAGGCTTTTCGCCTGGGTAGTAATAACGTGGTGCTTTCATGCGTTTCTTACCACCGGCTTCTACAATCTTTTCTGCCAAGCCTTCAACATCAGGGTCTTGAACACAGAAATGGAACACACCCGTTTTCCAGTATTCGAAGTTGTTCTCAGGGTTTTCCTGATTTTTAAATTCAAATATTTCAACACCTACGCGGTCGCCCGTTGAAAGGTGAGCAATGCGGAATTTATCCCAACCTGCACCAAATACATCAGTACACATTTCACCAATTGCTGAGTCATCTTCAACAATTTCAGTTGGCTTCATGATTAAGTACCAGCCTAGTACTTCAGTGTAAAACTTAACGGCGGCATCAAGGTCTGGAACCGAAATACCAATATGTGAAAACGTACGTGGATAAGGGGTCTTAACTGCTTCAGTCATCTTTATCTCCTCGATGTAAAGTATGCACGTATATTAACTAGACAAACCCACTACTGGAAATTATGATTATTTCTTAAATCCATAACATAAATTTATAGCATGCTGAATCCTTTGTGGCTCGACACCTTTAAGATGTTAGTTGAAACGGGTAATTTCACCCGCACCGCAGAACAGCGGTTTATGACCCAGCCAGGCGTGAGCCAGCATATTAAGAAGCTTGAAGATGCCTGTGGCTGTGCGCTACTTATTCGTTTGGGTAAAGGGGTTGAACTGACCGAACAAGGCCAACGAGTTTACGACTATGCGCTAAGCTTGAGTAAGCATGAGCAAGCGCTGATAGAGAGTTTAAAGTTTGATGCACCCTATGAAGGTAAGTGCGTAATTGGGTGTTCTGGTGCGTTAGCACAGCGTTTGTACCCTGTGTTAGTTGAGCTACAAGTCACCCATCCTCGCTTGAGCATACATTTAGAAGTTGCCCCAAACCGCACCATATTAAACAACATTCAAGCATCTAGCCTTGAACTAGGCATAGTTACCCAGCAGCCTGACGAGGAATTGTTTTCATCTGAAAAGATAGGCCATGAATCACTGGGGCTTATTTTACCCAAGGATACGCCTTATGAGGCCATTGACGATACATTGCTCGCCCTTGGATTGATAAATCACCCAGATGCCATGCATTACTTAAAGCTTTATTTTAGTCACAGCGGCGAGCAAGCCTTGATGCAGTTAGATCCTAGCCGGTTGCCACAGCGTGGTTATATAAACCAACTGTCTCAAATTTTATTGCCGGTTAGTAAAGGGCTAGGCTTTACCGTACTGCCTATTAAGGTGCTTGATAGCTTTGCTGACGCGGCAAACAGCTTAACCATTTACCCCGCAAGGCACGATGTGACTGAACCGCTGTATTTTGTGAAAACACCTCACCGCTCACTGCCACTTCGCTATCAAAAAATTCAGTCGTTGATTGTGGAAGCGCTCGAAAGCAGCTAAGTTAATAAAATCAGTTAAAAGCGATGCGAGCTCAACTTGCTTGTTGAGCACTCAAATCGGGATCGGGGCTGGTCATAGCGGCTTCAGATTTATGTATGGGTACATCTACTTTGCCGCTGGCAATCACTTCGCCTTGCTGCCATAGCTTCCATTCACCACGCTCGTATATATCCCACTGTTCGTCATGAGTAAGCGGCGCGGTTGCAATAATGCTCACCACATCATTGGGTGTAGTTTCAGCGGCAAAATCAATTTCTACTTCCACGTCACTTAAGCAAGCTGGGCCAAACGGCGCGCGGCGGGTAATACTGGCCATTTTAGTGCTGCAAAATGAAAACAACCATTCGCCATTGCTGAGCAAGCAATTAAATACACCTTGCTCTGCGTAGCCTTTGGCGATATTTACCAGCGTATCGGCCAATTGTTGCGGCATAGCATCTCGAGGCAGGTTTTCCCGCACTTGATTCATTAAATCGCAGAACATGGCTTCGCTGTCGGTATCTCCTACCGCTTCATACATGCCTTCACGAGGCACAAAGTTAGGTAGCTGCCCATTATGTGCGAACACCCAATACTTACCCCACATTTCTCGGGTAAAGGGGTGGGTGTTGGCGAGGTTAATATTGCCGACATTGGCTTGGCGAATATGACAAATAGCCGTTTCGCTCTCAATCGGCAGATGAGAAACAAACTCTGCAATTTGAGAGGTAGCACAGGGTTCGGGGTCGTGAAAAAGGCGGATGCCCTTGCCTTCATAAAATGCCATACCCCAGCCATCCTTGTGCGGGCCTGTTTCGCCACCGCGTCGGGTGAGGCCGGTAAAGCTAAAACACAAATCAGTTGGCGTATTGGCACTCATGCCAAGCAGTTCACACACGATATACCCTTTTTAGAACGTAAATATTAGCAGGCATTGAGCATAAACAAGCTTGGCGCGCTAAGCAACGCGCAATACGGCTAATTTATACCTATTTATTATGCCTATTTTGCAAGCTAGCAGGGCGGTAAGGCGCATCCACACCCACATAGGCTGGGCCAAAGGTGGCTAAACCTTTCTGGGTTAAAAACGCTTCAGGGGCAGGTAAGATAATAACCGCCAACGATTGCCCAATTTCGTAATGTGGATTAGTCACTGGCTCCCCCGTATTATCATCTATCACGCAAATAAGGTCTGGTATAGTTACGTCCACTTCACCGTCGTAATAACTAACTAAGTTTTCGTTCTTAACCCCTAGCTGATAGGTATGGCCTTCATCATCGCCTGCGCCAGCTAAATCAACGGTTCCGACAGAAAAGCCACCTATGGTATCAAATTCAAAGGCGGTCACTTTGCCTCTAAAGGCAACAAAACCATTACCGACGTCTGCAATCACTTTGGCAGCATCACCACCTTGCAGCTTGGCAGCCGACACCGCTTTACCTAGCGCCCATGCCTTTGAAATCGTTCCGCCTATTAGGGCGTGGCGAATGTCTTTTACAGGCATAGCATGGTCGATAGCCGCAATGTCGTTGGCGCTCACTTGGCAAAGTGCACGCATAACATGCTCGGCTCTTTGATCGTCACGCAAGCCTTCACACACAAAGGTTTCGCAAAAGTTATTAGCGGCAATAACAGGCGCGGCATTAAGGCCATTTAGATAATAGGTTGAATGGGTAATTTCTGGTACTGCCCGCCCAGCAGGGTCAGCGTCAATCACCACACCGTTATTCAACGCCGCGGTATAAAATGCCACTGCCGTATTAGAACCGCCCATTTCACAGCACACGGTGCCATAAAACTTCCTATCAAAATAAGATTCTATGCGGCTATACGCGCTGCAAATTGCTGGCTCGGTATTTCTAGGTAGCGCTTTGTATTCGTCGGCCTCTTTGGCACTTAAATCTAGCGCACCAAGTAAATAAGGCGTACAAATCCATGCATCATCAGGAGCTTCATCAAGCCCTACTAGGCGTATTGGCAAGCCTTTTTCGATTACCTCATCAATGAGTGCTAGGCCTTCACTCATTTCGCCACCGCCCCCTGTACCTAGCACAGTGCAGCCTAGCAAAATGTCTTTCATATCTTGAAAGCTTAACTCTTTCATGGGTTTTCTCTCTTAGTACTGTTCTTGATAGGGTTGTCAGTTCTGCTATCTGTATTGCTATCGATGCTGCTCCTAGTACTTATGTTAGTTCTGAAAGCGCGAGTTATATAAGATAAAATGAGGTAGCTGACTAGCGACACAATTAAAGCGTCTATCGCTTCAATAGGCGTGATAAAAAGCCCTGTTTCAACGCTTGTAAAGGTAAACAAGATGCCAGTTATCCACGCAGCTATGGCGCTAATATTAAAAGAGGGAATAAAGTCATCCGTTCGGTACACAGCTTGCTTTCTTAAAATAAAAAAATCAGCGCAGTAGATAGCGGCCACAGGGGTAAACATGATGGACAACGAGAATAAAAACTCAGAAAAACTATCAAGTAAATTAAGGGATGACGCTACAGCTCCCATCACACCCATGGCTATGATCAATACCTTTTGTTTACCGCCGTTAATGACTGCCGCAGCCCCCAATGAGGCGCTATATAGATTCAACACATTGGTGAGCCAACTTGAACAAATAAGCAGTACAAAGGCTGCTAGCCCTAGTCCAACTTTTACCATTAGCGCAAGAATATCGTCGCTACCGAATACATTTGCGGCTAAAGAGGCAGCAATGTATACGAACGTACTTAGTAGAAAGAAGGGAATGAAAGACGCTGACCATGCATCTCGTTTTGTTCGACAAAAGCGCGCTAAATCAGGCAGTAAAACAATAGATACAATAAAGCTTCCTACCACTGCCGATACCGCCGTACCAAAACTCATTGTAGGCTCGACCGCCGCCAAGCCGCCTGAAGACTCCATTGCCATGGCGCTTTTTATTAATAGGAATAATGTGACCACTCCCATTATGGGCACCAGCCAAGTGGATAATTTTTCCATGCGCTGAAAGCCGTACAAGGTAGTGATTACAATCACCGCACTAACGCCCCACTCAATAGCACTGGAGTTAAAGGTAATGCTCAAGTAATCAACTAACAAACCGTTGGTGGCCAGCGCGAACAAGTCTAAGTTAACGCCGTACCAGCCGAGTAACGACAGCACAAAACAAAATGACACCAGCTTTGCGCCCCACACGCCAAACACATGCCGTATGGTGACATACGATGTTAGCCGGTTGGCACGCCCTACCAGCGCAGTCACCGTGCCAAAGAAAGCTAAAATTAAGCCCCCTACCAGAAAAGCAGCAAGACTTTCCCAAAAGCCCAGCGCTTCGCCTATTTCTATACCCGTAATTAGTCCAGGTACCGCAAAAGCTAATGCCCCGTTAATCATACCTACCGCCACACCGCTTGTTTGTGCACTTTCAGGCACAGGCTCTAGGGCATAGTCGTTAGTATCTGCTGTACTTTCAGACGTCATCTTTTTGTTATCCCTGTTAGGTTGCGGCTTTCGATAAAGCGCTGGGCAATATAGCTCAACCATTTCAGTATTTATCGTATTAATTTATTCGGTTGATGTCAGATTGGCGCACATAAGGTGCCAAGCTTAAATTGACGCATCAAAAACACTCTGGGTTGGTGAGACAAAAATCACTATGGTTGCTTTGTCTCACATACTGTATTTCACAATTCCTATATCGCATGTCCTGTTTTAATTACTGGAACTATTGTGCAAACTTATCGCAAAATAATATTTTGTTTGTTAGTTAATTTTGATAATTTGACTAGCGAACTTCACGTTCACAAAGAACTTTTTCCCACTCACGAAAATTTTATTTCACATGAGCCGGATATCTTTGCTGCGGGTAATCTGTGATTAGCGGCGCCAATAAAGGCTTTTGGTACGTAAGATACGTCGTATATGTAGCAAACCGTGCGTTTAAGACAAAAGAAGCCACCTTATGAAAAAGATTATTCATTTAGACAGCTACAATCAAAAGATATTGGCCATATTACATTTGCAAGCAGACCTCACCAACGTGGAGTTAGCGGGACGCGTTAACCTTTCACCTAGTGCCTGCTTCCAGCGGGTTAAGGCACTTAAAGAGGCCGGCTACTTTCGTACCTTTCATGCAGACGTGAATATTGAAGCTATGTGCGAACATGTTTTTGCGTATGTTGAATTTACCTTGCATGACAATAGCGCCCCTTTCAAACGGCGCTTCATTGCCGCTATTCAAGAAATACCTGAGTTCATGGATTGCATGCAGATAACGGGGAAAGTGGATTATGTGTCGTTCAGTTGTTTTGCGAATATCGCTAAACTCAATGACGCCTGTACATTGCTAAGTGACAGAGAGGAGCTTGGTATTAAGCGCATTGAAAATAGAATTATTTTATCCAGAGAAAAGTTTTTTTTAGGCTATCCCCTCGCGCAATTGAAATGGTTGGATAAAGCGGAGGTTTCAATGAGTGATCACGCCTCAGACAGGTAACAAAGATACATTGTCATTTAGCCACTTCGACATTGCTTGCATATCAACAATCTCCACTTTCCCATATTGCTTTCGAATTAGTGAAAGGGATACCAACTTATTTAGCGCTTTGTGGGCGGTTAACACAGTTACCCCTAAACGCTCAGCATAGTCGCTTTGCCTAAGCGCTACTGCAGTGCTAGTTTGACTTAAGCTAGCTTGAACGGATTTAGTTTCAACTGAGCTTGCTTGCGCAACGCTGGTTTGGTAAATCAATTTTGCCAATTGTACATGAGTCGGTAAGCGTAAAATGTCATCTAGCCGCTCTAAGGTAGCGTGAAGCTTTATGGCAAGATTGCGCGTTAAAAATACGCCAACTTCAGGGTGCGCAGCTTCGAGTTGCCGAAAGCGACTTTCATTAATTTGCAGCACGGTGCAGTCGGACATTGCTTGCGCATGATGGGTTCTGGCTAACGATGCATATAAAGTGAATTCACCAAAAGTGTCGCCCCGTTCTAGCACTGTGGTAAGTTGATAATTACCGTCCACGCCATAATTGCCCACCTTCACCTGCCCAGCCTCCACGATAGAAAGCCCAGGTTTTAAATCCCCTCGATTGTGGATCATAGCGCCCTTGTCGTACTCAGTTGGCGTACCAAATTGCGTGCACAGCTCAAGTAATGATTCAGGCATGATAATTTGATTGAGCGCTTTTATATAAGACACTTTTTCACCAAATCTATAGTTCTATATATTTACTATGTTAATGGGGTGTTAATTTTACTGCAATACGTGGAGAGAACTATGAACTATCAAATTGCGATTATCGGTATTTTTTTGATATTTGCGTTACTGGAAGCAAAGCAAGGTAAGCTTTTTAAGAAATGCGCAGAAGTGAGCGATGATGGAAAAGTCGAACTCATTGGCACCTTAGTGCTTTTTGTAATTACCCAGCCTTTCGTGCTTTTTAGTGCCGGTGCGTTAATGTTACTTGTTGTGCCCCAATACCAAGGAGCACTAGATCAAGAAGCATTAGGCGACTCATCTATTTTTCTGCATATTGCATTGCTGCTGATATTCGATGACATGATGCAATATTGGTGGCACCGCCTGTCTCACTCCACCCGTTTCCTGTACAACTTGCATCGTGCACACCACAACGGCAAGTACATGAGCGTGCGCATTATCTATCGTAATAACGTGTTCTATTACCTGTTGATGCCGTCGCTGTGGTTTTCAGGCGCGCTTATCTATTTAGGGTTAGGCTGGACTTATGCGTTCTATCTTGTGGTAAAGCTAAGTGTCATTACCGGTGCGCATGCCGAATGGAAATGGGACAGATTTTTATACCAAACGCCAATGCTTAACAAGCTAGCGTGGATTGTGGAAAGGACAATATCGACACCCTCTACCCATAGCGCACACCACGGTCTAAAGGCTGACGATGGCATTACCAACTATAAAGGTAATTACGGAAATCTATTGTTTTTCTGGGACGTGTTATTTGGAACTGCCAAAATCACGCGAAAATACCCAGCTCAATATGGTATTGAAGGAATGTTTTACGCTAACTGGGTAGAGCAACTCGTTTGGCCGCTATATAAAACACCACGCAAACCTAAAATGGTTGCTCACTCGCCCACCAACAAAGCTGCTAAAGCGGCGTCCAATACGATAAACGAAGCGGAAAAGAAAAGCGCAATCGAAACCGCGTCTAGTCCTAACAATAGTACACATACTGATGGGGTATTAAATCCGGAGTCTGTGGTGAATAAAACTGACGCAGCTATATAGTTACGAGTCGGAGTAGGAGCAATGTTGAGCCTGCTCCTAAACCGGCTTGATTAGGCCTCTTCGTAAAGGGTAGCAATCCACTTCTCTTCCGATATGAAGCTCCACGCCCACTTATCCCACTGACTGTCTAGTCCTGCTTCTGTAATCGCTTCAAGGCTTTTACCCTGTGCTTTCTGCGCTTTCACAAAAGCAAAGGTTTCTTCAATCATTGCAAGAAAGCTGGTGTACTCGGCTTTGTTACTAAGTGCACCATGGCCTGGAATCAGAACCGTATCGTCATCTATTTTCGCCATCACTTGCTTAACTGATTCAATGTAGCCTTTAACGCTACCGCCGGACTTTAAGTCGATGTACGGGAATAATCCGTTGAAGAACAAGTCGCCAGTGTGCATGACATCCGGCTGTTCAAACCATACGATGCTGTCGCCGTCGGTATGCCCTGATTCAAGATGCATAATGTGAATGGTTTCACCGTTAAAATGTAGCTTGATACCGTTTTCATAGGTAATAGCCGGTAGCGCATCAGGAGAGACTTTTTCATCGTTGGCCAATCGAACACGCACGTTGTCATGGGCTAAAATAGTCGCGCCTTTGTGACTGTGAAAAAACGCATTCGACCCTGTATGGTCGCCATGATAATGGGTGTTAATCACATACTTTGGCTTGTCGCTACCAAGCTCGCCTAGCGCGGCAGCTATTTTTTCTGCAAGCGGAGCAAACTGATCATCAATAATAAGAATGCCATCATCACCTGCAGAAACGCCGATATTGCCGCCCATCCCCGTTAACATATGCACGGAACCTTTAAGTGCTGTTGCTTCTATTTCAACCTTTTCAAAACGGTCTTGCGAAAAAGCAGCTGGAATGAAAGTTGTCGATACTAAACTTGCAGCTAGTAGCATACTTCGGGTACGTGATTGCGCCATTGGGGTTTCCTTAGGAAGTGCTTATTATTTATTAGGTCTACATACACTATGACCTAGCTTCCGGTTCAGATCATTTTTTCATCAGTTGGGATGTCACCAATATAAGCAAACCGCGGAACAGGCTTGCCTTCTACTACCACCTCTTCTAAAAACATACTTAATGGGCGAACCCACAAGGCTTTTTCACCATAACATGGGCGATACACCACTAAGGAAGACTCATCTTCTGAATGTGTCGCCACTTCGTAAACATCGTAATCACTGCCTTTATAGTGGCGGTAGCGACCTGGGGTTCTAAGTTCGGGAGTTTTAGTTTCTGTGGCACTCATGATGGCTCCTGCTTTTCATTATTTTTCATTTAAATACTGTTAATTAGGGCTAAGTTTATAAGACGTCTGATAAGGTTGACGCCGTTTCAATTACTCACCTTTTTACTCACTATTTTATTCACCCTCTAGGGGCAAAGGAAGTTGATGTATGGTTTGTGCCTCACCAAGGCCAATGTGCAGCCCAACTAATCGTATACCGCGGCCTTTGGCGCGCTCGTAAGCTTCTTGCAATAGGGTATCAAAGTAATGAGCATTTAACGAAGGGCATCGATGCTCAACGGTAGTAAGTTGGAAATCTTGAAATTTCAGTTTCACCCCTTGAGTGCGAATACGAACAGGCTTTCCTGTGCGCTTTTCATGGGCATCCATACGCTCCTGAAGCTTTTGTAGTAAGTGAGGCATAAAGTCTCGACAGTCTTTTAATGAGTGAATATCGTTGCTTAGGGTGCGTTCTACGCCTATAGACTTGCGTTCTCTTGAAACCGATAGTTCTCTGTCATCAATACCGTGAGCTCGTTCCCACAGTACCGCGCCAAACTTACCTAATTCCTTTTGAATACGCTCGAAAGGGTAAACACGCACGTCGCTGCACGTCGCTAACCCTAATCTCTGTAACTTTTGCATTGTCACTTTGCCTACCCCTGGAATCTTTTTAAGGGGCATAGCGCTAACAAAACTGTCTAATTTGTCCGGTGTAATAACACAAATCCCATTAGGCTTGTTTTCATCGCTGGCCACTTTTGCTACAAACTTACAGGGGGCAACGCCCGCCGACGCGGTTAGCCCCAATTCTGCTTCAATACGGCTTCTAATTTCTTCGGCAATTAGGGTGGCGCTCCCTCCGCAGTATTGGCTATTGGTGACATCAAGGTAAGCTTCATCTAACGAAAGTGGCTCGATTAAATCGGTATAGTCGGCGAAGATTTCGCGAATTCGTTGAGACTCTTTTACATAAGCATCCATGCGCCCTTTTACTAAGGTGAGATTCGGGCAAAGCTTAAACGCGTATGCGGTGGCCATGGCGGAACGCACCCCATATTTACGGGCAGGATAATTACAGGTAGAGATAACGCCACGGTGCTGTGAGCTTCCACCAATGGCAATAGGGATATTACGTAACGCAGGGTTGTCACGCATTTCAACCGCAGCATAAAAGCAGTCCATATCTACATGGATGATTTTTCGCATGCCGTATTGCCCCCTAAACTGCCAAACGAATTGAACCGCTCTATAAAAAAACTGTATAGAAAGACAGTATTCTAGAGCATATTAATTCGCCTTACCAGTGAACGAGATGAATAGTGAGCAACTACTTACTCCACAAGTAATAAATGAAGCATACAAAAAAGCGCGGTAAGCTTTTAACTTACCGCGCATCTATATTTATACATTGTAACTCTTTTGCGTATTGTTTTTGTCTAAGCAAAAGAGCGATAAGATCAGATTAAAGGATCTGATTCTGTTTCCATTCATTCAATTTCTTTTCTCTCGCTTCTTCTTTTTCCATGCGAGATTTCTTTCTGTCACAAGGCTCTGGGCAATCACATGCTTTAGCGATACCCAATGCGCCTAGTCCACCGCAGCTACCTGAAATGGTTTTGCGCTGCACTAAGTAGCCTACCGCCATGGCAAGTACCATAGTGAGGAAGAAACCGAATGCTAGAATAAACGTAGACATAGCCTACTCCTTAATTATTTACTTTTACCAGTTTATCAAATTCTGGCGTGGCATACTCTTCAAATCCATCGGCTGTGCGACGAATGAGAAATACAGCAAGTTGTTCCTGCTCTGCAAGGTCGATAGCACGTTGCCATCCCATTACGTTGAAGGCAGTGGCTAAGCCATCAGCAATCATTGAAGATGGGTTTACCACCGTAACCGACACCAAATCATGAGTTATCGGCGAGCCAGTATTTGGGTCAATCAAATGAGAGTAGCGTTTCCCATCTTCTTCGTAATAGTTACGATAATCACCCGATGTCGCTATGGCATTAGTGCCTATAGACACCACTTTTTGTACGGCGCGTTCTGTCGTTACCGGCTTTTCAATTGCAATTAGCCATTCACTGCCATCACCACGTTCGCCTTTAACCCGCATTTCACCGCCAATCTCTACAAGGTAATGCTGCAGGTCATGGGCATCTAAAATAGCTGCCACTTCATCCACGCCATAACCTTTCGCAATAGTTGATAAATCAACATACAACATGGGGTTTGCTTTCATAAGACCGGTTGGCGTAGTAGATAATTTCTCATAACCTACATAATCCCGTACGGCATCAATATCGGCTTGGGTTGGCACTTTCTCTGGGCGTTTGTTAGGTCCAAACCCCCACAAATTCACCAAGGGCCCGACCGTAACATCTAGCACACCATCACTCAAACGGGCCAAACGAAGGGCTTCATTCACCACGGTAAGCGTCTCTTGAGACACCGCAAAGTTATCTGAATATCGATATTGGTTAAAACGAGACAACTCAGACGTTGTGTCGTAGGTCGACATCATCTTATTGATGTTAACTAACTTAGCGTCAATTTCTTCCTGCAAACCTTCTACTGCAGTTTCACCTTCACCAAGAACGTACTTAATATTATAAGTCGTGCCCATAGTTTGGCCTTGCAAATGCTCAACCGAAAGTGGCTTTTCACTGCAACTGGCAATAAAAAGGATGCTCATAGCAATAACCGCTAATGCTATTCTGGCAAAGAATCGAATCACGTTTTGGGTCCTTTAACTAAACAAAAAGGGGGCTCACGCCCCCTTTACTCACTTGTAGATTTCGGATTAACCACCGAAGTCATCAAGCATAATGTTTTCGTCTTCAACACCTAGGTCTTTCAACATGTTGATAACGGCTGCGTTCATCATAGGTGGTCCACACATGTAGAACTCACAATCTTCAGGCGCAGGGTGGTCTTTCAGGTAGTTCTCAAGAAGAACTTGGTGAATGAACCCAGTGTAACCTTCCCAGTTGTCCTCAGGCTGAGGATCTGAAAGGGCAACATGCCACTTGAAGTTATCGTTTTCTGCAGCTAACTCATCGAAGTCTTCTGTATAGAACATTTCGCGAAGTGAACGAGCACCGTACCAGAAACTCATCTTACGATCGGTATTTAAGCGACGAAGTTGGTCGAAGATATGCGAACGCATTGGCGCCATACCCGCACCACCGCCAACAAATACCATTTCGTTTTCGGTTTCTTTTGCGAAGAATTCCCCAAATGGACCAGAGATCGTTGCTTTGTCACCTTCTTTAAGGCTCCAAATATACGATGACATTTTACCAGCAGGTAGGCTTAGGTTATTAGGTGGCGGCGTAGCAATACGCACGTTCAACATAATAATGCCTTCTTCTTCTGGGTAGTTAGCCATTGAGTAAGCACGAATGGTTTCTTCATCTACTTTAGATTCGATATCGAAGAAGCCAAAACGTTCCCAATCACCGCGATACTCATCAGGGATTTCAAACTCTTTGTACTTAACGTGGTGTGCAGGGGCTTCAATTTGAATGTAACCACCAGCACGGAAAGGTACGCTTTCACCGTTAGGAATTTGAAGCTTAAGTTCTTTGATGAAAGTAGCTTTGTTATCGTTAGAGATAACTTCACAATCCCACTTCTTAACACCAAATACCGACTCTTCAAGCTCGATTTCCATGTCTTGCTTAATCGCAACCTGACATGATAAACGGCAGCCTTCACGAGCTTCACCTTTAGTGATGTGATCAAGTTCAGTTGGAAGGATTTCACCACCACCTGAATGAACGTCTACACGACACTGACCACAAGAACCACCACCACCACATGCTGAAGATACGAAATATCCTGCATCTGCTAGTGCGCCAAGAAGCTTGCCGCCTGGCTCAGTTTTAATTGCTTTGTCTGGGTCACCGTTGATAGTGATGGTTACATCACCGCTTGGTACCAGCTTCGACTTGGCAAACATGATGATAAATACTAGCGCCAATACAATGGCAATAAACATGCCGACGCCTAGGAAAATTTCTACTTGATTCATTTATATGCTCCCGAGCTCGATTACAGCTGAATACCAGTGAATGACTGGAAGCCAAGTGCCATAAGACCCGCAATCATGAACACAGAGCCCAGACCACGAATACCATCAGGCATATCGGCATATTTAAGCTTTTCACGTACAGCGGCCAATAACACAATAGCTATTGCCCAGCCCATACCACTTCCTACGCCGTAAACGACACTTTCGGTCAAGTTATATTCACGTTGTACCGCGAATGCCACACCACCGAAGATAGCGCAGTTAACCGTAATTAGCGGAAGGAAGATACCAAGCGCGTTATAAAGCGCAGGGAAAAACTTGTCTAAGCTCATTTCCAAAATTTGAACCAATGCCGCGATAACGCCGATAAAGGTTAGGAAGTTTAGGAAGCTTAAATCTGCATCAGGGAAACCAGCCCACGCTAGTGCACCTGGCGCAAGGATGTTCACATAAATGATTTGGTTAACCGGTACAGAAATACCTAGCACTACGATTACCGCAACACCAAGACCCATAGCAGTTTTAACTTTCTTCGATACCGCCAAGAAGGTACACATACCTAAGAAAAGTGATAACGCCATGTTCTCAACAAAAATTGAGCGAACAAATAACGACAAATAATGTTCCATGACTTACTCCTTAGGCTCTACTTGCTCGGGACGAAGGGTACGGATAACCCAAATCATACCGCCGATTAAGAAGAATGAGCTAAATGGTAGGATCAACAAACCATTACCCTGATACCAACCACCGTTTTGAACTAGCGGTAGAATTTCGAAACCTAAAATAGTACCGAAACCGAATAGTTCTTTAATTGTACCAATAACAACCAATACGAATGAGTAACCCAAACCGTTACCAATACCATCTAAAAAGCTCATCAGAGGTGGGCTCTTCATTGCATAGGCTTCAGCACGACCCATTACGATACAGTTAGTAATAATCAAACCAACGAATACTGACAGCTGCTTCGAAATTTCGTACGAGTAAGCTTTCAATATTTGGTCAACTACGATTACCAATGACGCAATAATAGTCATTTGGATGATGATACGAACGCTCGATGGAATCTGGTTACGAATCATCGAAATAAACAAGTTCGAGAACGCAACAACCGTCGTAAGCGCCAAAGACATTACCAAGGCTGTTTCCAGCTTAGTAGTAATAGCCAGTGCTGAACAAATACCTAGTACCTGTAAGGCAATTGGGTTGTTGTCCATAATTGGCCCAAAGAGGGCCTTTTTCATTTCTTTAGTATCTGCCATGAGACTCCCCTTATGAACGCCATGCCTGATTCTTCAGGAACTGGCCGAAGCCTTGCTCGCCTACCCAATAACGAATTGTGTTTTCAACACCGTTACTGGTTAGCGTAGCACCTGAAAGCGCATCAATAGTGTGTGGATTACTTGGGTTTGCGTTTTTAACTACACGGATAGCGACTTCGCCATTCTCGAATAATTCTTTACCGTCCCATTTGTCCTGCCACGCTGGGTTTTGCACTTCGCCACCTAATCCAGGTGTTTCTTTTTGTTGATAGTAAATCAACTCACGAACTGTTTCGCCGTCGGCGTCAAGTGCAAGAAAACCGTACATAAGATCCCATAGACCACTACCGTGCACAGGCAAGATAATGCGAGATACATCGCCAGCTTCGTCACGAACCAAATAAACACTGGCAACATTAGGGCGACGTTGGAAGCCAACGTTACTGTTAGTTACTTTTGTGCTGTATTCAGTTTGCTTCGCTGCTTTATACATATCGTAATCTGGCTCAGGCGCTTCTACAAACTCACCGCTTTCCAAATCAACATAGCGAGATTCAATCTTTTCGCTGTATGTACTTTCGATTGCTTTACCCGTCATACCGGTTTCGTAAAGCCCTGCTGCATTCAAAATGTTGCTCTTTTTATCAAGCGACGCATTGGTTTGCTGTAACGAGCGCAAACCTACTGCTGCGCCAGAAACGACAATTGAACACACAAGACAAACGGCAACTACAACGCCAATCGTTTTTCCTAAAGATTCTTTCTTAGCCGACACGAGCTACCCTCCGCTTGATATTACTTTGTGCGACGAAATAGTCGAACAGTGGCGCCCAAAGGTTGGCAAAAAGAATGGCCAACATTACACCTTCTGGGAAGGCTGGGTTTAGCACACGTACAAGTACTGTCATAAAGCCGATGAAAATACCGTATGCCCACTTACCTTGGTTGGTAAACGATGCAGACACAGGGTCTGTCGCCATAAAGAACATACCAAAGGCAAGACCACCAATAACGAAGTGCCAATAGGCAGGCATTGCAAACATGTAGTTGGTATCGCTACCAATCATGTTCAGCAAGGTGGCAAACACGGCTACACCGATTGCTACGCCAGCTACAATTCGCCAGCTTGCAATACGCATGTACATGATGAACAAGCCACCAATTAGGATAGCCAATGCAGATACTTCACCCGCAGAACCTGCGATAGTACCGAAGAAGCTGTCAAACCAAAGGTCCATGTTAGCGTAATCAAGCGCGCCTGAAGCTGCTTGGCTTAATGACGTTGCACCCGAGTAACCATCAGCAGCAACCCAAACTTGGTCGCCAGAGATTTGTGCAGGGTATGCGAAGTATAAGAACGCACGACCAGACAATGCGGGGTTAAGGAAGTTACGGCCAGTTCCACCGAAGACTTCTTTAGCGATAACCACACCAAAGGTAATACCTAATGCAACCTGCCAAAGCGGAATAGTTGCCGGTAGGGTTAATGCGAAAAGTACCGAGGTAACGAAGAAACCTTCGTTAACTTCGTGCTTACGTACCGAAGCAAATAATACTTCCCAGAAGCCACCAACAATAAAGGTAACTGCATAGATAGGTAACCAGAAGCAGGCACCGTAGAAGAACATGCCTAGTAAACCAGAATTCGCTAAGTCTCCACCTAAGGCGGTGAATAACCCTGCTTGCCATGTATCAGGAAGTGTACCGGCACCAGCAGCAATAGCTTCTTGCGCTTGGAAACCAATGTTGTACATACCGAAGAACATGGCTGGGAATGTTGCTAACCACACCAAAATCATGATGCGTTTAAGGTCAATGCTGTCACGCACGTGCGTGTTAGCTTTGTTTACTTTACCAGGAGTATAGAAAATAGTTGCCGCTGCTTCATACAGTGCATACCATTTTTCGTGCTTTCCACCTGGCTCAAAGTTCGGTTCAATCTTTTCTAAATACGCTTTTAAACCCATGACTAACCCTCTTTCTCAATCGTGGTCAAACAGTCGCGTAAAATCGGGCCGTAGTTGTATTTGCCTGGGCATACATAAGTACACAAAGACAAATCTTCTTCGTCCAACTCTAAACAACCCAATGTCTGAGCACTGTCACAATCACCAGAAATCAAGTCTCTAAGCAAAAGCGTAGGAATGATATCTAGGGGCATAACGCGTTCGTAATTACCAATTGGCACCATAGAGCGCTCAGAGCCATTGGTTGTTGTTGTCATATCAAACTTCTTGCTGCCACCTAAGTGACCAAGATAAGCGCGCGTGACGGAATGCTTGTCTGAACCAGGTGTGATCCAGCCAAGGAATTTCTTCTCGCGACCTTCTTTAAGCAGTGATACTTGGGTGTGAAAACGACCTAGGAAGCCGTGAACACCTTGTGCAGTTACGCCGTTTAACACGGAACCTGAAACGACACGTACGTCACCGTCTTGTTGTTCGTTTGCTAGCAACTCTTCTAAATCAGCACCGATAGAGGTACGAACAAGACGAGGATTTTTAGCAGATGGACCACCGATAGCAATAACACGGCGTGTGTCTAGCTCACCAGTAGTTAGCAATGCGCCAAAGGCCATTACGTCTTGGTAGCTAATGTGCCAAACCGTTTTGTTCAAACCTGCAGAATCCAAGTAATGGATATGTGTACCTGCTAAGCCTGCTGGGTGTGGTCCACCGAATTCTTCTACGTCTACTGCCGCATCGCCAGTTGCTACTGATGAGCCCGCTGCTTTACAAACGTAAACCTTGCCGCCACTTAACTGCGTTAACGCTTTTAAGCCGTTCACGAAGTCGTCGTTGCGCTCAGCAATAATCACCGCTGGATCCGCGGCTAGCGGATTGGTGTCCATTGCTGTAACAAAGATTGAATTTGGTACCGAGTCAAGGGCTGGAGATTTGCTAAATGGACGCGTACGTAACGCTGTCCACATTCCTGACTCAACAAGGATTGATTGGAGTTGCTCCCGCTCAGTACTCGCGATTTTGTCTGCAGCAATTTTATCAAAGCTAACTGCATCGCTGCCGCTAACTTTAACTACTACTGATTGCAAAACACGCTTTGCACCACGGTTTACCTCTACCACTTCACCCGCAGCTGGAGCAGTGAACTTAACGCCAGGATTCTTTTTGTCTTCAAAAAGCATCTGGCCTTTTTTCACTACATCGCCAACTTGGACGTGCATGGTAGGACGCATACCCACATATTCTTCTCCCAGAATGGCAACGCGTGAAACAGCAGACCCTTCAGCGATCTCCTGCTTCGGCGCTCCCTCTATTGGGAGGTCGAGACCTTTCTTGATTTTTATCATATGTAATCGCACTACTCTAATAGAAATACTCTTTTGCATGACCGCAGAAAATCCTGCTTATCAGCATGCAAAAGCGTACTATTTTTAAGGTGTAGAACACCTTTAATATTTAGATTGACGGAATTTACTTACTGTTACGGTCAGCCTGTTATGAAGCCGTAACTTACATTCCAAATGTACAAGCGACGTTATACGCCTTTTCTTTTATAGACCAACAGTGAAAATTCACACTTATTTTTGTTGTTGTATTACTGCAATAAACGCTGTTGTTGAGTAGGAGTAGAATAGACCCCTACTTAATTTCGGGATTTTAGCATTAACCGAGCGGTTTGTGCCACGCAAATCATAGATAAAGAGCAACTTTTCTATAATTTAATGTAAACCCCATTTACGTTTAAGTAGTAAGTAAACAACGAAAAAGCCGTCTGATTCGACGGCTCTACTCAATATTAGGCTTATTTAAGTATAGTAAACCTTTACCATTTCACGAGTGGGTCAATATCCTGTTCGTAATCAACACCTTCAATATCAAAACCAAACAGTTTTAAAAATTCGTGATGATAACCAGCATAATCGCTTAGCTCATGAAAGTTTTCTTGCGTCACTTTGTCCCATAAGGCTTGAATTTTAGCTTGCGTAACGTCATTGGTTTCAATGCCGTCCATGCGATAACGGTTTGCCTCATCTAATGTGGGTGTATCACCAAATAGGCAGGTAGTGAACAAACCATGTATTTGTTCAATACAGCCCTCATGGGTACCGTCACGCTTCATCACTTCTTGCATTAACGAGATATAAAGCGGCATAACAGGAATAGCAGAGCTGGCCTGCGTGACCAAGGCTTTCAACGAACTTACATTCGCTTCAACCAATAATTCGGTATTTTTGCCAATAATAGCAGCAGCGGCTCTGTCTAAGTCTTCTTTCGCTTTTCCAATGGTCGCCTGACCGTAAATAGGCCAAGTTAGGGCTTTACCAATATAAGTGTACGCGGTGGTTTTACAACCTTCGGCAAGTACACCCGCGTCGGCAAGCTTATCCATCCAACGCTCCCAATCTTCTCCGCCCATCACTTTAATGGTGTTTAAGATTTCGTCATCGTTTGCTGCCTCTAACGTGACATCATGTACTTTATCTTTGTCGGTATCGTAAGTTTTGGTGGTGTACTCACGCCCTACTGGTTTAAGGGTAGATTTGTATACCACGCCCGTATCTGGGTCTGTTCTGCGCGGTGACGCTAAACTATAAATAACAAGGTCGACCTTGCCCATATTAGCTTTAATCTTATCTATCGTTTGCACTTTAATTTCATCAGAAAACGCATCACCATTGATGGTGTCAGCATAAAGCCCTTTTTTAGACGCCTGCTGATGGAACGCAGCTGTATTGTACCAGCCCGCTGTACCTGTTTTGCGTTCTGTTGGCGCTTTTTCGAAGCAAACACCAAGGGTTTTTGCACCATAACCAAATGCAGAAGTAATACGCGATGCCAACCCATAACCGGTTGAGCTGCCAATGACTAGCACGTTTTTAGGGCCATCACCTAAGCTGCCTTTTTCTTCAATATAGGCAATTTGTTGTTCTACCGACGTTGCACAACCCACAGGATGTGCGTTTGTGCAGATAAAGCCTCTCACTTTAGGCTTGATAACCATAATCATTTTCCTTTTTTATGCGTGCGCCTATTGTAAACGTGCAAAGGCTTATAACAACTCGGAGCAGATGACATCAATATAAGCACCGAACACCTTATTCATCAAAAAGATACACATGTACAAACGGGTAGCGCAGTTCGAAAGCGTTTTTAAAGTCTATATCGAAAGAATATCTTGGAACGCTATGTAATGTATACGAAAACAAAAATGATTAGCGGCTATTGCGCTAGAAGCAAATGAATAAGCGAGGGGTGAAGCTATAATATGAACTGAAAAGTAAGTAAGGCAGGGACAGAAAAGTTAAGTGTGAAATATGGCGTTGAATGAATCATAACTAAACATGAATAAAAAGGTGAGCCCCCACAAGAGCTCACCTTTTTGTATGAATTAACCTAAGATATCAAGCAATTCAACATCAAAAATTAACGTGCTGTAAGGTGCGATTGCTGCACCAGCACCTTGCTCTCCGTACGCAAGGTCGTGTGGTACATATAAACGCAGTTTAGCACCAACTTTCATAAGCTGTAGTGCTTCAGTCCAGCCTCTGATCACGCCGCCAACTGGGAATTCAGCCGGTTGACCACGATCGTAAGAGCTGTCAAAAACGTCACCTGAGGTTAGTGTACCGTGGTAGTGAACGCGAACGGTGCTATCTGCAGTTGGCGTTTCGCCATCGCCTTCAGCCAATACTTCGTATTGTAGGCCAGACTCAGTCACCTGAACTTCTTCACGCTTTGCGTTTTCTTCAAGGAACTTAACGCCTTCTTCAATAACCGCTTTGCTGGCTTCTTCTTTCTCAGCTTGCATACGCTTATGGATTTCGCCGAATGCATCACGTAGTGCGTCGTTGTCAACCTGCGGAGCTTGACCCGCGAAAGCATCTTTTAAACCTGTCACTACTGCGTCAATCGCTAAACCTTCAAAAGGATTAGATTGCAATTGTTGACCCATTTGAAAACCAATGCCGTAACTTGCTTGGGTTTCTACTGTGTTGAATGTATCAGTCACAAGAACTCCTGAAATTAAATTACAAATGCAGTACAAATTTCAAACAAACCGCGTTTCACGAATATGTTTCTGCATTTTCCGGTGCAAGAGTGTAGCACACCAGAATTTATCTTGCCTTGAGCATTAAATAGATGGGTGCAAATGGAACAAAATATTGTAAATTATAACGCAAAGTGGTTTTACAACTTGTTAAGTACTTAGTATGGTGAAGGCCATATAATTGGGAGGATAGCATGCACACTCATTACGATGCTGAACTAAAAGATACAGTTAGATACCTTGGCAAAACGCTAGGTGAAACCATCAAAAACCAATTAGGCCAAGAGTGGCTTGATCGCATTGAGAAGATTCGAAAAGACGGCCGAGCGTCTTATCAGGGAGACACGAGTTGTAGTGACGAACTGAAAGAAACTTTCAAAACGATGACTGACAGCGATTTGTTGACGGTAGGTCGTGCTTTCGCACAGTTTCTAAATCTAGGTAATATTGCTGAGCAAGAATATAACAGTGCAATGAACGTTGACGCGTCTATTGATGCATTGTTTAAACATCTAGATAAGGCCGAACTCACGGCTGATAAAGTGCAAGAGGCAGTAGGCAAGTTAAATATCGACTTAGTGTTAACTGCACACCCTACCGAAGTAACACGTCGCACCCTTATTCATAAACACAAAGAGCTAGCAGACTGCTTACAAGAGGTTCATCAAGAATCACTCACTGGCGCAGACAGAAGCAAAGTTGAAACCCGTGTTGCTGATTTAATTAGTCAGGCTTGGCATACCGAAGAAATTCGCTCTGTGCGCCCTACCCCTGTAGATGAAGCTCGCTGGGGATTTTCAGTTATTGAAAATTCACTGTGGGAAGCCGTTCCTGATTTCTTGCGCGAGCTAGATGGCCGTTTGCATGAAGACTATAACGTGTCGCTTCCGCTAGATGCTTCACCAGTACAATTTAGTTCTTGGATGGGCGGTGACCGCGATGGCAACCCGTTCGTTACCTCTAAAGTTACCGAGCAAGTATTATTGTTGGCCCGTAAACGTGCCGCGAAACTTTTCGCTTTAGACTTAGACCGCTTGCAAGTTGAGTTGTCTATGTACGACTGTAATGACGCACTGCGTGAAAAAGTCGGCGATGCAAACGAACCTTATCGCGCCTTACTTCGCCCATTACTAGACCGCTTTATAGCTACCCGCGATGGTATTGCTAACTATTTGGCCGGTAATAACCCTGATACGTCGAACTGGATCGAAAGTAACGACGAGCTATTAGAAGCGCTACTACTTTGCCACCAGTCACTTATCGATTGCGGTATGGGTGTGGTAGCGAAAGGCTTATTGCTAGATACCATTCGCCGTGCTCATGTGTTCGGTATTCACTTACTTCGCTTAGATGTTCGTCAAGATTCAGAACGTCATGCTGATGTATTTAGCGAACTGACGCGTTACCTTGGACTTGGTGATTACTCACAATGGAGCGAAGAAGATAAACAAGCCTTCTTGCTACGTGAGCTTGGCTCGAAACGCCCGCTATTCCCAGCTCAATGGGGCGCATCAGAGGATGTGAAAGAAGTACTAGATACTTGTAAAGTAGTGGCTAAACACAGTAAGCACGGTTTTGGTATCTACATTATCTCGATGGCTAGTGAGCCATCAGACGTACTTGCAGTTCAATTACTATTAAAAGAAAGCGGTGTTGATTGGCCAATGCCAGTAGCGCCTTTGTTCGAAACGCTTGATGACTTAAATAACTCGCCAAGTGTTATGCGCAAATTGCTTTCTATTGACTGGTACCGTGGTTATGTGAAAGGCCGTCAGTTCGTGATGATTGGTTATTCAGATTCAGCCAAAGATGCTGGCGCACTAGCGGCAGGTTGGGCTCAGTATCAATCGCAAGAAGCGCTTGTAGCTATTGCTGAAGAGTTTAACTGCTCACTTACCTTATTCCACGGTCGTGGCGGTACAATTGGTCGTGGCGGTTTACCTGCACACGCGGCTATTTACTCGCAGCCTCCAGGTTCATTAGAAGGTGGATTCCGCGTTACTGAACAAGGCGAAACCATTCGTTATAAATTCGGTATGCCCAAACTGGCCAAACGAAGCTTAGGCATTTATGCCAGCGCGATAATTGAAGCCATGTTGTTCCCACCCCCAGCGCCAAAAGAAGAGTGGCGTGAACTTATTACCACTATGGCGGGACAAGGTCGTGATAACTATCGCGGCACAGTTCGCCATGATAAGGATTTTGTGCCTTATTTCCGCGTGGCTACGCCAGAGCAAGAACTAGGTAAGCTACCACTAGGCAGCCGACCTTCAAAGCGTAAACCACAAGGTGGTATCGAAAGTCTTCGTGCTATCCCTTGGATATTTGCATGGGCACAAACGCGCCTTGTATTACCGTCATGGTTGGGCGTAATGCGCGCTATCGATAGCGTGAAAAATGCCGAGAATGAAAAAGTCGTGAATGAAATGTTTGCCGAATGGCCATTCTATCGTTCACGCCTTTCAATGCTGGACATGGTATTCCATAAAGCGGATCCACGTATTAGTGAAGCCTACGATGAGCGTCTGGTTCCAGAAGAGCTTAAGCATTTTGGAGCAGCCCTTCGAGAGGAACTAAAAGAGAGTATCGCTTCATTGCTTGAACTCACTGGCGAAAACGACATCATGAAGGCTGACCCGCTGGGCAAAGAATCGATGGAAATTCGCGCCGCTTATTTGCAGCCACTTCATTATTTACAAATCGAGTTGCTAGATCGAATTCGTAAAGCAGGAGATGATGCACATAATCCTGATTTGGAGCGTGCCATGATGGTGACTATTACAGGTATCGCAACTGGTATGCGCAATACAGGTTAACACCTAAATTAATAGGTACATAGCCATGCTATTTAAACAAATAGTACAAATAAAAAAGCCCGCTTAAAGCGGGCTTTTTAGTGAGATTACATTACAAACTGAATGTTAAGCCTGTAATTCAAAGCGATCAGCATTCATCACTTTAGTCCAAGCACTAACAAAGTCTTTAACGAACTTCTCTTTGTTATCATCTTGCGCATAAACCTCAGCGTAAGAACGTAATATAGAGTTTGAACCGAAGACTAAGTCAACACGAGTAGCTGAATAAACTTGCTCACCAGACACTCTATCTACAATACCGTACGTGCTTTTACTTGTGGGCTTCCACGTGTATTGCATATCGGTAATAGTAGTGAAAAAGTCATTCGTTAGTGAGCCAGCACTTGCGGTAAACACGCCGTGTGCAGTGCCTTGGTAGTTCGTGCCCATTGCACGCATACCACCTACTAACACCGTCATTTCTGCAGCGGTTAACCCAAGCAATTGTGCTTTGTCTAACAACAGTTCTTCTGGTTTAACCACATAATCTTTTGGTAAGTAGTTTCTGAAACCGTCGGCTTGCGGCTCTAGAGGTGCAAAAGAATCAGCATCCGTCATATCATCAGTAGCATCACCACGACCTGCAGCGAAAGGAACATCAACACTGAACCCTGCCGCCTCGATTGCTTTCTCTACGCCTACGTTACCGGCCAACACTATGGTATCAGCTAGACTTGCACCGGCTGCCTCAGCAAGTGGTTTTAACACCGACAATACTTTAGCTAGTTTTTCCGGTTCGTTCGCTTCCCAGTCTTTTTGAGGTGCTAACTGAATGCGGGCACCATTAGCCCCACCACGTAAGTCTGAACCGCGGAAAGTTCTAGCACTGTCCCACGCCGTAGAGACCATTTCACTAATCGTTAAGCCCGAATCCGCAATGCTCGCTTTTAATGCATTCACATCATAAGACGTGCTGCCTGCGGGGACAGGATCTTGCCAAATAAGCGTTTCTTGTGGTACTTCAGGACCGATATAACGTACTTTTGGCCCTAAATCGCGGTGAGTCAGCTTAAACCAAGCGCGAGCAAATACTTCGCTGAAGTAGTCTGGGTTATTATAGAACTTCTCAGAAATTTCACGATAAATAGGGTCCATCTTCATCGCCATATCCGCATCGGTCATGATGGGGTTATAACGTTTTGAAGGGTCTTCAACATCAACAGGCTTGTCTTCCTCTTTAATGTCGATAGGCTCCCATTGCTCTGCACCCGCTGGTGATTTTTTCAATTCCCAATCGTAGTTAAGTAGCAATTCAAAGTAACCGTTATCCCACTGTGTTGGATTCGTCGTCCATGCACCTTCAATACCACTTGATACCGTATCGCGACCGATACTACGGGTCTCATGGTTCATCCAACCAAGGCCCTGCTCTGCAATATCAGCACCTTCTGGATCTGGTCCTAAACGGTCTGCACTTCCGTTACCATGACATTTACCCACCGTATGACCACCGGCTGTAAGTGCCACGGTTTCTTCATCGTTCATCGCCATACGGGCGAAAGTTTCACGAACGTGTAATGCGGTTTTAAGTGGATCAGGTTTACCGTTCACCCCTTCAGGGTTAACGTAAATTAGTCCCATTTGCACAGCCGCTAATGGATTTTCCATTGTTTCTGGGGTTTCAACATCGTCGTAACGCTCATCACTTGGCGCTAGCCATTCCTTCTCAGCGCCCCAGTAGGTGTCTTTTTCTGGGTGCCAAATATCGGCGCGACCGAATGCAAAACCATAAGTTTTAAGCCCCATGCTTTCATAAGCTACAGTACCAGCAAACACTAAAAGGTCGGCCCAGCTAAGCTTGTTGCCGTATTTCTTTTTAATTGGCCATAATAAACGGCGCGCTTTATCAAGGTTAACATTATCCGGCCAAGAGTTTAGCGGCGCAAAACGTTGGTTACCCGTAGACGCACCACCACGACCATCAGCAATACGATACGAACCGGCGGCGTGCCAAGACATTCTGATCATAAGGCCACCGTAGTGTCCCCAATCTGCTGGCCACCATGACTGAGAATCTGTCATTAGCGCAATCATGTCTTTTTTCAATTCATTAAAATCGAGAGATTTAACAGCTTCTCGATAATCGAAGTCATCACCCATTGGGTTTGTCTTCGTATCGTGCTGATGCAAAATGTCTAAGTTAAGCGCTTCTGGCCACCAATCCATATTCGTGCTGCCAGTAGCCGTAAGACCACCGTGCATGACGGGGCACTTTCTATCTGAATTATTAACATCGCCTAGCTTCGCGTTACTCATATTTGTTACCTCTTGCTGTCCGATAAGGGAAACCATCAATTCAATCTATCGATTGCTATAGTTTAATTCTAGTTTTTAGATTGTTTTTGTTACAGTGAGTTTTTTCGATGCTGATGAATAGGTTTAACGATTAGAACGAACTAAACCTAGTCACATTTAACCAATAAGCTTCAGCCGCTATTTGCAATGCTTACCATCTCAACCACTTAGAAATAGCGTAGACAATATCCACAAATTTTCTGTAACTTTTTTCTCATTTTTTATAGCGCTTTAAAAATAGCTTGATGCATTAGACAAAAAACTGGATTAGTAAGGTCGTAACAAACTGTCAGCAGCATGGATGCTGTCTTACAAAAAGGAAGTTTACTGAGTGGGGGAAATATGTAGCCACTCCCTTGCCAAGGGTGCGGCGGCGGAGCCTACATGGACGTATTTACGGCATGACGATTATGCAGATGCCACAAATAAAAAGGCAGGATTAGTAAGGTCGTAACAAACTGTCAGCAGCAAGGATGCTGCTGCCAAGCCTCCATGGATGGATACTCGGCGTGTTTGTGTAGAGCTTACTAATCCTGCCTTATACATGGGAGCAGCGCTCCCATATTCCTAGCCTTAGCCAGTTACGAAATCTACGCCTAGCTTGATATCGCCACGAAGGCCTTCAAGCATGTCGTTTTTCGCTTTTTCTTCAAATGCGCTTAGCTCGCCGTATGGCAAGATTTCTTCAACACCGTTTGCACCAAGGCGAACAGGGTGAGCGAAGAATGCTGCATCGTCGCTGTCGTCAGTTTGAACGTAAGTGTATTCAACTACGTTCTCACCTTGCATTGCTGCAACCAATGATAAGCAGAAACGTGCAGCTGCTTGACCCATAGATAGGGTTGCAGAACCGCCGCCAGCTTTAGCTTCAACAACTTCAGTACCCGCATTTTGGATACGAGTAGTTAGGCTTGAAACTTCATCATCAGAGAACTCAACACCTTCAACTTGCGAAAGCAAAGGAAGAATAGTTGTACCTGAGTGACCACCGATTACCGGTACGTGTACAGAAGCAACGTCTACGCCTTTAAGCTCAGCAACGAAAGTCTCTGCGCGAATTACGTCAAGGGTAGTAACACCGAACAATTTGTTCTTGTTATATACACCTTTTGCTTTAAGCGTTTCAGCAGCAATTGCCACTGTTGTGTTAACTGGGTTAGTAATAATACCAACACAAGCATCTGGACAGTTGTCAGCAACACCTTCAATAAGGTTCTTAACAATACCAGCGTTGATGTTGAACAAGTCTGAACGATCCATGCCCGGCTTACGCGGAACACCAGCAGGAATAAGAACAACGTCTGTACCTGTTAATGCACCAGCTAGGTCATCTTTACCGTGACCGGTTACTTTTACTGCAGTTGGGATGTGGCTCAAATCAACAGCTACACCAGGAACAACTGGCGCTACATCATAAAGCGCTAGTTCAGAACCAGCTGGCAATTGTGTTTTTAACAACAAAGACAGCGCTTGGCCAATACCACCGGCAGCACCTAACACGGCTACTTTCATACCATTTCTCCTATGGGATTACTCACGTATTTAAACGGAACGTCACACTAATGCAACGCGGGGGAAAACTCAATCATCTGATGGTCTTAATACGGCCATTTAAGGCATTTTTACGTCGATATTCACTATCATGCATGATTATGCAATTAAATTGCGCAAAGGTCACCTGTAAGGCACAATATAACATATATGATTATTTAACTTATTACCGCTAACTGATGTGCAGGATGCTATGGCCAACGCAAAACAAGAGCAACTGATTAAAGCCTTTAAAGAAATTTTGAAAGCGGAAAGCTATGGATCTCAAGGTGAAATAGTGGATGCCCTTAAAACTCAAGGTCATGACAATATTAGCCAGTCTAAAATTTCCCGCATGCTAAGTAAGTTTGGTGCGGTACGTACCCGCAATGCCCGTGGTGATATGGTGTACTGCCTTCCGCCTGAACTAGGCATGCCTACGGCTAAAAGCCCATTAAAGCAGCTGGTTCTCGATATTGTGCATAATAATGTGATGGTGATTATTCGCACCAGCCCAGGTGCAGCACAGCTTATTGCTCGTTTACTTGATTCATTAAGCAAAAAAGATGGTGTGCTTGGTACCATTGCGGGCGACGATACCATTTTTATCGCCCCAGCCGACGTGACACTTATTGAAGAGTTACGCCAACGGGTAGAAGACTTATTCGAGAACGTTTGAGGCTCTGCCTTGAGTTTTGAGCAAAAAAAACCGCCATCACAAGATGGCGGTAAAGAATTTGTACCAGGGAGATACAAAACAACTTGGTAGCTGTGCATTTAAATTATCACAGACTTAGAAAAGAGTAAGGAAAGAAAAGTAAAGAATTCGAAAAATAGAAATTAATTATAAATTTATAAAATCCAGCCTTTGATAAAAACAGGAAAATGTAAACTTAACTTTTAAAATTAAATAATATCACCATAATTAAAAAAACCTCAAGCATACCAACTTATGAATTCTAAAATCCACAACAATACCATTGTCATTAATTGTAATTACAGAAAATTCCTCTGACTTTTTCATCTGTACTGAAACGCCCCACCCACTTTTACTTAAACCAGACTTAACTACGCAGAATTTGCGCAAAGCCTACGTCAATCATGCACTAAACCTACACTATTCGCACACAAAAACTGCACACCACACACAGCCTCGCATTATTTTTGATTTCTCTTTTAACGAATATCCAGTGTTATCTTTAAATAAATATTAAGAGAGTAAAAGCAATAATTATTTTACCAATGTATAGAACCGTAAAGGTTTCATCACTCTGCGTATAATTAAAGTAAATTAGGTCTAAATAGAACAAATTATACACTTTGTAAATTGCCAAACAGCACGACGAAGTGCTTAATTCTCCCGACAGAAAACATCTGTTCAAAATAAAAACTAATAAACGTCTTTGTAATTACAACGTGTAATCACCTTCGACAAGGGGAATTAAAATGTTTAACACCAATAAACTCAGCAGTGCTGTTAGGCGAGGAATTTTACTGGCGAGTTCCGCTAGCATGTTTGCCGCGCCAATGGCCCTCGCACAATCAGATGACGAAAATTCAGCTGAACCTGTAGAAAAAATTCAAGTGACTGGCTCTCGAATTAAACGCGTGGATTTAGAGTCAGTTTCTCCGGTCACTGTTATTACAGCTGAATCTATCGCGTTATCTGGCGATACATCGGTAGCGCAAGTTTTACGTAACTCTTCAATTAACACCTTTGGTTCGTTTCGTGGCCAATCTGGTTACGGTAGCGGTGCTTCAGCTTCAAGCGAAGTAAACTTGCGTGGTCTGGGTGCGGGCGCAACACTCGTTCTTATGGACGGCCGTCGCCTTCCAGGTTTAGGGTACGATGGTGGTTCATCTTCTGATATGTCGATGATCCCGATGTCGATTGTTGAGCGCATTGAAATTCTTCGCGATGGCGCATCGGCCATATACGGTTCAGATGCTGTTGCAGGTGTAATTAACATTATTACCAAGAAACAGTTCGACGGCGTAAATGTAGGTTATAGCTTTGAAGATCCAGGTGCTGACGGTGGTAATTCCAGTAAGTACAATTTTTCTGCTGGTGTTACAAGCGACAAAGGCAGCATTGTATTCATTGCCGAGCATGAAAACACACAAGAAGTTAGCGATGTCGCGGTATCAGGTGACTATGCACTAAATAGCTATTCAACCTATAGCCCAGTGGCAAACTTCTACGATTCAGATGCAGGTGCATATCTTTATAACGAAGATTTGTGTGGCGATGTAGCAGACACATCTATTGAGTCAGACCGTTGTGGTTACTATTATGGCAATACCACGTGGCTTTACGGTGCGACTGAGAAAAACTCACTGATGACAAAAGTGGAATATGAGTTGGCAGAAAACTTACAACTCATCACTCGCTTCTCTGCAATGCAGACGTCTACAGATACTCGTTATGCTGCTACCCCAGTATCTACATCCTCGCTAACTATCGACGCCGATAATGCAATGAACCCATATGGCCAAGACGGTTCAGTCTATTTCCGTACCTCTAGCTTGGGTACGCGCGATACTAAAACTGAAAAAACCACCTTTGAAATGGTTTCAGGCCTTGAAGGCTATACCGAAATTGCTGGAAACGAGTGGGACTGGCAGGTTTATTACCAGCGCACATCAGCAAAAGAAGAAGTATTTGGCTACAACTTGGTTAATGATATCGTCGTACAAGATCTAATTGATACCGAGCAACTTGACTTATTCAACGTACAAGGCCTTAGCACCGATGATTGGTATGCTTATAACGCTGATCTTTTAACAAACGCTGATCATACTGGCACCTATCAAACTACCCAAATGCGCGACATTATCGATGGCAGTATTTCCGGTCAGCTTTTTTCAAATAACTTCATGACGGTTAGTGCTGTATTTGGTGCTGAGTACTCGTATCTTGATTTTGAACAGGTATCTGACCCTGAATCAGGTTTAGGCATTATCTCGGGCGGTTCGGGCGGTGACGACGTTTACGCAAGCCGTGAACGACAGTCATACTACACAGAGCTTGCCATTGAATTACCACATGAAGTAGAGGTCTCAGCCGCGCTTCGTTACGACGGCTATGAGCTTGAAGGTGATACGGGTGCTAGCATCTCAACCTCAGAGTTTTCAGATACGGTGCCCAAGCTCGGTATTAGCTGGCGCCCGACTGAATCACTTTTACTTCGCGCCAGCTGGGGAGAAGCTTTCCGTACCCCAACAATGAGTGAAATGTTCGCGACCATTTCTTACGGTTTCCCTGATGCCTACGACTCCTACTACTGCGATACCTTAGGAAACCCAGGTAGCGATGACAGTTACTGTTCATCGGGTCAACAGCATCTAACCTACTACGGTGGTAATCCAGACCTTAGTCCTGAAAACTCTGAGTCGCTTACTCTTGGTGTGGTTTATGATGTAACGGATGATTTGTCACTTGAAGTCTCTTATTACCAGTATGACTATGAGAACAAAATTGAAGATATCGATGTTGAAGACTTAATTGCCGCAGACTTAGATGGGACTTCTAGCAGTATCGTACGTGACAGCGATGGTAAGATTACATCTATTACATCGGGCTATACTAACTACTCAGAAGTAACAACAAACGGTTTTGATATTACTGCCAACTACGACTTAGCAACTGAGATTGGGAATTTTGGGGTTAACCTCGAATATTCGCATGTGTTTAGTTACGAAGAAGAAGGTACTGAGTGGGCTGGCGAATTATTCTATCCTGATAATCGCGCTAACCTAACGGTAGATTGGACAGACGGTGATAAATGGACAGCCTCGTGGAGGACACTATTCATTGGTGCCAACGGGGAAACCTTTTACTCTTCTTACGATTATGCTGATAATTACTTCAAGCATAATGTCACCGTTTCGTATCATGTGAACGATAACGTTAAGGTATCTGCAGGCATAGCTAACCTTACCGATGAACTTGAAGAATACTTGCCCGGCGAATGGCGCGGTTTCGACGATACACTTTACGATCCTTTAGGTCGCACCGTGAGCTTCAACGTTCAAGCTAGCTTCTAACGTTTAACTCACACAAAAACGCCGCTTGTACAATGGCCTATCTCTCGTACATTTGAGATAGGCCATGGTCAGCGGCGTTTTATTATTTCTGCCAGTATTAACGTTTTATAAAACTGGCACACCGGGTATCAGTGAGTCGGTGTAGACTTAGTAATGAGTTTAAGTGCGTGCAGTACGCTACGAAAGTACCTTAATAAGCGCTTGTGCTGCTGGCCCTGACGACGCAGGATTTTGACCCGTCACCAAAAGACCATCAACACACACTTTAACGCCAAAGTCCTCTGTACTCTCGTACTTACCGCCCTTACTAATAAGTGCGTCTTCCACTAAATAGGGCACAACCTCGGTCAATTTCATTGCCTCTTCTTCACTATTTGAAAAGCCAGTTACCGTTTTGCCATTAATGAAAAACTCGCCATCGGCACGTTTTACTTCTTTAAGCACGATAGGAGCATGGCATACAGCGCCTACAGGCTTCTGTGCTTTGATCATATCTTCAATTAGCATTGTGGAGTGGGTATTGTCAGATAAGTCCCACAGCGGGCCGTGGCCGCCTGGGTAGAACACAGCATCAAACTCATCAGCTCTTACATCTTCTAACACAATCGTTGAAGACATTGCGCTTCGTGCTACCTCATCTTTTGTATAACGGATAGCATCGTCGGTCATAGCATCATCTGCCAAGCTGTTTGGGTCAATTGGCACTTGGCCGCCCATAGGTGAAGCTAATGTGATGGTATACCCTTCATCCTTGAACGCATAATAGGGCGATGCGAACTCTTCCAGCCACATCCCTGTTTTATTGCCTGTATCACCTAACAATTCATGTGAGGTCATTACCATCAATATATGTTTCGACATAAGTTCTCCATGTGAACAATTCATTTAGTTATTCGTTCGTATGGCGACAATGGTTAGATCAGAAAAAGAAAGGGAATGCGATGAGAAACATAAAGAGAAGTTGATTTACAAGATAAAAAAAATGCCACTTCCAAAATTGGAAAGTGGCATTTAACACTACAACTGTTTTTTAAACTGTTGCTTAGAAGCGGTAGTCAATACCTACACGCATTTCCCAAAGTGATGCATCACCCTGACGACTTTCAGGAGATGATGTACCTAGCGCAGCAGTATTGAAGTTAACTTCTTCCAAAATACCCCATTCATCGTTGATGAAGTTGGTGAAGTTATTCATAACGAAATAAACCTGAGCAGAGTGATCTTCACGGAACGCAGGAATATTTTGTCTAACTGCGATATCCATTTTGAACCACCAAGGGCTAGTTTGGTCGTTACGCTCTGCACCAATCGGTAACACGTTGTTACCTTCAAGGTATGGTGTGTAGCCATATACAGAGTTACCACTGATGGTGTAACTAAACGGACGACCAGACTGCGCTACTGCATAAGCAGAGAAGATAGTGCTGTAACCGTCGATAAGTTCAGTAGTGTAACGAAGGTCAGCAGTAAAGCGGTGCTCGATATTCCAATCAGACAGTGAAGATACTTCTTCGTTAATGTCAGTAAATGCTCTGTACTGGAAGTTAGAGAACGCTACTGAACTCGTCATTGGTTGTACATCTTCAGCGTGGCTGTAGTTATAACCACCGGTGAAAGTAATACCGTTGTCCCAAGACTTGTTCATGGTCGCTGTTAGTGAGTAAGACACTGAATCTTCATCAGAGTTAGTCAGTTCAAGTGAACCGTAACCTACTGAGTCATAATCAGGGTAACCTTCGTCAGTTGTGCCTACACGCTCAAGACCCACATATTTAATCATGGCTTGTTTCTGCGTCACACTTAGAAGGAAATCTAAGTTGAATACGTAATCTTCGTCATTGATGTGAGTCATACCCGCAGAGATTTTCCATTCGCGAGGCATTACGAAGCCTGGATCTAGGTTGTTACTTTCAAAGTTACTACCTGCACCAGAAGACATCTCTTCGTCTAAATCAGAAGGTACTGAGTAGCCAGGTCCAGCAGTTACGCCGTCTTCTGTATTAACCCATACAACGCTTCCGTCGAATAAGTTAGCGTATTCACCTTCAACTTCACCACCAATAACGTTCGTGTTTTGATAGTTGTTTGTCATCCATACGTTCGGGTTACCGCCTGAGAACAAGCCAACACCACCACGTAGTTCAGTTGAATCACTCAACGTATAGTTAAGGCCAACACGTGGTTGTAGCAAGCTAAGTCCATCTAGGTTAGCCGTGTTGTCATAACCGTTCCCAGCTACGAAATCAGCATTTCCAACAGGCTCGTCTGATGTTGTAATCCAGTCATAACGTAAACCAGCAACTACTTTTAAATCGTCAGTAAGATAGAACTCATCTTGTGCGTAAGTAGAGTGTGACGTGTAACCCCACTCAGCAGCACGGTCTAATAGGTTGCCAGAATATGCATAACCGTATTCGATTTCTGCATTTGTTCCGTTAGTGAAATCTTCTAAGCTTTCAAAAGTAATAGAGGTTTCAGAGTGCTGAACGAAAAGGTTGTAGATATCTAGTTTGTCGCTCTCGTAACCGAAAGTTAACGCGTGGCCGTTGTCGAAGTAATAGTTACCACGGAACATTAGGCTTAACGCTTCCCAGTCTAAGTCGTTAGCTTGACGGCTGTCATCAGAACCTAAGAAAACCGTAAGGTCGTCTTCAGAAGTATCTGTATCATTACCTAGCTCAATTTTAATTTCGCCAAAGTCGTTACCGCCTGGAGTGCCGTCACCATACATAGAACGCTGTAGGTTATCTAGCTCTGTGCGAGAAACGCGGATTTCAGTCGAGAATTTGTCTGTCCAATCTGAGTAAAGTACACCAACAAATGATTGTAGCTCTGCGCCACGCTCGTAGATGTGGCTAGATAGTTCAAACTCATCTGCGTCGCCGTCAGATTCTGCGAAGTTGTTACCGTCGTTATAGTTATAGGTAAACGCAAAACGGTGGTTTTCGTTAATGTTCCAGTCTAACTTAACAAGAAGCTTTTCATCTTCGTTAGGCATGCTAAGTGGCGTTGTACCAGCATCAAAGTTATATAATGACTGAGATACAGACTGAATTTGTTCAAGTTGTGCTTGTGTAAGCGCAACTTCATTAATTGCGCCAGAACCGATAGCACCACGGTCAAATGTGTTTGCGCCTTCTAGTTTTTCGTAAGCAGCAAAAACAAATAGCTTATCTTTAATCAGCGGTGCACCCACTGTGAAGCCGTAACGTTTTTCAGTGTAACTACCAAGGTTGATATCATCACCTTCAAGTGAGTCACCACGTAGGCTGTCGCTACCATAGTCGTAGAACGCAGAACCATGAACTTCGTTAGTACCTGTTTTACTTACTGCACTGATGTTACACGCAGAGAAGCCGCCGTAAATTACATCAAAAGGAGCAATTTCTACTGACACACCTTCGATAGCGTCAAAAGAGAAAGGCATTCTTTCTGTAGGGTAACCGTTCGAGTTAAGACCGAAAAGGTCATTCATGCGAACGCCATCAACCGTCAAGCTGTTAAAACGAGGGCTTTTACCCACACACTGGATACCACCGCTACCGCCTTCATCTACATAGATACGAGGGTCAATACGAACGATATCAGTGATATCACGGTTGATCGCTGGCGCTTGTTGAAGTGTTGCCAAGTCAAAGTTTGCTGAAGGGCCAGTTTGACCGAAAGCCAAACTACCTACTTGAGAAGCGGTTACTACGATGTTTTCGTAGTTAGCTGCAGATTCAAGTGTTCTTTGGATAGTTGCCGCTTCACCAAGCTCTAGGTAAATATCGCTGATAGTTTGATCTGCGAATTCATCCGAGTCGATTTCAACAGTGTAAGGACCACCTACACGTAAACCACGAAGGTTAAATGTACCAGCACTGTTTACTGTCACTGTTTTAACCGCACCAGTTGGTACGTGAGTTACTTTAACTACGGTTCCAACAGCAGGGTTGCCGTTTGGACCGACTATCTGGCCATTCATATCTGAAGACGTTACTTGAGCCATTGCAGTCGTGGTTAGACCCACTGTTAGTGCAACTGCTGCAGCAACGCGGCTGAGCTTAGCTGATGAGTACATGTGTGTTTCCCTTTTTGTTTAAAATTCTTTTTTTTAGCGTAGAGGGAATTTATTCCCCTCTACGACCTCTGATATTGACTAAAAGACTTCTTTGAGTGGATGAAATTGTTATAGACCTTCGTGTCATATTTATTACAGTTTTGTATATTTCGTCAATTCCGTGACGTGATTTCATCGCGTTTTTCGCACCACACACCTGACCATTTGGTCAAGTTATTTTACTTATCAAAACCAAGGTCGTCTGACTTGTTCTTGTGGTTTCTATTGATGACATATCATGGACTAATAAACAGCGTTTAACAAAATTCAGTCTGATTTGTAAAAAACACTTACTTTTCATGATTATAACCAATTAAAATAAATTTACCTATTGCAATAAATAACCTTAGCTGATGAAATCAGCACATAAATCACTAACTCATTTGGTTATTTTTTTGCCAAAAGTCAGAATTATTGCTACCGGAAGGTGGATCATACTCCTTATTGCCGCACTTGTTTGCGGTAGTGCTGGCTATTTTTCACAAAAAATAGAATTTATTCCGGTACCCCCCCAAACTGGTCGAACTTTAACCTGCCAAACCGAGTTACAAAACAACCTAGATATCTTTTCAGTGTATGTCACAGATGGCTCTATCGCGAATATGGCCCTAGAACGTTTATGCGATAACAAAATCATCAAAAGGCAATTTGGCCAAGTCAGGGTCATCGTCGGGCAAAGCGACTACGATACCTTTCGATATATAAACCATGGCGTGGTCGATTTAGCCTTAATTAAACGTAATGTAGTAGATGCCTTCGGTGCAGATCAAATTTATGGTTTAACTTTGATAGCGTCGCACCCTAATTACAGCGCTTTCTTTATATCTCAACGTGAGAAGCCCCTGCTTGAAAAAGAGTACTTGCTTGGCAAACGAATTGGGCTGCTCGATTACCCTTCCAGCCGCTCAGGTCACATTGTTCCAAAAACCATACTTCAAGATCTTGGGTTAACTGAGAACAATGTAGACATTGTGTACTTCAATTCCCACAAAGATTTGCGTAGAGCATTGCTTGCGGGAGAAGTCGATATTATCTCATCGTATTGGGCCGAAGAAGATGAGCAAATTTTATCTAAGAACTATGCAACCCCTCTGTTAAAGAACGTTAGCGGCATGCAATGGTTTTTGAAAATGCAAATGCAAAACACTGATTTACTTTGCGCCATGCAGTCTGTAGTGAAAGACATCGCCGATTCTCACTCACGCCCCTATTACAAAACCCTAGTTCTCGTGAATGGATGTAGTAAAGATGAGTAGTATGATGTCAACTGTTCGCCCATTTACCCTAATCTGTGTGCTGATACTCTTTGCGGTACTTCAAATCATCAGTACGTTTGGTCAGATTATTGGTATTCAGTCTGCTCGCCACAATGCGAAAGACAACGTAGAAAGAAGAATCATATTAGACAGTGCGTTTCTTGATGTTGGGAATGCAACGCTAAATACCCCCGTCAATACGTATGCAGTGGGTCGCTATATTGAAACTATTAACGAAGATTTAGCCGCTGACAATTATCCAATTAGAGTCTCCTCAATTCAGGGGGTAAATGCTGATGTAACGTATACTGAATACAGCTTATCCCATACATTTGTATTCGAAAACGCAGAGCAAAAAATTACACTAACTATGCAATCGCTTCCTATGTATCAAAACCTGACGATTAGTTGGTGGGCGTTGATAGTATCGGTGCTGCTTGCACCAGCGTTTGCTATTCCTAGGCAGCGAAAAGCCAAGCATATTGTCAATGAAGAATTAATTGTCCCACCTACGCCCAAGCTTGCTATTAATTTGCGAGATAAAACGTTAGGCAACAGCGTAAATGACACTGTTGTTATATTGCAAAACAAGCCACTTTGCTTTTATACGGCACTCGTTAAATATTGCACAGAGAACCCAGAGCACCCACTTCCTCCGCATAAAGATGTGCCTATCGAGCTTATTGCACTGGCTAATAAAGCCTTTTCACGATTGATTGAACTAGGACATACAAAACGTAAAAGGCCAGACTTTAACGCCAACTTAGATAAAACCTTAAGCGAGATTCGCGCCTCATTAGATGAAGTGTTTGCCTTATACCCAGAGGAAAAAGAACGCTATTACCCACCAAGAGCTCAGGGGGAAGGCTCTCGTTCAAAACAACACTCTTATGCGCTTACCAGTTTATCCCCTGACGATGTAGAAATTATCGGAAACTAGCTATTTTTTAATCAATTATGACAGTGGTATGAAAATAAATTTAGGAATGAAAACGCGCTCAAAATAAGCGAATGTTATTGATTCATCTAGCAAATAGCGATCCATTTGACCAATTGGTATGAATATAACATTGATTCATAGAGGCTAAACGCGTATCTTTGCTCCAATAAAATCAGCTTTCTAGAATTATGCAATCGCCTTTAATTATTGCCATTTCTGGAGCTTCAGGCTCTGGAAAGTCACTGTTTACCGAAAATTTGTTTAACGGCTTCTCTGCTCAAGGAAGGCCTGTGCAAGTGCTTCGCGAAGATCATTACTATCGCGCTCAAGACCACTTGCTCATGGAAGCACGAGAAAAAAACAACTACGATCACCCCAATGCATTTGAGCATGAATTGCTGAAAGCGCATTTGCAGGCACTTAGAGATGGTCAACCTATTGATTATCCTCATTACTGTTTTAAAACACACACTCGACTGCCTGACACTGAACGTTTGAACCCAGCACCAGTTATAATTCTTGAAGGAATTATGCTGCTTGCCCGTGCAGATCTTCTGCCACTTTATGACGTGAAAATCTTTGTCGATACTCCACTGGATATCTGCCTTATGCGCCGCATGATACGAGATATCAAAGAACGTGGACGTACTATCGAGTCAGTTGCCAAACAGTACGAAGAAACTGTAAAACCGATGTATCACCAATTTATCGAGCCAAGCCGGTTCACTGCTGATGTAGTAGTTACACAAGGTGGTAAAAACCAAATTGCTCTAGATGTGATCAAATCTCACATTCAGCAAGCGCTTCTATAAAGGATTGATATTATGGTGAGTTTACTGGGCATTGCAGTCCTTTTAGGTATTGCATTCGCGCTCTCGTCGGCGAAACGCAGCATTAGTTTGCGTACTGTTGGTGGCGCCTTCGCTATGCAAGCTTTAATCGGTGCATTTGTTCTGTATTCTGAGCCTGGCAAAGAAGTTCTGTTAGCAGCAACAGGGTTTGTTGCTAACATCATTGCCTACAGTCAAGACGGTATCAACTTCCTATTTGGCCCTATCGGCGACAAATCTATTGCTTTTATTTTTGCTTTCAATGTTTTACCCGTTATCGTTTTCTTCTCATCACTTATTGCAGTGTTATATCACTTAAAAGTGATGGGCTTAATTATTAAAGTGATTGGTGGTTTCCTTCAAAAGGTATTGAGAACTAGCCGCCCTGAATCCATGTCAGCGGCAGCAAATATATTTGTAGGGCAGACAGAAGCCCCATTGGTAGTTCGCCCTTTCATACCTCATATGACGCGTTCTGAGCTATTTGCCGTGATGGTAGGTGGCCTTGCCTCTATTGCAGGTTCAGTAATGGCAGGTTATGCGGGTATGGGCGTTGATTTAAAATACTTACTCGCAGCGAGCTTTATGGCAGCCCCTGGCGGTATGTTAATGGCAAAGATTATTCTGCCAGAAACTGAAAAAACCAAAGACGGCTTAAGCGAAATAGATTCGGAAGACACAGGCTACGCCAACGTCTTCGATGCAGCAGCAAGCGGTGCTGCATCAGGGATGACACTCGCATTGAACGTGGGTGCTATGCTACTTGCATTCATCGCCCTCATTGCCATGTTCAACGGCCTAGTGGGTTGGACAGGTGGTTTATTAGGGTATGAAAATGTCACCTTTGAAGGGATCATGGGTTACATACTTCAACCGTTAGCATGGGCAATTGGCGTTCCATGGGAAGAAGCCCAGATTGCAGGAAGCTTTATAGGACAGAAAATGGTAGTGAACGAATTTGTGGCTTACCTTAACTACCTCGAGCACCAACCTAACCTGTCTGAATCAACACAAGCTATTGTCACTTTTGCACTTTGTGGTTTTGCAAACTTATCCTCTATCGCTATTTTGATGGGTGGTATTGGTGCTATGGCACCTACTCGCCGAAAAGAAATTGCTCAGTTGGGCCTAAAAGCAGTTATCGCTGCAACGCTATCAAATTTGATGAGCGCAGCGCTTGCAGGCTTCTACTTAACACTTGGCTAAACTGTCAGATTGAAGTACTAGATTAAGTTTTAGGCTAAGTTTTCGCCCAAATGTAGACTAAATGGTCTACATTGATTACATTAGGCATCTTAGATGACGTTGATTGATTTAAGTCAACTACCAAAGCTTTTTTGGCGGCCCGTCTACCCTTATAATGCCGCAATCAAATTAAACGGGATAAAGTTATGCAATTAGTTGCTGTTGATTACACGGCGGAAAACGCCCAAGAAGAATTCGTTAAGTCGCTACGAGAGACGGGCTTTGGGGTATTGAAAAACCACCCAATTCAACAGTCACTCGTGCAAGGCATTTATGATAGCTGGCAAGGCTTTTTCGATAGTGAAGAAAAAAATGACTACCTTTACAATAAGGGTAAGCAAGATGGATTCTTCCCTCAAAGCGTTTCTGAGGTAGCCAAAGGCTTCACGAAAAAAGATATTAAAGAGTACTTCCATTATTACCCTTGGGGTCAATGTCCTGACGAACTTCGTCCTTTGCTGTCACAGTACTATTCAGAAGCCAACACGCTTGCTTCTGAGCTTTTAGGCTGGATTGAGAAACACTCTCCAGAGGAAGTTAGCGACAAGTACAGCCAACCATTAGGCGACATGATCAAAGATTCAGATCAGACTCTATTACGTGTACTTCACTACCCACCACTAAGTGGTGAAGAAGAAGTAGATGCTATTCGTGCAGCGGCTCACGAAGATATTAATCTTATTACTATTCTTCCAGCTTCTAACGAACCAGGATTACAAGTAAAAGCGCAAGATGGCAGTTGGTTAGACGTACCTTGCGATTTTGGTAGCTTGATTGTGAATATCGGCGATATGCTTCAAGAAGCATCAGGTCACTACTTCCCATCTACGACTCACCGTGTTGTGAATCCAGATGGTGCAGACATGACCAAGTCACGTATTTCATTGCCACTGTTCTTGCACCCTCGTCCGGATGTGGAGCTTTCAGAACGCCATACTGCAGGCACATATCTGCAGGAACGTTTGAAAGAGCTAGGTGTTATCTAAAAGAGCGCTATTCTCTATAAAAAAAAGCCACGTTAAAACGTGGCTTTTTTGTTGGCCCGATTTATTGGTACGTTTGCTGCAAGATTCGCTGCAAGTAGGTACTCACTGCTTGTTTTGCAAGTCGTTAGTCGTTATTAATTAGTAGTTCAGAGCAATAGTAGAAAGCTTACTCATGTACCGGTTCTCATCTTGTGAATTGGGCGCAAGTTGAATAGCGCGTTTAATGTAACGCTCAGCGTTATTGATATCTCCTATCTCGTAATACACTTTAGCCAATCCAAAAAACACTTCGTGTCTTGTATTATCTAAGCGAAGCGCGCGCTGGAAATGTTCTAATGCGTCTGCAAACTCCCCATCATCCAGAGCTTGTTCCCCAAGAATGAAATGGTAAAAAGGGTTTTCTTTACGTTGCGCTTCAACTCTAGCTTTAATCTGCGCTGATTTATCAAATAAGCCTTGGTGGTAATACAAAATAGACAAGTTGTCCCACGCAGTTAGATTATTTTCATCCAAATTTAACGCAAACTGATAACTTTGCTCTGCTGCTTCAAATGCGTCAACCATACGGTACAGCACGCCTAAATTAACCCAGCTTTGCTGTAACTCTGGTGATAACACTGCAGCAGCCCTAAAGTAACTGTATGCTCGCGTATAACTGTTCGCAATTAGCGCGTCTGCACCTTTATTGTTGTAGAACATAGACAACACAAGGCGCTTGGTAACAGGCACCCGTGGAAAGTGCGTTCTAATCATTTGCGGATCAAAATCAACATCTGCGCTACTTGGTCCTATGTTAGTCACTAGCGGATCTTTAGGTACATTTATGGTTAAGTTAACGTGACCATTTAGAAAACTGAAGCCGTCACGCCTTGTCCAATACTCAGGTATGTCTACTTCATAGAATGTGGCATCGTAGCCTGCGTGCTGCGCCATGGCGTAAGTCATGATTGACAAAGAAAGGCAGTTTGCAGAACGATTATTAAACGTCTCATTGGCAACCGAATTCGCATTACTGCGGTATAACAACCCCATTTCAGAATGATCAAAGATTGAGGAAATTAGCCCTTTTACGTTGGTTGTCTTTCCTCCTGACTCATAAACAGCCTCATCCACAAATAACTGTGCATCTTCTTCTAGTGCAAAGACTTGCTCTTGTGTCTCAATCGGAAAAGACGCATAACTAGGAAACAAATGATCGTGTAATGCAGGATAAGGATTCTTGGCAACAACAGGCGCAGTGCTAGCACAACCTAGCATAGCTGAACTGAATAAAACGAGTAGTGCGGTAATAAGATGTCGAAGTAACATAATGCAGCCCTCCCCTATTAACACCTTGACGAAGTATAGCGCAATTCGCTAAATTTAACATTATATTTACATCCCATCTAATGCACTGCTTTCTATTACGTAAACTTAATCATCAATTTTGTTAGGAGAAACGTAACCATTCTCGCTACATCAATTTATGTTCTCCCAAAATTTAAGGAAGGTATTTATGGTTAAGTTAATCCCGTTGGTAATGATGAGCTTGATAAGTATATCGGCTTTTGCCGGACATCATATGGAATCAGAGAAGGCAGATATCGTTGATACTGCAGCAAGTAAAGAGATGTTTTCTACCTTAGTCGCGGCGGTTGAAGCTGCGGATTTAGTTGATACCCTAAAAGGTAAGGGCCCTTTCACAGTATTCGCCCCAACCAATAAGGCTTTCTCTAAACTGCCAGAAGGTACGGTAGAGATGCTGCTTAAGCCTGAAAATAAGGCATTACTATCACAGGTGCTTACTTATCATGTAGTATCGGGTAGCGTGATGGCTGAAGATGTGATGTCGCTAACCAGTGCCACTACCGTAGAAGGTACTGATATCACTGTGGTTACCGCCATGGGGAAAGTAATGATTAACGATGCCACCGTGATTAAAGCCGATGTAAAAACATCTAATGGTGTCATTCATGTTATTGATACCGTATTACTTCCCGCTGAAGTCAAAAAAGCGTTATAGCCCATTATTAGTAAGTAGCGGGTTTCCGCTACTTACTCCCCCCTTTTATACAAAACTACGTTTCAAAACCAATAACCCCGATGCTTTTTTAATCCATAACCTTCTTGTAATCCGTATACCAATTAATTAGCTTACAAGGATGAAGTCATGTTCACTGTTTACACCTACGCTATCGCAGGGCTTGCGGTAATCATTTTTACAGTATTAATTCAGAACATTGTTGCCGCTGTGGCGCACCGCAAACAATCATCTTATGTACCAGGCAAAGTTGCCGAACACCTAAGTCACGACAGCTTCGTATTTAGAAGCCATAGAACGTTTCACAATTCACTTGAGAACGTAAACCAATTTATTATTCCGGCGATACTTTGCATGTTTGTTGGCGTTACCCCTCTCTATCTGGCTATATTAGCTTGGGTGTATGGCTTATGTAGAATTGTTCATATGGCACTATATTATGCGATGGCGACTGAGCGTAATCCAAGCCCGAGGACCTATTTTTATATGATAGGGCTGGTAACTAACCTAATACTGTACGTGCTTCTTTTTATGTCGTTAATTTAAATACAAAAAAATGTTAAATATTAAACTTTTGTTTAATGCATTTTTTACACTTGCCGCGTTACTCTGGGTTTAACGTTTACAAATAGTTGGAAACGGTTGCGTTGTAGGTAAAGGACTAACATGTTTATTGAGCAAGTAAATAAACGAGCATTATCAGACTGCCATTTATTAATTGTAGATGACCAAGCAAGCTCTCGAATGATTTTAGAAGGGCTTCTTGAAGAGATGGTGAGTTGTACCTCTGTTTCCTCTGGAGAAGCTGCGCTTGCTTACTGTGAAAAAAACACACCCGACTTGATTCTGATGGATGTGAACATGCCTATCATGGATGGACACCAAGTTGCACAAGCCTTACGTGAAAATCCGAGTAAATCTGATATCCCCATTATTTTTGTTACCGCAACAACGACAGACGAAGCACAATCAAAATGCTGGGATTCTGGCTGTGTGGACTTTGTGACCAAACCTATTAATGCATGTACGTTACAAAATCGCGTGAAAGCGCACCTTAACCATAAGCTCAAAAACGACCTGTTAGAAAACCTTATTTATATTGATAGGCTGACGGGCGCTTACAATAGGCACTATTTAGAAGACTACCTTCCCCGCTTTATGAAAGATGGTAAGCGGAGTCATAACCCCCTTTCTCTTGTGCTATTCGATGTTGATTATTTCAAGCGCTACAACGACCGATATGGGCATATGGAAGGCGATAGCTGCTTATGGAAGCTTAGTAAAGCGATTAACGATAGCTTATTGCGCCCTATGGACAAATTGGTTCGCGTGGGCGGTGAAGAGTTTTTAGTTATTCTACCCAACACCAATGAGGAAGGCGCAAAATTAGTCGCAAATCGACTTTTAAGTACCGTGTTCAATTTAAATATTGCCCACGCTGATTCAAACCTTGCAAGGGTGACGATTAGCGCTGGTGTAGCAACGAAACACCCAGACGATAATAAAACTATCGACTTCACTATGCTTCAAGCTGATAAAAGCTTATATGCTGCAAAAGGGCTAGGTAGAAATTGTGTCGTGAGTAGCGTGGAAACGGCTCACAATGTAATGGAGTCAGAAGCTTAAAAGATATATTAAAGCCTAGTTTAGGGTAGTTTATTAAGTTTTAACCACGCCAAGTGTTTTCCTACCAAGGGCTTTAGTATGTGATAAGTCCGCCAAGCAACTTTGTTCCGTAAGCCCTAATGACGCTAGCTGTGCATAGCACAAGAGTAAAGCGGCCATGGCATCTTCTAATGCATTGTGTTGAGGCACCTCTGGTAAACCGGCTCTCAGTAAACAAGCGCCTAAAGATGCGCTATTTGATGGAACGACTTCATGCTCTTTTTTCAATTCATACAAAGCGAGTTGTAAGGTGTCGATGTAATAAACCTCTTGTGCCGGCAAGTTTAAGCGCCTAAATACCGCATCAAGTACTGCCAAATCTAAGTTGGCATTATGGATAACCAGAATCTTTGAAGGCAACTGTGCGATAAATCTCGTTAGCACATCTTCTACTTTTTCGCCCTTTGAAATATTGTCTTGAATGAGCCCATGGATAACTGGGCTTTGCCCTAAAGGCGCTTTGGTTTTAACAACACTATAAGTGCAGGTTTCTAAAGCAATGCTACTGTTGCGCCCACACACCCAGCCAAAAGATGTAATTTCCGACTCATTGGCGTTTAAGGATGTCAGCTCTAAATCAATAGACATCAAAGTAGTGTCTTGTAAAGTCGCGCTTTTAAACCTATCGAATGATGATGGTCCGCGCCCGAATAACCAGTCACTTAGCCATTGCAACATGATTACGCCATACCGCCTGAAAAATTCATGACAATTGCTTTTTGGGCTCTTTCGATAGCTTGAAAAGATGCCTTTAGCTGATGCCTTTCTATGGAAGATAAAGACGACACTGACACACTATTATCCGCCACATTATGCTGAAGCTGATGACGCCATCGTAATCGATTCAAAAATATCCAAATATCTCGTAAGTTCGCCGCATCCTTGGTTGAAAGCTCTGAATTTTCGGGCAATAAAGATAGCCTTGCAAGGGTGCCAGGTACAGATATTCCCCCTGCAAGGGCATAAATGCGCACAATATTATTAATTAGTGCCACCGCGCGTACTTTCAAATCAATCGTATCTTTAAGTTTTCCGCCTTTTTCATAAGTAAACTTCTGAAACATAGAAAGAGGCACAGAGACTTCATTTGTATGACGAGATAATGCCGCAAGAAATAAACTTTGTTTGAGCAAAGGCATTCGTTTGCGCTGTAGCGTTTTAAACAGCCCCACATCACCCGCAGCGCAGCGTGCATCAAGAAAAATGTTTAAGTGCATAATGGCATCTTTGGTGGGTGCATTTACCCACTGCCGCGCTTGCTCAACCGCTTGGTCTAGCGATAACCGAAGCTCGGGGTTACTTGCCATAATATTGCCACTGCATAGTTTAATACCGCACTTTCCTAACCCCTTGCAGACATACTCCGCCATGGCGGCAAAGTAGTCGGCTTGTACTTGCGTGGGCGATTCAGCTAACAGCAGCGCATTGTCTTGATCTGATCCCATTGTCTGATCTTCTCTGGCTTGGGAGCCATATACTAGCCACGAAAACATCATGCCGGCTTTACCGTGTTCTTGCTGAAAGAACCCAATGAGCTTTCGCGTCATAATATCAGTTGCTTGAGAAAGCACTTTACCCGCAATATCATAATCACCTGCGTGTTTAGCATGTGCAGAAAAGTAATGCGGAAGCTGCCACGCTAAACGTGTTAATTCGTACAAATTGCTCGCTTTCGACAGTTCTCCAATGATAAATAGTACGCTACCTCGTTGATGGCGAACAATATCACTGGCCGTCACCATACCTACGGGGCTATGACTGTCTTTATCTAATATAGGTAAATGATGAATGTTTTTTTCGGTCATTAACGCCATGGCGTCAAATAACGTTAGGTTACTGGCAACATTCGCCGGCGACGGGGTCATAACACTGCTAACAGGGGTCGTCAGATCAACCCCAGCGGCAACCACTCTAGAACGTAAATCTCTGTCGGTAACGATACCAACCAGCTGCCCTGCTTCAGTAATTAAAAGGGATGACACCCGGTTATCCGTCATCAATTGAGCGGCTTGTTGAATAGGCGTACTTACATCGGTGCCAATGGGTGCATTTTCAGTTAAATCATAAAGTGGCTTGTACAACCACATAGATTTTGATTCTGTAATGGCTTGATTTTGCAGCGCATCATGTCGCAGGCCATTGAAAAAAGTATTAATACTATCGTATTGAAGAAGGGCTTTGAATGGTGCTTCTTCAAAGCTATACACTAATCCAGGGCTCTCTACCATCACCGCCATGGCATAGTCGCTACCGTCCAAAACACGCTGAAAACCAAAATAGTCTCCTTCGCTAACATAACGGGGGGGTTCTTGCCCTGCACTTACAGAAAACTGACCACTTTGGATGAGATAAATTCGGCGAGATTGTCCCATCAAGGTTTTTAGGTTTTCTTTTGTTACGTAAAGCAATTCTGCCGAGGTAAGTAAATCAGTTAATGCATCCACATCAAGCGTATCGAAGGGCGCAGAAGCAGCAACAAAATCTGCGACTTGCTGGGCAATAGCGGTCATACGTAATGCTCCTGAAACGATAAAAACCAACCCGCCTTTTAGAGTTTCCTCCTTGAGCGAGTTGGTTTAACAAAGGCTCGGCCAATTACCGAGCGTCAGTGTCTTGTTTTGACAATTAGCTTCTAATCGTTAGTGCGCAGATGCCTCGCCCGCTCCTTTCGGATAACGAATGCTCTCTACTAACTCTTGGATTTCTTCCGGGGCTTCGTCGGTAGACTTAAAGACAACGAAAGCAACAAGGAAGTTAACCATCATACCCAAGGTACCTATGCCTTCTGGGGAAATACCAAACCACCAGTTTTCCGGTACATTTGCAGCAGGGTTCACAAACTTAAAGTAAATAATATAGGCGGCGGTGAACGCAATACCTGCAATCATGCCCGCAATCGCGCCTTTATCATTCATTCGTTTACTAAAGATACCCATAATAATGGCAGGGAAGAAACTGGATGCCGCCAGACCGAACGCGAAGGCGACCACCTGTGCTACAAAGCCCGGTGGATTTATCCCAAAGTAGCCTGCAATGACAATGGCTACCCCTGCCGCAAGCCGTGCATAAAACAGCTCGGACTTATCGGTGATATTGGGCATAAAGTTTCGTTTTAACAAATCATGGGAAACTGATGTTGAAATAACTAACAGCAAGCCAGCTGATGTAGACAATGCTGCGGCTACCCCACCAGCAGCCACCAATGCGATAACCCATGCAGGTAAGTTCGCAATTTCTGGGTTAGCCAATACCATGATGTCACGGTCAACTTTCATTTCGTTGCGTTCATCACCCGAGTAAAACATCACCCCATCACCGTTCTTATCGTTGAATTCAATAAGCCCAGTTTGCTCCCAGTTTTTGATCCACGACGGCGCTTCAGCGTAACTTGTTCCAGTTAGCTCAGGACCGTTAATGGTTTCAATCATATTCACTCGAGCAAATGCAGCAAGCGACGGCGCAGTGGTATACAAAATAGCGATAAACGCAAGTGCATAACCAGCCGACTTACGTGCATCATGCACTTTAGGTACGGTGAAGAAACGAACGATAACGTGAGGTAATCCAGCCGTACCCACCATCAATGCAAACGTAATAAAGAACACATCGATGGTACTTTTCGACCCGGAGGTATACTCGTGAAACCCGAGTTCCACCGATAGGCTGTCGAGTTTCTGTAATATATGCATCCCCGACCCATCTGCGAGCGTAGCGCCGAACCCCGTTTGCGGAAGTATATGGCCCGTCACCATGATAGAGATAAACACTGCTGGAACAATATACGCAAAAATCATTACGCAAAACTGCGCAACTTGGGTATAGGTAATCCCTTTCATGCCGCCTAATACCGTGTAGAAAAACACGATAACCATGCCAATCACCACACCAGTTACGATATCGACTTCTAAGAAACGACTAAATACTACGCCCACGCCTCGCATTTGCCCTGCCACATAGGTAAAGCAAACAAAGATGGCGCAGAAAACAGCAACGGTTCTTGCGGTTTGGGAATAGTAGCGGTCGCCAATAAAATCCGGTACAGTAAATTTACCGAATTTACGTAGGTAGGGTGCAAGACACAAGGCAAGTAATACATAGCCTCCAGTCCATCCCATTAGGTAAACTGCGCCGTCGTACCCCATAAAGGAAATAAGACCGGCCATTGAAATAAATGAAGCTGCCGACATCCAGTCTGCGGCGGTAGCCATACCGTTTAGCACCGGAGGTACACCGCCACCAGCAACGTAGAAGTCGTTAGTAGAACCCGCTCTAGCCCATACAGCTATGGCGATATATAGCGCAAATGTTGCGCCTACAATAATAAATGTTAGTAGTTGAACGTCCATGGTATTACTCCTCGTTTACGCCATAACGTTTATCCATCGCCTTCATCTTTGACATATAAACAAAAATTAGAGCGACGAACACATAAATGGAACCTTGTTGCGCAAACCAGAAGCCCAATTTAAATCCAAAAAAGTGGATGTTGTTTAGCACGTCGACAAACAAAATGCCGGCGCCAAACGACACCGCAAACCAAACGACCAAAAGCTTGGCAAGGAGAGACAAATTCTCCTTCCAATATGCTTTTTTGTCGTCATCATTTCTAAATGCCATTGTTCCGTCCTCATGTCAGGTTAATCAATTGTTTTATTTTTACATTTTCCTAACGCCCGGCTTTGCTAACATTATTGCCAAGCTTTTTTGTTTAGGCCGAACAGGCCTTAGAGTGGCAAAAGTCAAGCATTTAGGAGCACGACGTATACTCTAGACCTCACCATTCAAATTCCAAATGAGACCATGGTCGTAGGTAGACCATGGTCGAAATGATTATAATGCACACAGACTTGTTAACTTTAAGTTAAAGGAAATTCATGACGTTCGGTTGGGTTACGCTTGCGGTACTGTATCTATTTTTACTTTTTTCCTTGGCGAGTTGGGGCGATAAGAACTCGCCTCGAGCACGAGCGTTAACTTCGCACCCAGCCATCTACTCACTGGCACTCGCCATATATTGCACGGCGTGGACATTTTTTGGCATGGTAGGGCAAGCCAGCCGTGACACATGGATTTACCTGCCCATTATGTTAGGGCCAATTTTGGTATATGTGCTTGGGTATCGATTTATTTATAAGCTAACTCTAGTTAGCAAAAAGCAACATATCACCACAATTTCTGATTTTATTGCGTCTCGTTATGGCAAGCGCCAAACCGTCGCATTGTTAGTGACCGTTATCGCGCTGCTGGCTACCATTCCGTATATTGCGTTGCAATTAAAAGCGATTGGCTCCACTTTTCAGTTGTTAACTCAACAGCCTAATAGCAATTTCATCGTGATTGCCGCCACCACATTTATTGCCATATTTGCGATTTATTTTGGTACTAAGCATGCCGATGTAACCGAGTACCGCAGAGGATTAATGCTCGCTATCGCCTTTGAATCCACTATTAAGTTATTGGCGTTGGTGTTGGTTGCATTTGTGGGCTACAGCGCGTGGCGACAAACCGAAACAGGCCCTTTTCTAGAGACCTTTGTAAACACTGCCGCACTGTCTCAATTTAGCTCGTTCAACTTCATTGCTCAGACCATCATGGCCGCGGCTGCTATTGTGTGCCTGCCTCGCCAATTCCATGTGGCAGTCATTGATAACCTGAGCCTTTCACACTTAAAAACAGCCCGATGGTTGTTCCCGCTTTATCTCGCGATTATTTCTGCGGTTATTCCCATTATTGCTATTGCGGGTAAAGCCATTTTTGCTGGTGCCAGTGTTGAGCCCGACTCCTACGTACTATCCCTGGCTATGTTCTCTGGTTCAGCCTTGCTACAAGTTATTGTATTTGTTGGGGGGTTATCAGCTGCAACTGCAATGATTATTGTGGCAACCCTAACCCTAAGCACCATGTTAACCAATGACGTTATTTTACCTCGCTACTTAGCGTTTCGCGGCAATCACTCTGAAAAAAGAGATTTCTCTGCGCAAATACGCCTTATAAGACGCATTGTTATTGGCTTCATATTACTAATGGCATTTTTGTACCATCAACAGATGACCAGTAGCCGCTCGCTACATTCAATTGGGCTTATTGCGTTTTCACTAGTGATTCAATTAATGCCAGCGATCCTCGGTGGATTATATTGGAAGCGCGCACATGCCCATGGGGTTTACGCGGGCTTGTTGGTGGGAATAATACTTTGGGTATTGTGGTTAGTATTTCCGCTGGTAGGAAAGCAAACATCACAATTTGCCAATAACGAACTTATCAGCCAAGGCGCGATGATAAGCCTTGGTGCGAATGCCGTAATGTACATTATTTTCTCGTGGTTTGCCCCGCACCGGCTTATCGACAGAATTCAAGCCGAGGCTTTTGTGTCTCCTGCTGTGGTTAAAAACAGTGTCATTAAAGGGCCAAATAGCAATGTTACGGTATCTGACCTCATTACGTTACTATCGACTTTCATGGGTACAGGTCGATGCGAACAGCTTATTGAGCAATATCAACATCACAACAGCTGCACGTTGAACCACCAAGCTTCTCCCGATGAAGACTTTCTTACGTTTTGTGAGCGCGCGCTGGGCGGTGTTATAGGTGCATCCAGCGCCAAAGTATTGTTAGACAGCGCACTGCGTGGCAAGAAAATGGACTTCACGGAAGTCATTAACTTTTTCGACGACACCACACAAGCCATGCAATTTAATATGACCGCGCTTTTGACCTCGTTAGAAAACATGGATCAAGGCATTAGCGTAGTCGATAAACACTTAAATTTAGTGGCTTGGAATAAGCGATACGCAGCACTTTATACCTACCCTGAAGATTTTCTTGCAGTGGGCATACCCATAGAGAAACTTATCCGTTTCAACGCATCACAAGGGGAATTTGGCAAACTGGATGTAGAAGCGGAAGTAGAAAAGCGCTTAGAACATTTGCGCTCTGGTACCCCCCACCGATTCAAACGTCAGCGAAAAGATGGCCGTGTAATTGAAATGGTAGGCAACCCCCTACCAGGAGGCGGCTTTGTGACCAGTTTTAATGACATCACCGACCACATTGAGATTCAACAAGCCCTTGAAGAATCAAATATCGACTTAGAAGCTAGAATAAAAAGGCGTACCGAAGAGGTGCATACCATCAACGCCGAACTACGGCTTGAAATAGAGCGGCGCTCTGGAGCAGAAACTGAACTGATACGGGCTAGAAAGGCCGCCGAAGATGCGAATGCCAGTAAAACTCGCTTCCTAGCACTGGCCAGCCATGATGTACTTCAGCCTTTGAACGCCGCCAAGTTGTATATTTCGGCGTTAGAAGAACAAGAGCTATCGAATGGTGTACATGAAATCATTCAAAAGCTGCACCACTCGGTAACCTCAAGTGAGGCACTTATCGGTACGCTTTTAGATATATCACGCCTTGATCAGGGTGAAATGAAGCCAGACATTGAGCCCGTAGATGTACAAGCTCTGCTCAGCCCGCTTATTGACGATATAAGAATGCGAGCACAGGAAAAAGGTCTTTCGTTGCGGGTATGGGTGAAACCACTTTGGGTAATGGCCGACAAAACCTACTTGTATAGAATTATGCAGAATTTACTGTCAAATGCTGTGAAGTACACACAAAAAGGCAAAGTTCTACTTGTTATAAAGTCCACCAAATCATCAGTTTCTTTTCGTGTTTATGACACAGGAATTGGCATTTCGGAAGATAAAAAAGATAACATTTTTAGTGATTTCTATCGCATTAATCAAAGTGCAGAACATGGTATTGGCTTGGGGCTAGGTGTGGTACGTAGGTTAAGTCAGCAGTTGGGTAGCGATATAACCGTATCGTCCTCACTGCAAAAAGGCAGTTGCTTTACTTTTAGCCTGCCAAAAGCCCAGCCCGGTTCTTCAATAAGTACAACAACCAAGCCTAAAAACACAACTTTCACTGGATTACAGGTACTTTGTGTAGACGACCAACGGGAGAACTTAGATGCAATGCAAACGTTGCTTGCTCGCTGGGGCGTTAAGGTGATGTTAGCCGGGTCGTGGGATGAAGCCCTTGCCCTGATTGAGCAAACATCGCCTCAGATATTATTGATGGACTATCAATTAAGCCATGATGAAACGCAAAACGGCTTAGCCTTAATAGATAAGATTAGGTTCCAACTTGATGCCATACTACCCGCCGCGCTTATCACAGCTACGCCAGATGAAGATTTAGTGGCTAAATGTAAGGAGCAAGGGGTTAACTATCTATCTAAGCCGTTAAAGCCAGCAAAACTAAGAGCGCTACTTCAAAGTATGACTCGCCACATTCACGAGTCACATTATAGCGATAGCGATTAAACTAGGGGGTCGCTTTTCACCCTGCTCTTTTTCGTCGGCTTATCAGTTTTTTCTTCCATTTTACCCGCCGTCGTTGTTGGGGTTACTTTACCCATGGTGCCCCAAGCTGATTTGGGGTTAATAAGCACAGGACGAGTTAAAATGAGGTTGTTGGGGTACATAAGAGTTTCGCGTTCAGAAGTCACCAAGCGCGTGCTAAATGGCCCCAAGTCGGCAATATAACCCTCTATAAAATTATCACCATCAAGAATACGAATAAAATTCCCTCGGCGATATGCAACGTTCGTCAACAGTATGAAGTAAGCGGTAATATTGCTTATTAATGACCAACTGGCGAAAAGCGCTACCCCAGTTACCGTGATAATGGAGGTTGATAATACCAATAGGCCAGAAAAGTCTATTCCCCACGCAAGAAGCAATAAAGCTAACGATACCGTGGCAACTATAACCCTAGCGGCAAATAACCCCTTAATTGCACTGGTAGACTTTAATTTGGTTTTCTCGATATTGGTTTCAAGTTTGGGTAGGATTTTTCTTGAAGCTGCCAAATAAAACAGTAAAACCAACCCACTCCAAATAAGATTTGATTGGTAGGCCGTTAGCCATACCAATACCTCTTGCCACCACTGCATCATAGTAAAAAACTCATTATATCCTCATGTTACCCCATGCTATCGCGTTACGTTTTTGAGTTCATCCAGATATTACTGTCGCCACCACAATAATAATTCGTAAGACCATTAATAAAAGGTGCTTTATCATGCGCGCCAATTTGCTGCCATCCGACTAATCTGGCTATGTACCTAAAAAGGTGCTAATGATTAAGCAGCATTCATTTTTAAATACACTTTATAACCACAGGCAATTTACGATGCGCATAGCGATTTTATCCCGGAACCCTCGTCTCTATTCAACTTCTCGCTTAGTAGAGGCTGGACGTGCTCGCGGGCACGAAGTAGATGTTATCGATACCATGCATTGCTATATGGATATCACCAGTTCTCGTCCATCGGTGCGTTACAAAGGTAAGAGACTTCCTTATTACGATGCGGTTATTCCACGCATTGGGGCTTCTGTTACCTTTTACGGCACCTCGGTTGTACGACAATTCGAAATGATGGGCACCTACAGCGTTAATGAATCTGTAGCCATTAGCCGATCTAGGGATAAGCTGCGCTCTTTACAGTTGCTATCACGCAAGGGCATTGGCATGCCACGTACTGGCTTTGCCCACCACCCAGACAAAATAGAAGACGTGATAAAAACCGTGGGCGGTGCGCCTGTGGTCATTAAATTGCTTGAAGGCACACAAGGCATTGGCGTGGTATTAGCCGATACTCATAAAGCGGCAGAATCAATTATCGAAGCCTTTATGGGTTTAAATGCCAGCATCTTGGTACAAGAATTTATTAAAGAGGCTGGAGGCTGCGACATCCGCTGCTTTGTTGTAGGCGGTAAAGTTGTTGCTGCAATGAAACGTCAAGCTGCACCAGGGGAGTTTCGATCTAACCTTCATAGAGGCGGTCAAGCGAGCTTGGTAAGGTTGAGCCCTGCTGAACGCAAAACTGCTGTAGATGCAGCCAAGACTATGGGCTTAAATTGCTGTGGTGTAGATATTTTACGGTCAAACAACGGGCCTGTGGTTATGGAAGTAAATTCATCACCTGGTTTGGAAGGTATTGAAAAAGCCACCAATAAAGATGTTGCCGGTATGATCATTGAATTTATTGAAAAAAGTGCAGAGCCGCACAAAACAAAGACGCGAGGTAAAGGCTAAGTGGCAGTAGAAAATTTAGTCATTGGGGGGCAGAGTATTGCACCAGGCGAATCGGTTAAAATTGAGCTGGAGATGCCCCCTTTATACACCGCGACAAACATGAGCATTCCCGTTTATGTTACCCGAGGTAAACGCCCTGGCCCTACTATGTTTGTGAGTGCCGCTATTCACGGTGATGAGCTTAATGGCATTGAGATTGTCGGCAGGCTCATTCGCTCTCGGGCCATTCAACGGCTTAGAGGTACGCTTATCGCGGTGCCAATGGTGAACGTATATGGGGTGTTGAACCAGTCTCGCTATTTGCCCGACCGGCGCGATCTCAACCGCAGTTTTCCCGGTAGCAAGAAAGGCTCACTTGCAGGTCGATTGGCCAACCTGTTTTTGAAGGAAATTGTGCAAAAGTGTGATGTAGGAATAGATCTTCATACCGGTGCAATCCATCGTAGTAATTTGCCGCAAATTCGCGCTGACTTAGACGATCCCGAAGTCCTTGAGATGGCCAAAGCATTTGGTGTACCTGTGTTGCTAAATGCTGAGCTACGTGAAGGTTCATTACGTGAAACCGCCAGTGAAAGTGGTGTTAAAATTTTGCTTTACGAAGCAGGTCAGGCCTTAAGGTACGATGAATTCTCCATTCGCGCAGGGCTTCGCGGTATCATTAATACTATGCGCCATTTGGGCATGTTGAATAAGAGTCGTAGTAAGGGGCACAGTATTGAGCGATTTATTGCCCGTCAGAGTGGCTGGATACGCGCTACAGAAAGTGGCTTTGTTACCCATTTAGCCCAGTTGGGCGATCACGTGAACAAAGGGGATAAACTGGCGACCATTGCTGATCCGTTCGGTGGATATTTGGCCAGTATTGAAAGCCCAGCTGAGGGGGTAGTGGTAGGTAAACAAAACATACCTCTGACGCAAGAAGGAGAAGCGGTCTATCACATTGCCTATTTCTCACAACCCGATACAGTGGCAGAGCATGTAGAGTTATTGCAAGACAACCTGCTACCAGGTGAAACGGATAATACTTGATTGAAGGCGAACACATGAAAAATAAAAAAATAGTGGGTGCGGTGGAATTATGTGACCTTCCCGCATTTACCATCACTGATTTAAATGTTCGGGTTGATACCGGCGCAGCAACCTCTTCATTGCATGTAGATAATATTGAAGAGTTTGAGGTAGACGATGAATTATGGATTCGCTTCGACATTCATCCTGATATTCATAATGTTGATAGAGTGGTTAGAAGAGAAGTAAAAGTTGAAGCAAAAAAGCGTGTCAAAAGCTCAACGGCCACAAGAGAGAAGCGTTATGTGATAGTAACGCCTATAATAATGGATAGTGTGCAATGGGATATTCAATTGACCTTAACCGACCGCTCTGAAATGACGTATCTTATGTTGCTTGGCAGAGAGGCCATGAGCGGCCATTTTTTGGTTGATCCTGAGCACGACTTTTTACTTACAGGGAAGGATTGATAGTCGATACAATGATAGGACATATGACCAGTCGAATATTACTCTCGTCAGCTTATATACTACTAAGTGGCTTATTCACTCCACTGTGCTTTGCAGGCGAGAGCACTGACTCGCCTGCTCTAGAAAAGGACACTAAAGCGGCTTTGCCCCATCGTCGCCTTCGCCTTCCCAATATTCATCCTGGTAGAGATCCTGTTTACGCCTACGCCAAAACATTACTGTCCAAAGCATTGGCAGTAACTGAAGATAAATATGGCAGCTTTGAATTACAGGTTAGCGAACAGGAAGTCGCGCAAGAGCGCCAATTAAGAAGCTTAGAGCACGATATGTTAGACATAACGTGGAGCGTGTCTTCTATCGACAGAGAAAAGCAACATCGCGCAATACGCATTCCTATCATGGGTGGTTTTTTTGGTAAGCGCATTATGCTTATCCGCGCCAAGGATAATCGCTTCGATGCCCCGTTAACGCTTGAGAGCCTAAAATCTATGCGCGCGGTACAGGGCTACGACTGGCCTGACACCCGTATATTTCGTCACAATAACATTCCCGTACTTGAAACCACCTATCAAGCATCATTTCGGATCGTGGCTGAAGGCTTTGCTGATATGTTTCCGCGCAGCGTCATGGAAATACAATATGAATTGGACAAGCAACCTGACAGCACATTGAAAATTGAGCCACACCTGTTGGTGTCTTACGACAGTCCTTTGTTTTACTTTGTGGCATCAGATCAGGAAGCCTTAGCTAACCGAATTAGTGAAGGTCTGACTATTTTGCTTGCTTCTGGTGAATTTCAAAAGACCCTAAAGGCTCAGCCGGTTTATCAAGAGAGTATGGCACTCATGCGAGGCCGAAGTGTAATTGAAATCGAGAATCCTCTGCTAAGTGAACAGAGTAAGGCTGCGCTGGATCATTATCTTTCTTACTTTCAAATCAAGGCGTATAACGAGCAAACTAAGGCTCCACTAGAAAAGACTAGTGATCACTTGTAGCGGGCGGCTCTAACTCTAGTTGAGATGCGATCAATACCGCTTGTGTGCGGTTATTAATGCCAAGCTTCTTAAAAATAGCAGTAACGTGGGCTTTCACCGTGGCTTCAGCAATATCCAAATTATAACCAATCTGCTTGTTGAGCAATCCATCTCGCATAAAGCACAGTACTTTGTACTGTGAAGGTGTGAGGGAAGCCACATGATCCACAAGTTCTGAAAACGCTTCATCAATCTCATCAACACTGTCGCTTAAGTTAGGTGGTAGCCATACGTCACCATCCAAAATGGCTTGCACCGCATTAGCAATATCACCCGAGCTAGCAGTTTTAGGGATGAACCCCAATGCACCAGCACTCATGATTTTTGATATAAGTTGGGTATCTTCCGTTCCAGATACCACCGCTACGGGTACATCAGGAAACAATTTGCGAATATGAATTAATCCGAAAAGGTCATTGCTACCAGGCATGTGTAAATCAAGCAGCAACAAGTCGATATCCTCTCGATTGAGAATATCGACTGTCGATGTTAAATCACCAGCTTCTGATAACGTCAGCGCTGGTAAAGACAATGACAAAGCGCCTCTTAAGGCATCCCGATACAACGGATGATCATCGGCAATTAACAGGGTTGTCATTGCATTATCCTTTATGATTTGTTTAATCGCTCCTTAATGAGTGTATCAACAACTGACGGATCCGCCAACGTAGATATATCACCAAGTTGCTCATGTTCGTTCGCAGCAATTTTACGCAAAATGCGACGCATAATTTTACCAGAACGGGTTTTAGGTAGACCAGCCGACCACTGTATTTTATCTGGTGTCGCAATGGGGCTAAGCTCTTGTCTAACCCAGTTTTTAAGCTCTGTGGTTAGCGCATCATCAACGGCAACGCCGTCGATTGGGGTAACATAAACGTAAATACCCTGCCCTTTAATATCATGAGGGAAGCCTACCACGGCAGCTTCAGCAACTTTGGGATGCGCCACTAATGCGCTCTCAATTTCAGCAGTACCTAAACGGTGACCAGATACATTTAACACGTCATCAACACGCCCTGTAATCCAGTAGTAACCATCTTCATCACGTCTTGCACCATCACCGGTGAAGTATACACCTTTGTAAGCGCTAAAGTAGGTACTGATAAAGCGTTGATGATCGCCATACACGGTTCTAGCTTGGCTTGGCCAACTATCTTTAATTACCAGGTTACCTTCCGCTGCGCCCTCTAGTTCGTTGCCTTCAGCATCAAACAGTGCTGGCTGAATACCAAAGAATGGCCGCGTAGCAGACCCTGGCTTAAGTGCCGTCGCCCCTGGTAATGGCGTTATCATATGACCACCGGTTTCGGTCTGCCACCATGTATCCATAATAGGGCAACGGCTTTGGCCGATTACGCGGTGATACCATTCCCACGCTTCAGGATTAATGGGTTCACCTACTGTACCAAGTAATCGAAGCGATGATAGGTCACAGCCCTCGGCAGGTTTGTCCCCGTGAGCCATTAAGGCACGAATGGCGGTTGGTGCGGTATAAAGGCTATTTACTTTGTATTTTTCTACTACCTGCGCGATACGACGCACATCAGGATAGGTAGGAACACCTTCGAAAAACACTTGAGATGCACCGGTAATCATAGGTCCATACACCATATAACTGTGCCCAGTGATCCAACCTACATCGGCAGTACACCAGTAAATATCATTTTCTTGGTAATCAAAGGCGTATTTAAATGTCATGGCGGTATAAAGCAAATAACCGCCCGTAGTATGCACTACCCCCTTGGGTGTGCCCGTTGAGCCTGATGTATACAAGATAAAGAGTGGGTCTTCCGCGTTCATCACTTCAGGCTCACATTCAGTAGAGCAATCTGCAACAAGCTCATCCCACCATACATCGTGACTTTCGTTCCAAGCCACATCTTCGCCAGTGACTTTCTTTACAATAACGTGAGTAATTGATGGGCAGGCACCTTTCGCCAATGCCTTATCTACATTGGCTTTTAAAGGTACAGAACGACCCGCTCGGCGGCCTTCATCTGCGGTAATAATCACCTTAGCATCGCTATCGTTAATACGATCGGCAATCGCGTTCGGCGAAAAGCCACCAAAAATAACAGAGTGGATAGCACCAATGCGGGCGCACGCCAGCATAGCGTAAGCAGCGTCGGGGACCATTGGCATATAAATAGCGACCCTGTCACCTTTAGTCACACCAAGAGATTTAAGTGCGTTAGCTAATTTACAGACTTCATCATGCACTTCTTGAAACGTAATATCTTGGCTTTGGTCAGGAGAGTCACCTTCCCAGTGAATGGCCACTTTACCAGCGTTGTCTGCTAGGTGGCGGTCAATACAGTTGTAACTGGCATTTAACTCGCCGTCTTCAAACCATTTTATCGAAACATCATTGTCACCAAAATGGGTGTTCTTCACTTTGGTCGGCTTTTTAAACCATTCAAGTAAGTTTGCATGTTCAGCCCAAAATGCTTCAGGGTGTGCTACAGAATTAGCATACATCTCAGCGTACTGAGCATCCGTTAAATGGGTCGTACTTTTAATCGCGTCAGGAACAGAAAAAATCTTACTGGCAGTCATAAAAAATTGCCTCCAATATCAATAATGTGAAATGCTTTTATATACTAAACACTGTAATGATTAGACTATAAAGTAAAAATGCGACTTTGGTCTTACGGTTTATGGACTTTAGTCCTAGGAATTCGACTACTCACCAATTACGACTATAGTCGTATGCGACCATTAGCTTATTTCAATTTTTATCAAGGTCGGCAAATCTATAGAAGTTAACTTTGAATTTACATTTATTTAACCACACTTTAGGGCAAATATAATGAAAGCCATAATAAAAAACTCAGTGCTAGCCACATCGTTGGCACTTGCAGCGTCTAACGCCACTCTCGTTAGCGCCGCTGACTTAGGCGATACCAGCGTTAAATTTACCGGCTACATAAAAGCTGACGCTATGGTGAGCAACTACTCTGAGGGCACACTAGGTTCCGGTAGTATTGGTCGAGATTTTTACATACCCTCGCTGACTCCGGTTTCAGGCGGCGATGAAGGCACCCAGTTCGATGCACATATTCGTCAGTCCCGTTTTAGATTTAGCACCAACACACCAACAGCAGAAGGTGACGAAATCAAAGGCGTATTAGAATTAGACTTTATCGTCACTAGCGGTGGTGATGAACGTATTAGTAACTCTTACACACCCCGTGTTCGCCACGCTTACATTCAGTATAAAGAATGGTTAGTAGGTCAAACATGGACCACATTTATGGACGTGGGTTCCCTACCGGAATCTCTTGATTTCATTGGTACGACAGATGGTATTACATTCGGTAGGCAAGTCATGGTGCGATACACCAACGGCGGTTTACAATTAGCGTTAGAAAACCCTGAAACTACGGTTACACCTAACGGTGGTGGCGGGCGTATTGTGGCAGATGATAACGCCGTTCCAGATTTCGTTGCCGCTTACACCGCCAAGCAAGATTGGGGCTACGTAAAAATAGCAGGTTTAGTGCGTCAACTTTCATACGATGACGGCAGTGGTATTGACGCCGATGAAACTAGTTACGGCGTTGCCCTGTCAGGAAAATACAAACTGTCGAGCGGCGATGATATTCGCTTTATGGTGAATACAGGCCAAGGAATGGGTAGATACACCGCATTGAATGCCGCAAATGGCGCAGTCATTACAGCCGATGGCGATTTGGAAGCTATAGACTCAACGGGTTATGCTATCGCCTATCGTCACCTTTGGAACGACAAAATGCGAAGCAGCTTCATGTTTTCAGCATTGGATATTGATAACGACACTGCTCTCACCGGCCTTAGTGTGACCCAAAGCAGTTACAGCGCACGGGCTAACCTTCTTTACTCACCCACAAAAGCCCTAACTTTTGGCGCTGAGTATGCGTTTGCACATCGCGAAATTGAAGAAGGGTTAGAAGGTGACATGAACCGTCTACAGGTTTCTGCGAAATACGCTTTTTAATCTGATACTTAGCAGTAATGACTACGGGCGCCTTTTTCGGCGCCCTTTTTATTCTTATCTACCTGCATACGTATTCACATTGTTTACATTTAATTTACATCCTAGTGTCTAATAAGTTTTCTTCATGCCGTTAAATAACACCACTAGGACACTATAATGATTAAACGTAAATTGTTGGCTTCCAGTGCAGTCGCCACCCTACTAGGCTGTGGTATAGCCTCCCCCATTGCGCATTCGCAGCCCTCCACATTTGTGCACTTATTCGAATGGGATTGGCAGGATATAGCAACCGAATGTGAAACCTATTTAAGCCAAAATGGTTTTGCCGCCGTGCAGGTTTCTCCGCCGAATGAGCATATTACTGTTCCTCAGTGGTGGGCACGCTACCAGCCTGTTAGCTACGATTTAGAAAGTCGCGGTGGAACTCGCGCAGACTTTACCAATATGGTGCAGCGTTGCAACGCTGTGGGTGTAGATATCTACGTAGATGCAGTAATTAACCATATGGCCGCTGGGTCAGGCACGGGTACAAACGGCAATACTTTTGGGAATAAAAATTATCCAATATATTCGCCGCAAGATTTCCATGACACTTGCTCGGTTGATGATTATGGTGACCGATGGCAAGTTCAAAACTGTGAACTAGTCGGTTTAGCCGATTTGAAAACCGAGTCTAGTTACGTACAAAGTACCCTGGCAAACTACCTTAATGATCTGGTAAATATTGGGGTAGCAGGTTTTAGACTAGATGCCTCCAAACATATGCCAGCGGTAGATATATCCAGCATAATCAATCAGGTCAACGGCTCCCCACTTGTGTTTCAAGAAGTTATAGATCAGGGCGGTGAGGCCATTGGCGCTGATGAATATTTCTCAAATGGCCTAGTCACAGAATTTAAATACTCGGTGGAAATTGGCAACGTATTTCGTAATGGCTCACTTGCTTGGCTAAGTAACTTCGGTGAAGCGTGGGGCTTTATGCCAAGCTATAAAGCCGTGGTTTTCGTCGATAATCATGATAATCAACGAGGCCATGGTGGAGGCGGCAATGTAATCACCTTTGAAGATGGACGTTTGTACGACCTAGCGAATGTCTTCATGCTGGCATGGCCATATGGTTACCCCAAAGTTATGTCAAGTTACGACTTCCACGGCGACACCGATGCAGGCGCCCCTTCAGTGTCCGTGCACAACAACGGAACACTTGAATGTTTTGGTGATAACTGGAAATGTGAACATCGTTGGTCGTATATTTCAGGCGGCGTTGATTTTAGAGACCACACTTCAGATAATTTCGCTGTAACCGACTGGTGGAGCAATGGCGGCAACCAAATCGCCTTCGGTCGAGCTAACAGTGGGTTTGTAGCAATCAATAAAGAAAGCTATGTCATGAATACCACGCTAACCACCTCCATGGCACCAGGCCAATATTGCAATGTATTAACAGGTAACATTAATGCCGCCAAAACCCAATGTAGCGGAGATGTAGTTTCTATTGAGGCCAATGGATCTGTTGCCGTAAACATTGCTTCATGGGAAGCCATTGCCATTCATCAAGGGGCAATGCTAACTACATATGAAACCGATGCAGATTGGCAGCGCACTATTATTTTCGTCCAAGCCAGCACCGAAAGTGGGCAAGACATGTTTATTCGAGGCGGAATAGATCACGCTTATGCGGCATCTAATTTAGGACGCTCTTGTACAACGAGTAACTACGCGTGTGCCATTCCCATCATCCACAATAATATGCGCAATACCACAACGGCACCGTGGAAAGCCAACGACAATTACCTTGATTGGTACGGCGCTGAAGCCAGCCAGAGTAGTGAAGCACAAGGCAGCGCACTTGATTGGACTACAAATAATTGGCCCGCAACGTGGGGCGACTTGAAAACCGTGGCTAATGATGGCTTTGGAGAGACCCCGTTGAACGTGTGGGGAGACCATTATTGGATGCTAGATGTTCAAATGGATTGCAGTAAAACCGTAAACGGTTGGTTCGAACTAAAAGCGTATATTAAAAATGGACAAGGATGGGAAAGTGACGTAACACAGTCCGGTACGCCTTATGCCTCTAGCAACCATATGGCGCAATGTGGGAAGCGCAATATGTTTGTATTTGGGCAAAGTAGCGCCGACATAACAACGTTCTAGCACTCCACATTTTAAGGCTATAAACTTTAAAACGACATAAGGCAGGTGCAAAGTAAGTACCTGCCTTAGCTTACTGCTGTAACAGCGGTGGAAATACCTACACTGATATAAAAATAATACCTAGCGGCATACAGAAAAATAACCCGCCAATATAAGCGACCCCGTAAAACTTTTTCTCGGCCACAATGACCGACAGCTTGTAAGACAAATCTAACGGAATGTCGCGTAACATAGGCGTACCGTAAATTAGCGCCACACTAAAAACGTTATACAGTAGGTGTACCATGGCAATTTGTAACGCAACCCCTGCATTCACCCCCACCACACCAAGTGCTGCGATTAGCGCAGTAATACAAGTGCCAATATTCGCGCCAAGGGTAAACGGATAGATATCTTTTGCCTTTAAAATTCCACTACCTACTAAAGGAACCACCAGCGAGGTGGTGGTAGAGGAAGACTGCACTAACACTGTCATTAGCGCACCTGATGAAATTCCCGAAATAGGCCCCTTCCCGATACTTTTGTGCAAAATATCTTTTGCCTTACCCACCATGAGAGATTTCATAATTTTCCCCATGTAAGTAATTGAAGTAACAATAAGCCCAATACCAAGGATGATTTTGGCGATACCCGGATATACCGAAGGTAAACCGCTTACCATGCCTGTTACGACATTAAGCGCAGGTTGGGTTAGCGCCTTAATAGGGTTAAAACCATCAACCCCCATCGTGCCACCTGCATTTAGCATAGACACTACAAAGGCGCTGGTATGCTCTAGAATGCCAAACGCCATTTCAAGAGGCAGGAATATAAACACTGACATCACGTTAAAGAAATCGTGAATAGTGGCGGCGTTAAATGCTCGTTGAAATTCATCTTTTCTGGCGACATGCCCAAGGCTAACTAGTGTATTCGTGATACTGGTGCCAATGTTAGCTCCCATCATCATGGGCACGGCAATGGTGATAGGTAAACCACCCGCTACCATACCAACAATAATGGAAGTCACCGTACTTGAAGATTGAATGAGCGCGGTAGCTACCATGCCAATAATTAACCCCATAATGGGGTTACTAGCAAAAGTGAACAGCGTTTTAGCTTGATCGCCTGCGGCAAGTTTGAAGCCGCTTCCTATCATGCTAACGGCCAATAACATTAAATACACTAGGCCGATAAGCAGTAGCCAACGGCGCCAGTTACCATGCTGGGTTTCGGTTTCACAAACAAGAGGCGAATCTGATAGAGACATAGAAAATGACAGTCAATAAATAACAGTGAATTCATACTATGACGAAGTTGTGACAGATAAATGACCAAAGTCTAGAGTATAAAATCACCGCAATTTAAAACCTTACTGCAATTCTCGGGCAAGACAGTCTGTGTTTAAGGTTGGCACCAAGTCGTTATGACTTGACCCTCAACATCAAAAACTCTTGCTCTAACGTTTGCACCTTTTATAGCTAATATCCTAACGGGTGACGGCGAACCACCTCGCCTATTTGCTTCAGTGTGCTTTCATCAAGGTTAAGTGAAAACGCAGATAAGTTTTCAGCCAACTGATTGGTGGTAGTAGCGCCAATAATGGTAGAAGTAACACCTGGCACTTGTTTACACCATGCTAAAGCCAATTGCGACGGAGTAATCTTTGCTCGCTTGGCAATTTCAACATAACGAGCAGTGGCTTCACGAGCGGGCTCTTTGTCTCTGAATAACCCTTGGCGCTGAACCAGTGTCCATCTAGAACCTTTGGGTCTATCTCCGTTCATGTACTTACCACTTAGCATACCTGTAGCTAGCGGCGACCACGGTAGATAGGCAATGTTCTCAAGCGCGCACATTTCAATAAGGTACGGCCAATCTTTTAAATGCAGCAAACTGAATTCGTTTTGAATGGAGACCGGTAAAGGAATATTCATTTCTTTGCACAGCGTTAAAAACGTGTGGATACCCCAAGGGGTGTCATCAGATAGCCCCCAATGGCGAATTTTTCCAGTATCAAGTGCTTGTTTGATACCGGTTAAAATATCTCGCATGCCATCGATTTCTTGCTGTTTATCGATTTTTGTAGGGTTTGTGCGATCAGGCCAATGCTTTCCAAAATGCGGGGTAACGCGGTTTGGCCAATGTAACTGGTAGACATCAACGTAGTCGGTATTTAAACGGCTAAGCGAATCATTCAGTGCCGTCTCAACGGCGCTGGCGGTAATAGGCCCGCCTTCTCTTATATAACTCAAGCCACTTCCGGCAACTTTTGTCATTATAACAAGCGAGTCACGTGATGATTGATTTCTCGCTAGCCAGTTACCTAAAATCCGTTCGGTATCGCCATAAGTTTTATCGTTCGGCGGTACAGGGTACATTTCGGCGGTATCGATGAAGTTCACACCATGCTCAATTGCCATGGCGAGTTGCTCATCGGCGTCTTGCTGAGTATTTTGAATGCCCCATGTCATGGTGCCAAGGCAAATATCCGATACCGATAAGTCGCTACCGCCTAATTTGTTAAATTGCATATCTACGTTCACCTACCTTCAACTTGTCTCTGGTTTTCTCTGCTTTTGTGCTAATTCTGCTTCCACAACAGCGAGTCGTTCTTCAATTGCTTGACGAGACTCTACCATTTCATTGGCAAGTTCAGCCAACGATTTGAACTCAGCAAAACCGAGTTTCCTCGGATCCATTCGCTGATATTGGCGCTTACAGCGATAGAAGAACATAACGAAATTAGAAAAAGCGCGGTGAAATGTGGCGAAGCTCTTCACTAGAATTAAAATTAAAAGCACCGAGGTAAGCACCGCAATACTAATACTGTAAATTTTTACTTTTTGCTCTTGGTTTTCAATAATAGGCTGTAGAGCTTGGTCGATTAACATGAGCTGCTGCTCGACACTGTGTGCTTGACGCCGAAAGCGCCCTACCAAACCTTCATTATGAGTAAGGCCTAATGTTTGATGCGCAATAGCAAGTGCCCCAACAGCTTCTTTATATACATTAAGCAGTTCATCTACCTGTTCAGACTTAACCGTACTCCGCGCCTGTGCCAGCCGCTCTATATTTTGAACGGCAAGGGTTGCGTAATAATTATTATGGGTTAGCTGAAAATCGCGAATGGCCAACCTTGCGCCATCAAGTTGAATGAGCGCACTTGACCCAACATCAAAATACGACTGACTGAGCAATGCTCCCTCAGTCTCAATCATCCGTTCTAACAAACCAGACGCTGGCGTCAGCCCTATTTCGGTTTGTAACGTAACCACTTGTTGGAAAAGTTGTTGGTATTTATGTACTCCTTCGGCTAAGTTTCCTAATTGCGACGTAGGCATATCGTAATCGCTAATTAAGGGTGTAAGCAGATTAAGCCGAGTGCTAAAGCTCTCAGAGCGCTCAATAAATAGCTGAAAGTACTCGTGCTGATGGCGCATCAGAAAGTCTTTTTCGTGGCGTCGCATTTGCAGTAAATCTTGTCCCATGCGAAGCAACAAATTCCTTTGCTGATTCAATTCAATGAGCCGCTGCGTAAAATAATGCTGACTGACCACCAGCATTCCCATTCCAACAACACAAATTAGTGTCATTAAAACTAGCCTAGATTTTATAGAGTCAAACTTCATTCATGAGATCCCCTTAGGTATTTCATTTACACTGCGCGCTGGGAACTAGACATACTACTTGAAGATAGACCAATTCACTCTATCTAGCTCAATAGGCATAAGAGTAATTAAATAAAATGACAATCTATAGTGGAGACTCAATATTTTAGCTAAACGTTTTTGAGGTGTTAATGGAAAAAGGGGCAAGCGCCCCATTTCTATCATTGATAATGTAAACCGAGAGGTATCACCGATTAACGTTTGACTCGTTCAGCATTTTCGCCAAATTGTAATTGCCTTGCGACAATGCAATGTCGGCTACTGAGTTGCCTGCTAGGTCTTTATGTTGCGGGTTAGCGCCTTTTTCAATTAGCTCACTCACTAAAGACTGTCTGTCGAACAAGCTAGCAAACATTAGTGCGGTTTGCCCCTGAGAGTTAGTTTCATCAATATTGCACTCGGCAAACATGAGCTTTCTAGCTACACCTAAATGCCCTTTGAAGATAGCGCCCATTAACGCAGTATTACCCTTATTATCTTCTTGGCAGGCATTAATATTTTCTTTGCCAAGTAAATAAGAAACCGCATCATTATGACCATGATAAGCCGCTAAAATAAGGGCGGTATAACCTTTATCATCAGCTACGTTCCCATCAAGACCCGCCTGATAAAAGGCTTGAAGCAATGCAACATTTCCCTCGCGGGCTGCATCGAAATAGCGTGCTTTAAGGTCATCAACACTGGTTTGTGCATGGCATAGGCTCACACTCAGCAGTAAAGTAAAAACCAATAGTGTGCGTTTAACGATGTGCATTGTGGGTCTCCTATTGTTGGCGTTGGTAATGATAGATACGAGTAGTTGATATGAAAAAAGGCTACTAGGTAAATTGGGTTATTCAGATGAAGTCTTTAATAACTATAACTGCCCTACCTAAATAGGTAGGGCGAGTTGATAGTGGGTATTACTTATTGCATAAGGGCAGTTAAGCTTTCCGCTACTTTCTTAGCTTTAGCAGCACGGCCTGCTTGCTCGTCCATTAAAGCTTTTGCTTCTGCACGTACTTGCGAAATAGAAACCTTGGCTAGCTTAGCAACGCCAGTACCATATTCTTTATCTGCGTTGTACATGAAAGCACTGATGATAACGCGGATCTCTTCTTCAGGTACCGATGCTAATGCACCACCCATGTTGTTGATTAAGTTCTTACGACCTTGCTTATCAAGGTTGCGGTAGAACTCACCGGCTTGTTTAAAGTTCTGTTCCTTGTAGAAAGGAATTTGCTGTGTCATACCTGCAAGCGGCTTGCTTGAGTAACGGTATGCTGGATCTTCATTCAAGTCTAAGCGACGGCTAGGCTGGTAGTTAACATCACGGTTAGTTGATGTAGTACGAAGCTGGCCATGTTGCTCGTGGTTGTTAATCTCAACATTTTTAGGTGCATTTACCGGAATACGGTAAGCGTTAACACCTAAACGGTAGCGCTGTGTATCAGCATAAGAGAACAAACGACCTTGTAGCATTCTGTCTTCTGAAGGCTCGATACCAGGAATTAGGTTACTTGGAGCAAATGCAGCTTGTTCAGTTTCTTCAAAGAAGTTGTCAGGTACACGGTTTAACACCAAACGACCAATTTTACGTGAAGACACTAACTTCTCAGGCCAGATCTTAGTAGTATCTAACGGGTTGAAGTCAAAGTCGTCTAATTGCTCAGGCTCAAGTTCTTGCAAGTACAAATCCCATGAAGCTGTTTCGCCTTTCTCACCAATGCGAGTGTAAACGTCAGTGGTGTGTGGCTGGAAATCCATACCTTGTTGTTTCATTGCTTCTTCAGCAGTGAAGTTCTTGATAGGTTGGTTCGCTTTCCACGTAAATTTCACGTACTTCACATTGCCTTCATCATCAACAAATTTGAAAGCGTGAACACCTGAACCATCCATATTTAAGTAGCTTGCAGGCGTACCATAGTCAGAGAACAACATAGTTAGCGTGTGAGTAGATTCTGGAACATGCGAGAAGAAGTCGAATACACGCTTAGCATCTTGCTTGTTCGTTACCGGAGATGGTTTAAAAGCGTGAACCATATCTGGGAATTTAATTGCGTCACGGATAAAGAATACAGGGAAGTTGTTACCGACTAAATCCCAGTTGCCTTGTTCAGTGTAAAATTTAACGGCGAAACCACGAGGATCACGAAGCGTTTCAGGCGAAAGGTGGCCGTGTACTACTGATGAAAAGCGCACGAATACTTCAGTTTTTTTACCTTCACCTTGGAAAGGTGCAGCTACCGTATCGTCAGATAAATCTTCGTAGTTTTCATAGTAACCATGAACACCAACACCACGGGCGTGAACCACACGCTCTGGAATACGCTCACGGTCAAACGCCGCTAGCTTTTCAATTAGGTGAGAGTCTTGTAAAAGCACAGGGCCCCATGGGCCAGCAGTTTGAGAGTTTTGGTTGTCTCCAACTGGTGCGCCATTTTGACGAGTAAGGGTATCCGCTTGAGCACTTAAGCTCATGCTTAACATGCCTACGGTTACACAACTTATAATACTACGGGTAAACGATCGTTTCATTTATGCTGCTCCTGAAATACGAGTTTTAGTGGTCGGGTTTTTCTGAGCGACACAAACTTGGTCGCCATAATAGTTATTTGCATAGTTGCAAACCGATTGCGCTGGTTTAGCAACGAATTTGTGCGGTGTAAGTTTTCTTAGAATTGTGCTCACAACAGCTCTCCTTGTTAGATGCGAGGATTATTACTGTTCTGCGAAAACTATTAAAACGACATAAACTGATTAAGTTAATTGAATTTATAGATGTGACTAAAGATTAGAAAAATGATTGGGATTTTCGATTGATATTTTAGCCTGGCTGAACTGGGGAGAATTGGCGATTTATTTGGTCGCTAAACTAACAGGTAACTTTTAGCTTTATACTAGGAAGTTAGTATCTTTGAACCCAATTTAGAGTGAGCACCTTGGCAGGCAAGAAAAGGATAGAAAGGGACAGATAGGGAAAAGGAAAGGAAATAGAGTGTAAAAAGCAGAAGGGCAATGTACTTCACATAAGTATGAAGCACATTACCCATGATGACTTACTTAAACATTGTGCGAGTTAAAGCGCCATCCAAGGGCCTGTTATGGCCAAGGTTTTACTGGGGGAATACATATTTACGAACAACACACTACCGTCGTTAGTAAAACAAGCGCCTGCAAGTTCAGTTTGCGCATGAAGTTTAGCAACGTTATAAATATCCCCTTCTGGCGTCACGCCTCTTAGGTGATTATCTACCACCTCGGTGTACTGATCTTCACATACAATTAAATGACCGTTGGGGCTTACTGTTAGGTTATCGCCAAAGTTAAACAAGCTAGCGTCATCACTTTCAACAAATAATTGCAATCTGCCACCTGAAGTTTCAGATTTTGAAGTAGCGTCAGCTGTAGCGCCTTGTTGCTGAGAGCTTTGTGGCTGATAACGCATTATCTGACCTAATTGCTTAGCCCCGCCATTGGTACAGCAAAAATAAAGCTCATTGTTGCCCCAGTGCAGCCCTTCACCACGAGCAAATAGTGTAGCCCCTGCCTTATAACCTTGAACACGCAGGTCATCATTAGGGCTTTCTGGTGTATGTAAATCAACCCAATCCACATTTAACCATTCCCCAAGGTTCATACGCGCCTTGTCCCAGTTACGAGAATCGAACTGAGGCACATCTTGTATACGCAAAGCCTGTAACTTACCGCCTTTAGCCAGTTGGCCTTTCACATTGGGTATAAAGCGATAAAACAGACTGTCACCTCTGTCTTCCGTTAAATAAACAATACCGGTTTCAGGATCAACGCAAGCGGCTTCATGGTTAAACCGCCCCATTTCTTTTAGCGGTTTTGCCGCTACTAATTCGTCGGCATTAGCGGGCACTTCAAAGATATAACCATGCTCTTTAGCAATAACACCGTTAGGTTTATCAACAGATTCTTCGCAAGTTAACCACGTCCCCCAAGGCGTGGTGCCGCCAGCACAGTTTCGAATCGTGCCAACTAAGCTAACAAACTCTTTTTCAACAACCTTGGTATCAAGATTATAAACCAGCGTGGTGGTGCCCCCTGGTAGCGCAACACCATTTTCAAATTTATCGTAAGCTAAATCAGTAGAATGAGCTTGAATAGATTCCGGCTGAATAGATAAGTGAACGGCTTGTAATTCGTGATTACGTACTAAGGCAACTTTATTATCACCTAACGCGAAACATCCCATACCATCAGCACGATCGGGCACATGTAATCCATCACTCATGGCATCACCCAGTTCAGAGATAACCTGGTAACTAAACCCCTGAGGTAAATCGAGAAGTTTCTTAGGATCAGGCACAAGAGGCCCATAACCTTTGGTTGTTGGCGTCAACACACCCGCATTCGCCTTACCCAGCGCACTTGATGCCAACCCAGCAAATGCCAAGGTACCCGCCCCTTTAAAAAACTGCCTTCTATTAATCATTATTATCACTCATTTGTACTGTTACTTAAGCACTTGATTTACGTGTACCCGATTAAACCAAATACTGTCTACATCTATCATCACACACTATTGTTACATTATAACATTTGTAGATTTTTCTCTATGACAAATACCTTTGTTTTTATGTAAGCCACCGCCCCCTGCTAAATCGACGCAGTTAAACCAGAGCACTTGCTACGGTCTATGTAACTTGAAATAAATCACAGTAAACAAAAACTAAGCAGTAGACTTAGTAACAATAGATGGGTTCAGAATGATATGAGACAAAGCACCAATCCCTCATGAGTTCACCTTAAACTTGGTATTAGACTTATGATTATTGAATAGAGCTGTGTGCGCACCGGAAGCTTTCTACAGCATGGATGCTGTGGCAGAGGCCCCATGGATGGGTTCACGCCGTGTTTCTGATGGGGGCGACTCCCTCTCAAAACATAAACGCAAGACACAAAAAAGGCGCTCTAATGAGCGCCTTTCTTTAATGCTTTGGTTTGCTTAGATTAAAGAATCTTAGCTACAACACCAGCACCTACAGTACGGCCACCTTCACGGATAGCGAAGCGTAAACCTTCGTCCAGATGCTTCTGGTTTAGTGGGCTTTATGCCCACATATACTTTCATGTTCATATTTCACTTGGTGGGGCTTATGGGATTAACTAAATTACTTAAATTGAAAGCTTATGTTTTAAAGCAGACAGATAAGCTATGGCATGAAATATGTAGCTTAACCTACTAGCCTCACATGATTTTATTATTTTTTCTGTGTAACTTACTATAGGTACGTAATTAAGCGACTCACTTTAACCATAGTTTTCAGTAGTGGCGTATTAATATATTATTTTGAAGATCTGGATACGGCTGGAGTCAGTCGATCAGCATAAGTAAGCTACATGGTAACTTCTACCAACGGGCTTCGCGCTAACTCACACTTTTCTACAAGCATAAAAAAAGGGCTATCCGTTAGGATAGCCCTTTCTTCGAATGGGAGCTTGGCAGTGTGCTACTCTCACATGGGGAAACCCCACACTACCATCGCCGCTAATACGTTTCACTTCTGAGTTCGGAATGGGATCAGGTGGTACCGTATCGCTATGGCTGCCAAGCAAAAACTTTTGCAAACGTTAGTTTGCGTAATACCGACTTATTTAGTCCATATTACTTTAATAATTAACAATTTAGGAATTCTGATATTCACGTAATCAATCTTTGAGCACTGAGTACTACTACTCTAGTTGCTATTAGCTTTGTCTTACAACACTCAAGATATAAAGCCTCTGCCTCTCGGGCAATTAGTACAGGTTAGCTTAACGCCTTACAACGCTTCCACATCCTGCCTATCAACGTCATCGTCTATAACAACCCTTCCGGACTTTAAAAGTCAGGGATGACTCATCTTTGGGCCGGCTTCCCGCTTAGATGCTTTCAGCGGTTATCCGTTCCGAACGTAGCTACCGGGCAATGCCATTGGCATGACAACCCGAACACCAGCGGTTCGTCCACTCCGGTCCTCTCGTACTAGGAGCAGCTCCCATCAATCATCCAACGCCCACACCAGATAGGGACCGAACTGTCTCACGACGTTCTAAACCCAGCTCGCGTACCACTTTAAATGGCGAACAGCCATACCCTTGGGACCGACTTCAGCCCCAGGATGTGATGAGCCGACATCGAGGTGCCAAACACCGCCGTCGATATGAACTCTTGGGCGGTATCAGCCTGTTATCCCCGGAGTACCTTTTATCCGTTGAGCGATGGCCCTTCCATACAGAACCACCGGATCACTATGACCTACTTTCGTACCTGCTCGACGTGTCTGTCTCGCAGTTAAGCTAGCTTATGCCATTGCACTAACCTCACGATGTCCGACCGTGATTAGCTAACCTTCGTGCTCCTCCGTTACTATTTGGGAGGAGACCGCCCCAGTCAAACTACCCACCAGACACTGTCCATAATCCCGATAAGGGACCAATGTTAGAACATCAAACATACAAGGGTGGTATTTCAAGGACGGCTCCACACAATCTAGCGACTGTGCTTCGAAGCCTCCCACCTATCCTACACATGTAGGTTCAATGTTCAGTGCCAAGCTGTAGTAAAGGTTCACGGGGTCTTTCCGTCTAGGTGCGGGTACACAGCATCTTCACTGCGATTTCAATTTCACTGAGTCTCGGGTGGAGACAGCGTGGCCATGGTTACACCATTCGTGCAGGTCGGAACTTACCCGACAAGGAATTTCGCTACCTTAGGACCGTTATAGTTACGGCCGCCGTTTACCGGGGCTTCGATCAAGAGCTTCTCCGAAGATAACCCCATCAATTAACCTTCCGGCACCGGGCAGGTGTCACACCCTATACGTCCTCTTGCGAGTTAGCAGAGTGCTGTGTTTTTAATAAACAGTCCCAGCCACCTGGTCACTGCGGCCCTCATCTGCTCAAGGAGCAAGTCCTATCACAAACAAGGGCGTACCTTCTCCCGAAGTTACGGTACAATTTTGCCGAGTTCCTTCACCCGAGTTCTCTCAAGCGCCTTAGTATTCTCTACCTGACCACCTGTGTCGGTTTGGGGTACGGTTTATATAATCATAAGTTTAGAAGCTTTTCCTGGAAGCAGGGCATCAACAACTTCACTACCGTAGTAGCTCGTCTCGCATCTCAGCTTTAAGCGTCCGGATTTACCTAAACACTCGGCCTACTTGCTTTCACTTGGACAACCAACGCCAAGCTTGCTTAGCCTTCTCCGTCCCTCCATCACTGATTATATAAGTACGGAAATATTAATCCGTTTCCCATCGACTACGCATTTCTGCCTCGCCTTAGGGGCCGACTTACCCTGCCCTGATTAGCATGGGACAGGAAACCTTGGTCTTCCGGCGTGGGAGTTTTTCACTCCCATTATCGTTACTCATGTCAGCATTCGCACTTGTGATATGTCCAGCAGACTTCTCAATCCACCTTCATCCACTTACACAACGCTCCCCTACCATACGTGTAAACACGTATCCGCAGCTTCGGTATATTGCTTAGCCCCGTTACATCTTCCGCGCAGGCCGACTCGACTAGTGAGCTATTACGCTTTCTTTAAAGGGTGGCTGCTTCTAAGCCAACCTCCTAGCTGTCTATGCCTTCCCACATCGTTTCCCACTTAGCAATATTTTGGGACCTTAGCTGGCGGTCTGGGTTGTTTCCCTCTTCACGACGGACGTTAGCACCCGCCGTGTGTCTCCCGGATAGTTCTCATTGGTATTCGGAGTTTGCAAAGGGTTGGTAAGTCGGGATGACCCCCTAGCCTTAACAGTGCTCTACCCCCAATGGAATTCGTCCGAGGCTCTACCTAAATAGATTTCGGGGAGAACCAGCTATCTCCCGGTTTGATTGGCCTTTCACCCCCAGCCACAAGTCATCCCCTAACTTTTCAACGTTAGTGGGTTCGGTCCTCCAGTTGATGTTACTCAACCTTCAACCTGCCCATGGCTAGATCACCGGGTTTCGGGTCTATACCTAGCAACTAAACGCGCAGTTAACACTCGCTTTCGCTACGGCTCCGCTATTCGCTTAACCTTGCTACTAAATATAAGTCGCTGACCCATTATACAAAAGGTACGCAGTCACCCCATCACTAAGCACCCTGCTTGATTTTTGGCGGTTTACCGTTGGCTGCTTCGCAGGTCAACGTTACGCGCTTATCAAACGGTTGCACTTTGTGAGTCACATCACTAAAGGCACTTAGTGATGGGGCTCCCACTGCTTGTACGTATACGGTTTCAGGTTCTATTTCACTCCCCTCACAGGGGTTCTTTTCGCCTTTCCCTCACGGTACTGGTTCACTATCGGTCAGTTAGGAGTATTTAGCCTTGGAGGATGGTCCCCCCATATTCAGTCAAGATAACACGTGTCCCGACCTACTCGATTTCACAAAAACAAACACTTCGTGTACAGGGCTATCACCTTGTATCGCGCCACTTCCCAGAGGCTTCCACTACGTTCATAATTGCTTAAGGGCTAATCCCCGTTCGCTCGCCGCTACTAGGGGAATCTCGGTTGATTTCTTTTCCTAAGGGTACTTAGATGTTTCAGTTCCCCTCGTTCGCCTCGTTACACTATATATTCATGTAACGATACCTATAAATAGGTGGGTTTCCCCATTCGGACATCTGTGGCTCAAATGCATTTTGTCGGCTCACCACAGCTTTTCGCAGACTTACACGTCCTTCATCGCCTCTAACTGCCAAGGCATCCACCGTATACGCTTAGTCAACCCCAAATGGCCTTCGTTAACACTTCCTATTCTTCCTAAATTTTCCTCGTTCGCTCAGTTACATACTAAAAGTATGTGTCTTCGCTTACTCGTCGATTTAGTCGACTAGAAACTGTTACCTCGACCATTGCACTAATAATCTTATAAATAAGAATATTAAAACAATGATTGAGCGAAGCGCTCTCCCGCCTTTTGAAATCAGGACTGGATGAGATCTAACTCAGTTGTATGCATGACAAGCTAATCGTGAAATTGCCTTGCTATCTTCTTGCTAATCGGACTTGCCGATTGGCACGCTTTTCAACGCTTTTTCGATAACAAGCAATTCAAGTCAAGTAGAGTAGTAAGTACGTCTTTCGACTTCTCAATTACTCAAATTTTGATTGATTTACTAATTAAATATCAGCTTTCCAAATTGTTAAAGAACATAATGCTTTCAAAGAAAGCACTTAAGTTTGATTTCACAATCAAACTTAAGCGCTCTAAGGCACATCTTTAAACTATTAAACAAAACAATCTGTGTAGGCACTACACTAACAATGTCACCATCGACATTTTTGGTAAGGAGGTGATCCAACCCCAGGTTCCCCTAGGGTTACCTTGTTACGACTTCACCCCAGTCATGAAACACAAAGTGGTAATCGTTCTCCCGAAGGTTAAACTAACTACTTCTTTTGCATCCCACTCCCATGGTGTGACGGGCGGTGTGTACAAGGCCCGGGAACGTATTCACCGCAGTATTCTGACCTGCGATTACTAGCGATTCCGACTTCATGGAGTCGAGTTGCAGACTCCAATCCGGACTACGACATACTTTAAGGGGTCCGCTCCACATCACTGTCTCGCATCCCTCTGTATATGCCATTGTAGCACGTGTGTAGCCCTACACGTAAGGGCCATGATGACTTGACGTCGTCCCCACCTTCCTCCGGTTTGTCACCGGCAGTCTCCTTAGAGTGCCCAACTAAATGCTGGCAACTAAGGACAAGGGTTGCGCTCGTTGCGGGACTTAACCCAACATCTCACGACACGAGCTGACGACAGCCATGCAGCACCTGTGTTTGAGTTCCCGAAGGCACGAAACCATCTCTGGTAACTTCTCAACATGTCAAGTGTAGGTAAGGTTCTTCGCGTTGCATCGAATTAAACCACATGCTCCACCGCTTGTGCGGGCCCCCGTCAATTCATTTGAGTTTTAACCTTGCGGCCGTACTCCCCAGGCGGTCTACTTATCGCGTTAGCTTCGCTACTCACGACTTAAAGTCACAAACAGCTAGTAGACAGCGTTTACGGTGTGGACTACCAGGGTATCTAATCCTGTTCGCTACCCACACTTTCGCACATGAGCGTCAGTCTTTGGCCAGGGAGTCGCCTTCGCCACTGATGTTCCTCCAGATATCTACGCATTTCACCGCTACACCTGGAATTCCACTCCCCTCTCCAAGACTCTAGTCTGCCAGTTCTAAATGACCGTCCCAGGTTGAGCCCGGGGCTTTCACATCTAGCTTAACAAACCGCCTGCGTGCGCTTTACGCCCAGTAATTCCGATTAACGCTCGCACCCTCCGTATTACCGCGGCTGCTGGCACGGAGTTAGCCGGTGCTTCTTCTGTTGTTAACGTCACGGCTAGCAGGTATTAACTACTAACTTTTCCTCACAACTGAAAGTGCTTTACAACCCGAAGGCCTTCTTCACACACGCGGCATGGCTGCATCAGGGTTTCCCCCATTGTGCAATATTCCCCACTGCTGCCTCCCGTAGGAGTCTGGGCCGTGTCTCAGTCCCAGTGTGGCTGATCTTCCTCTCAGAACAGCTAGAGATCGTTGCCTTGGTGAGCCTTTACCTCACCAACTAGCTAATCTCACTTGGGCCTCTCTTTGCGCCGGAGCCGAAGCCCCGTTTGGTCCGAAGACATTATGCGGTATTAGCAGTCGTTTCCAACTGTTATCCCCCTCGCAAAGGCAAGTTCCCAAGCATTACTCACCCGTCCGCCACTCGACATCATCTAGCAAGCTAGACATGTTTCCGTTCGACTTGCATGTGTTAGGCCTGCCGCCAGCGTTCAATCTGAGCCATGATCAAACTCTTCAATTAAATAAATATATCGAATATGAATCGTCGTTGTGTGACACTCTTAATGAGTGCCCACACAGATTGTCTTGTTATAAATTGTTAAAGAACATAGTGCAGAATCTCGACGCTTTTTTGTCGTGACTTCTGCGCAAGAAGGACCAACATTACTCTCAGTTGATTCATTTTCCTTGCTAGCGGACAACCTTGGTTGTCGCAATTCACTATAAGCCTTGGCTTGTTAGTGACTCACCCTGTTCGAGTGAGGTGCGCATTATACGCTTGAAGCTTTCAGTGTCAACACTTTTTGAAAATTTATTTTCTGAAGCGTTTTCTTTAAAACCCCGTCACACTTGGCCTTAAAGGTAAGTAGTGACTTGCTTTGTCAGTGTAAGTTATTTCACTTTCCTGTCGAAGCGGATGCGCATTCTAGAGATTTCTGAGCCTGCGTCAACCCTTGTTTTAAGAAAAGTGTAATAAACTGAACCATTCGGTTAATTTTCACTCAGATGAGATAATAAGTAGACAATATGGACTAATTACTAATAGGATGGGACTATAATTCCTATAAAGTAGTAGTCCGTTAGTGGTAATAGACTACGCAATAAATATAATCTTAATGAGTGCCCACACAGATTGTCTTGTTATAAATTGTTAAAGAACATAGTGCAGAATCGCGACGCTGTTTGTCGTGACTTCTGCGCAAGGAGGACCAACATTACTCTCAGTTGATTCGTTTCCCTTGCTAGCGAACAACCTTGGTCGTCGCAATTCACTAAAAGCTATTGCTTCTTCGTGACTCACCCTGTTCGAGTGAGGTGCGCATTATACGCTTGAAGTTTTCAGTGTCAACACTTTTTGAATTTTTATTTTCTGAAGTGTTTTCTTTAAAACCCCGTCACACTTGACCTTGAAGGTAAGTAGTGGCTTGCTTTGTCAGTGTAAGTTATTTCACTTTCCTGTCGAAGCGGATGCGCATTCTAGAGATTTCTGAGCCTGCGTCAACCCCTGTTTCAAGAAAAGTGTAATATAGTGAACCATTCGGTTAATTTTCACTCAGATGAGATAATAAGTAGACAATATGGACTAATTACTAATAGGATGGGTTAATAATTCCTATAAAGTAGTAGTCCGTTAGTGGTAATAGACTACGCAATAAATATAAGGTGGATATATGTTTCGTATTACTTCATTGCTTTCATCGGCAGTGCTGGTACTCGCAGTAAGTACACCAGCGATAGGTATGAGTGCAAAGGATGGAACAGTTTCACCGGAAGAAGCTACCTCTAATCAATCTAATCACTTCCAAACCTCGTTCCTAAAACGTCAGGTTGATCAAAACATGTCTGTTGGACGTGCTATTAGTTCTATAGCAGGTCATTACCCTCAGGATGTGGTTTCAATTGTTGATATTGCATTGGACACTTACCCTGATCAGTATCGTGAGATTATCTTTGCTGCTATTTCATCTCAGCCTTCATCTACAGAAGAAATAGTACAGTTGGCTATAGAGAAAGAAGTAAGCTCATGCCCTAATATCGTTCAGTTAGCGATAATGGCAGAACCCACTTATGTAGATTTCGTAGTTCAAGCGGCTGCTGTTGCAACTCCTGAAGAACTAAACGAGATTGTTCGTGTTGCCGTGCTTACGCAGCCTGATGCAGCAGACAGTATTGTTCAGACTTTGTCTCAGGAACATCCAAACAAGATTGTCGATATCATGACAAGCGCACTTAATGCAGTGCCTTTTGTTGGTGAATACGTAGTAGATGCATTGTTAGCTGTATTCCCGAACGATGCAAAAACGGTTGTAGAAACTGCGGTAAGAGAATCTTCTCAGCAACGTGAGCAAGTTATTCGTATATTAGCCACTGCACAACATGCAGGTGTTAAAGACGACAAGTTAAAAGAATATGCGCTAGCCGCAGGGTTATCTGAAGAAGACTTTGATTCAGCAATCAACAACTAATTCAGCAACGCTAAATAAACCTTCAAGCTTACGTAAATAATACGTAAAGATAAGACCCTTCGTCACTTTTGTAAGTCAGAGTAGGTAATCCTTTATTTACTCTGACTATCGATAAGCTATGATGCCGAACAATGACGACCTCTCCCCTTTTAAACAACCTATTATTTGTTTAACCAGCCTATCTCATTCTGGGTCAACGGTGTTCTCTATGGCATTAGCGTGCCACGAAAACCTTATCTCGCTTGGAGAGATATACCAGGTCTTAAGAATGGGCCCGACTTATTGGCTAAATAAACAAGAACATCGTTGTAGTTGTGGCGCACCTGCCGAACAGTGTGATTTCTGGCGTCCCGTATTAACAACAATGCGCAGTTTAGACATTATAAACCCTACTTTACCAAGCTATTACCTAGATGCTTACGCTACTGTGCTCGCTCAGTTTTCTAAATTGTACGGTAAAGACTACCAACCAATAGATACCTCAAAGGGAATAAAACATCTAAAGTTACTGGCGGCCTCTGAGACTATTGATGCCAAAGCGCTATTTTTGATTAGAGATGTTCGCTCTTACGCGAGCTCTCAAGCTAGGTTAGCTCGTTCACAACCTCGCAAAGGGTTAAAGAAGGTAAAAGGCCACTATTGGTACCAGATGATGCGCTGGCTAAGTGACAATAAGAAAAGGGAATCTTTATTAACCGATCTTGCTTTACCCTTCGAAACAGTAGGTTATGAACCCTTTTGTTTCAACCCCACCCAAACTCTCGACAGCGTTTACAACTTTTTAGCGTTACCGAAAACACTAAGTAACGAGAGCTTAGGGAAATCGACGCATCATGTACTGTTCGGCAACCCCATGCGAAATTGTGAGACACGTAAAACTGAGATTCGTTATGACGACAGGTGGTTTAGTGAAACCAACTACATGCTAGCGGCCGCACTTATACCCACCTTAATGCAATATAATCAAGCGCGAGTCTATGCTTCCGGTCAATAAAAGCCCTCTGCTAATTGAAAGCAAACTTTGAAGCCGAAGTAGAAGTGTCTAATTGAACACGCAGTGGTTACCTACTGAACTAGGGATTAACCGTGTGCAGTTTAGCAACGACACGATATAGCATAAGCTCAGCATTCAACAAATCGACATTTGTTTCTATCGCTTTCATTTGCGCCTTGATTTCATTGGATGCTCTAGCGTTCAACGTAAACATATCACTGTCACCTGCATCAAAACGTTGAAGCTCCATACTTGATAGTAGCTTGGCGAGCTCTGCATTTTGCTGCTGTAAACTGGCAATTTCTTTTGCTTTCACCCAGTATTCGTAGGCTTTTTCGAATGCTTGCTCGATGGATTGCTTACTAGATAGATACTTATGCTCAAGCTCTCGTCCCTTCGATACTAGTTTAACTTGCTCGGCTTTTGCCTTTCTGTTGCCTAGTGGATAGGAAAAGGCCAAGGCCACTTTGCTTTCTGTGCCGTCTAGTGAATTGGGTCCGCTACCAATATCTCGAGCTAAAGAGGCTTTCAGGTCTAGTTTAGGTAGCAGCGCATTCTTAGCTAAGACTTGCTTGTTCTGAACCACCGTTTTACTCATGCGCAATAAAGCTAACTGAGGGTGCTGAGTTATTTGTTTACGTAGCTGAGATATTTGCGTAGTGCTGATACTAAAAGGCCAATGAATATCTGGCGATAACATAGTTTCTGTTATCGGTATCATTTCACCTTGTGTATCGCGCCAGTAGTACGACAAGGTTCGAGCATGCGCATTACGTTTTTGCTTTAGCTTAGCTACTAATAATCTCTGTTCTAAAATATTCGCTTTGAACTCGGTAAGGGTAGCTCGCGCTAAATCGCCTTTTTCAACCCGAGTAGATAAGGCACGTTCACGCTCAGCGGCACGGCTTAATAAAGATTCAACCGATACCACCTGCAACGCGCTTTCATACCATAGTAAATACTCGGTTAACCCTTTATATAGAAAGCTATTCAGTAAATCTTGTGCTTCAGCCTCCCATTGCTGGGCTGCCAACCTCGCATTTCTAACCCCTACTCTGCGTTTATCTACATCACGGTTTTTCAATAATGATAGGGCTATTCCTACACTGGCTTCCCCGCCAGAGAGGGTTTCGTATTCTTGCTCGTAAACAGGAAAGTCGCCATCAGACACACGGTACTCTGTATAAACTGACGCGTTCAACGACTGAAGTGGCTTTATTGCCCGTTGTTGTAGTGCCAAGCCATCGTAATAACCGCTTACTCTGCTAGATGTTTGTTGTTCTATAAAGGGGTCGAACTCACTAAGCGCAATGTCGATATCTGCGCCACTTTGAATTTCACCCTCAGCAATAGCTTGAGTATAAGGATGGTGATACCGCATTGACTCAATCAGCTCGGTTGCCGTAGGTAAAGACGACGCAAATGTAGACCCCGTCATAGAAACACTAAATACCAAGGCAAGTGTAACAACATGTAGTTTTCTCATGTTAACCCTCACCAACTCGACGTTTTAGTTTCAGATGGTTCCGGCTCAGCAGTTTGCTGGGGAGGGAAGTTATTCAGTTGCCGCCACAATTCATAGCCCAACTTCACTTCTTCTAACAATACCCAGGCTTTAACGCGGCTTCCTAAGCGCGTAGCACTTTCCTTAGGCCACGGCACATCATTCACGTCAGGCACTATCCACACCTGAAACGTACCAGCGGTACTTGCTACCGGTTCAACGTAAACCACCTCACCACCAAATGTACCTATGGAACTGCCCGGCCACCCGCTAAATTGAAACACAGGCCAGCCTTCAAACTGTAAACGCGCCTTGGCGCCTTTTTTAACTAGCGGCGCATCTAGCCCAGTTACCGTTATACGTATGCTACGTTTAGCGTTCAAAGGAATGAACTGACCTAGTACGGCCCCTGCTTTTACAAACGTTGAAACCCCGCCAGAGTAAAGCCTAATAATAGTGCCATCTACAGGTGCCACTTTTGTTTGAATCGACTGGCGAGATAAGCTCATGCTTACATCGTTAATGGCAGACAGAGAACTTGCCGCTTTCGCCTTTAACTCCTGCACCTTTATTTGCGCGGCTTCTACATCTTTGCGAGACACTAACCCCTGTTCTTGCAACCCGATTTGTCGTGCTAGGTTATTTTCAGCGTTAGCCACAGCTGTTTCGTTAGCTTGATGCCCGGCTTTTGCCGCCGTTAGCTGAGATTGAAGCTTATCTAAACGACCAGCGTCGGTATCTATTAAAGTAACGATGGGGTCGCCTGCTTTTACTTGCATACCTTCGCGTACATGCCATTGCTTTATTTGCCCGTCGACTAAGGCACTAATCGCTTGCGTTCTGTCGACCGGATCTAAAGAGTCTACCATTCCCGTGCCGTAGGCCGTTTGCATCCAAGGTGTAAACCACAAAATCAGCGATGCACACACCACCATCGCTAACACTAATCCACACACCACTTTGTGAAGTTTAGGAATATGTAGTGACGATAAAGAACTGACATTATCTAAAAATCGCTTTTCTGCACTATTCATCACTTGCTCCTTCCTGCGCCACTTCTTGGTCAATAATGCTATCTTTTGCAGGTTTAGCAGCCACTACCTTGGCACTGTCTTTTAGATAAATAACACCGTCCAAGCAGTGAGGTTCGGGTGTATTAGTAAAATAGAGCACCGTACAATTAAGTTCAGATAAGCGATTTAATAAACGTAATCGCAATGCTAGCGGAATGGCGTCGAAATGTTGATTTATGATAAGTACTTTAGGCTCTTCAATGATAACTGCTGCTAGTTTTAAAAGTAAGAATTCTAGCGGTTGCAATGGTGCTCCTAGCACCGATACCTTAGAGTCAACTCCTTTAGGCAACGCGTCGATAACCGTATCTAATTCAACTACGGCCAAGGCTGCTCTAATTTCAGCAAAGCTCGCTCGAGGGTTTGCTAACCGTAAGTACTCTTCAATAGAGCATTCAACAATAAGAGAGCGGTCTAGCGTATTAATGGCTTGGCGTAATTCATAGGTGTCGAAGTCGTATAGGCTTAAATCGCCAAGCAGTAACTCTCCTTTTTGCGGCTTTTCATAGCGCTTCATTAACCCTATGAGTTGTTTTTGAACCCAGCTCTTGTTGGTAGTAATAAAGTACTTACCACCCGCTTCAATTTGCAAATCAATTAAGCAGGTATCGCTGCCATGGGTAAGGTGTAACTTATTAAAAATGAGCTGTGAAGAGGTTGGCACCCGATCGGCTTTCTCATTAACGTCTTCTTGCGGAATAACCAGTGCAGAACCAATCTTTTCAGCCGCACCATACAATTCATAATAAAGCTTTAAATATTGGGTAAAGCGTGACAACCCAAAGAATACTGCAGACATTATTAATTCTGCCGCAACCAACTGGCCAATGGATAACTGGCCTTGTACCACCAGCACACCACCAATACCTAATAGTGCCGCACTAGCAAATGCATAAAGCAGTAAGAACATAACGACTTGCGCGAAGGTATAATGGAAGTGATTTTTATGTTTAGTTAGGTAGTTGTTGATAAAGGTATCGGTGCTTCTACCTGCATATTCAACATGGTCAGCCGACTTGAAAAACTCATGAGCCGCTGCAATGTCGTTTAGCCATTTCGCCGAATCGTACTTCGCATGTGATAGCTCAATAGCAGAGCGTTTAGCCCCCGTACCCCAAATTTTCCATATGGTGTACATGACTAAAACCAGCACAAGATTAAACGCAAATAACATGGGATGGTAAAAAGAGACCAAAGTAAAACCCACTAACATTTGCAGTACTAAGGCAAAACCATCAACCATTAGCGAAGGCACATTCTTCTGCAGGGTCATAATGTCGAAGTAACGTTGGGTAATATTGGTGTTTTGCCGGCCTTCAAAAAAACGGTGCTCCGCCATAATGGTTTTTAAACTGATCATAGCGGTTAGGCGCGCATAAATTTTTCGTTCGTAATATTCCATAATGCGCATTCGAAGCGCACTGAAAATACCCGATACGAAAAGCGTTGAAAACAATACAATGGCAAGAATGATAACCGACCGTGTAGAACCAATATTCGCAATGCTGTTAATCAAGGTTTGCACCGCAATAGGCACCGCTAGTGTCATTAAACTAATAGCAACGCCATAGGCAATAGCAACCCAGAAAAAACCTGACTCTGGTTTCAAAATGGCAAACAAGGTTTTCCTTGTTGCGTGTAAATTAATGACTTTTCCCATAATTCCTTCGATAGCGCCGAGTGATACTTCGCATTTTATCTAGTGTAATTCAAATAAAAGAATACTAAACCTGTTATATTCTTATTAGTTCATCGTAAAAATCTTACTTATGCATCACCTCAACTATCATCATCTTTATTACTTCTATTTAGTGGCTCGCGAAGGCAGTATTGCGCAAGCCGCTAAGTTACTTCACGTTACTCCTCAAACTGTCAGTGGGCAACTAAGTACCTTTGAAAATCAGATTGGCTATCCTCTTTTCGATAGAGTGAATAAGCGCCTATATTTGAATGACAAAGGAAAGGTTAGCTTTCAATATGCCAGTGAGATATTTCATAAAGGCCATCAGCTAGCAGAAATACTAAACGCAGGTGATGAAATAAATACTAAGGAATTTGTGATTGGTATTACTAATGGCATTCCTAAAGTACTTTTTTATGACTTTGTTCATGACACTATGCGCAACTTCGCTAACGTCAAATATGTTATTAAAGAAGATAGCTTCGATGGATTACTCAAAGAACTAGCAATTAATGCGATAGACTTCATTGTGGCCGATAGGGGTATTGCGCCAGGTTCTCAAGTGAGTGCCAATAGCCATTTTCTTGGGGAAAGTGCTTTAAGCTTTTTTGCCAAAGCCCCCCTTTCAAGTAACCAGACTTTTCCTGATTGCTTAAATAATATGCCTTTGCTAATTCAGGGAAATACGTCAGGCATACATCACGCGTTAATAAGTTGGCTAGAAACAGAGCAGCTCTACCCAAAGATAGTAGCAGAATTTGATGATACCGCACTGCTTAAACTTTTTGGTAGTGAGGACTTTGGAGTATTTTGCGCACCAGCGGCCATATCAGATCATGTTGAAGTACAATATGGTGTTTGCTGTATTGGGCAGGCTCATTCACTGAATGAAAGGTATTATGCTATTACGGGAAAAAGTCGCGTAGATTTTACTATTACTGAATCTATTATTGGGGCTGCGCGCATTATTTTAGGTTACTCACAAAAGCCTATAGGTGCTTAGTTGGAGTGGACCTCAAGGTTTTGAAAACAAAAAAAGCCGAGCATGTGCTCGGCTTAAGTCATAGTCCAAATACCAACACAGTTCTATTGATCAAGCTTAAGTGATGAAACTGAACTGTTGCTTTGTGAGTCTGAGGTGTTCAGTCCATTAATTTCCGTATTTGCCCAAATCTCTGGATAAGCTTCCTCTAGGTTCAATGGCATGTAGAAGTTAAGCCTTGGAACCGTACCAAATGGTTCGTCGCTAAACCCATCGCTATAGTTAATGGTACCTACTTGATATTCAATGGTAGCCATTAAGCCCGAGTCTGTCACACCCAGTAAGTCCCACTTAAAACGGCGCTGAAAGACAAACGAACTATTTTCTCTAAGACCATCTAGCGTTAAAAGGTCACCCTCTTTCTGCCACTGAAAGTTATAGAGCGCACGGTCATCCACAAAACGAGATACAGGTAAGTCTGGATCAAAATAATCTATCTCGGCAAAAACCCTACCGGCAGTACCATCGCTATCAAAGTAGTAACTCCACAAATCTTCCGCTAGTGGTAAATCATCAACAAAAAGCGAAGCGCTCAAAGTAGAAGCCCAAACCATTGGTGGCGTAGACGTTACATCAAAATTTTCAGGTAAGCTGAAGTCGATACTATGCATATCAGCCGCATACTTTATTACGTTTCCGGCCTCTTCATATTCGTACACAGCAATTAAGTAGTCATTCTGCTTTTTAAACGGCGTCACTTTAAATGACTTTCCATTTACAGATAAACTAATTGTACCGCTGTCGAAAGACCAACTGCCCTGAGTACCAAACAAACGAGAATTGACAGTGTTGTCATCGTTAAAAGTAAGGTAATCGCTTATCATTCCCTCCAGAGAAACCGGATTGCCTTCTTGGTCGTTTAAGCTGTATTCAAACTCACTGTTATAAGCGACTACCCAAGGAGATGCCAACACGTCTTCACGAGAAAGCGAAATGGCTTCAGAAGTGTCACTGTAAATGGAGGTATAAGTTTGAGGATATTCTGTGACAAACTCTGGCGCTCCATAACTCTCATCAACTGCTGGCGTTATCGTTAGTTCTATAACTTGTGACACGTGGGCAATCGCATTACCGCCATTTTCGTACACTAATTCGAAACTCTCAGAAACTGGTTTTTTTTCTATTCTCCATTGCGCAGAGTAACCTTCTTCATCTGTAGCAAGAATTTGCAACACTGTTTCTTCATCAAAATATTCAAGATAGTTCGAAGGACTTGGAGGAAATTCAAGGCTTGGGGTGGCATCGGTATTCGCCACGACAAGCACACCATCATCTACCGACCAACTAACACTATCTGAAAAAGTATTGTAGTAATTTTCGGCTGACGACTTGCTTCCTGTTCCATCGTCATTAAATGTATAAACAGCCGAACCCTTAGTCGCTAGGTAGGCTCCAGCGCTATAAGTTGCAAAGGTTTTGCCGGCTATCGATGATTCACTGTAGCTTTGTTGAAGCGTGTCATCTTCTAATGTTTGTACACGGGCTGTGTTAAGCGCATCAACGAAGGTATCAGCATAGGTCCCGTCTTCATTTATCAGGCCTAGATCATTCAAATAGGCTCGAATAGTAGTGAGAATATTTTCATCACTGTTGGCAAAGAATGAAACCGTATCTGTACCATCAGGTAACGAAAAGTCATCATTATCAGCAACTACTTTTATAAAGCTTGCAAGGCCTAACACTTTCTCAAAATCGGCTTCAGCGACGTATACGTTAAAGCTTGCTTCCCCACCGTCGTTTACATACTCAGTGTACATAATAGAAAGCGCGGTGCTTACATGGGTAATTTTACTTTCTAAGAGCAGTGCATCCGAAAGCTCAGTCGTATCGTTTTCACTTGCAAGCGCTCTCAAATCTAAGAAATCACCCACCCGCGATAGTAAACTTACATGTGCCTGATCGTCCACCCCGTTTGCGTTAAGCACCAAGTAGCCGGGGTCTTCACTTACCAGAATTGGGAGAGAGTATGTACCGTTGCTATCAGTAGTTGCACTCGCTACAACATCACCATTATCGTTAGTAGCAGTAATCTCACCGTTATTTATAGGAGCATCAGTGGCAATACCAGTAATCGTGACAGACTGTTGGTTTGTGATGGTAACCGTTGAACTTGTTGATAATTCACCATCGGTTACTTCATATGAAAAACTTACATCGCCCATGGCTTGAGCTGATGGCGTGTAAACCAATGTGTTGTTCGTTATAACGACGTCACCAATATCAGGCGTACCGACAGCAGAAATGGTAAGCGCATCACCATCTGGGTCACTATCATTTGCTAATACATCAACAGTAATCACTGAGTCGTTCAGTGTGGTTGCAGCATCAGCAGTGAGAATGGGCGCTTGGTTTTTTTCGTCAGAACCTCCGCAGGCAGAAAGAAGTGCTGCACTTACAACAAGCGCAATAAGACTCTTTTTCATCATCTAATGTCCTTATCAATTTTTATAGTTTTTTAACAATACCATTTAATTTCCAAAGCATAATAGCCTAAGAAAATTCGAAATGCATTGCTAAAAGTATCGTGCTTAAAAACCGTAACGACAGATAAAAGAATGGTAAGAGTAAGATAATGCGAATATTGAAAACAAAAATACCAGCATTAACGCTGGCTTTTTTGAACTATCAATTTTTCATAAAGGTATTAGTCAGCGCCAAATAAATCACGGCTGTATACTTTCTCTAATACGTCTTCAATGTCATCAGTTACTCGGTTTGCCACAATAACGTCAGAAATAGATTTAAATTCTTCTAAATCTTTAATTACCCGTGAGTGGAAGAAGCTATCTTCGGTAATTACAGGCTCGTACACCACAACCTCGATACCTTTCGCTTTAATACGCTTCATGATGCCTTGAATTGCACTTGCTCTGAAGTTATCAGACCCAGACTTCATAATTAAGCGGAAGATACCCACAACCTTAGGCTGACGACTCACAATAGAATCGGCGATAAAGTCTTTACGAGTGCGGTTAGCATCTACAATAGCCTGAATCATGTTGTTAGGCACTTCACTGTAGTTAGCTAGCAACTGTTTGGTGTCTTTCGGCAAGCAGTAACCACCATAACCAAAGCTTGGGTTGTTGTAGTGATCGCCAATGCGCGGGTCTAATCCAACACCTTCAATGATTTGTTTAGAATTCAAACCGCTACGCTCTGCATAGCTGTCTAGTTCGTTGAAGTAAGCGACACGCATTGCTAGGTAAGTATTAGCGAAAAGCTTAATGGCTTCAGCTTCGGTACTGTGAGTGAAAAGAATATTAATATCTTCTTTAATAGCACCCTGTTCTAGCAAACCAGCAAACACCTTCGCACGGTCACTTTGCTCGCCAACAATAATACGGCTTGGGTACAAGTTGTCGTAAAGGGCTTTACCTTCACGTAAGAACTCTGGCGAGAAGATGATATTTTCAGTGCCGTGGCGCTCTTTTGCTTCAACAGTGAAACCTACTGGCACGGTAGACTTAACCACCATTACCGCATTAGGGTTAACGCGCATAACTTCTTTTATTACCGCATCCACTGAGCTGGTATTGAAGTAATTGGTTTGCGCATCGTAATCGGTAGGCGTGGCAATAATAACAAACTCGGCGTCTTTATAAGCAAGTTCAGTATCTAACGTGGCTTTAAGATTAAGCTGCTTGTTCGTTAAGTATTCTGTAATTTCTTTATCTTCAATAGGAGACTTTTTGTCGTTTAGAAGATCCACTTTCGCAGGAACTACATCTACCGCAATCACTTCATTGTGCTGTGCGAGTAATACTGCATTAGATAAACCTACATAGCCTGTGCCTGCAACGGCTATCTTTAAACTTTTCGACGTATTATCCATTTACTTTATCTCCAATTCTTTTAGGTATAACAATACAAATAAGATTCAATCTGAACATTGTGCATGAGTTTTTTGAAATAATCATGAAATTGCATCATAAAGGTGCCTAATGACCTCGAATGCCAAATTTCTGCAGAGCTTAAGCACGCATTTTTCAAAAAAATCGTAATTTAGCGTTAACAAAGCAATATACGCGCCTAATATTAAATTTGTATTTTTTAGTGCTTAATAACCACAAAACCCTACTATCATTTCATAGCAGGGTTCCTAAAGCACTTTCATTAAGGGGAGTACTAACCTTTAATCGCCAGCACCTAGGCGTTCGCCTTGATAGCTACCATCTAGTACCGCTTTCCACCAACCTTCGTTGTTTAAGTACCATTCAACGGTTTTGCGAATACCGCTTTCAAAGGTTTCTTGTGGTGACCAACCTAACTCGCGTTCAATTTTAGATGCATCAATCGCATAACGCATATCGTGACCAGGGCGGTCTGCCACATAAGTGATTTGCTCTGAATACTTGCTGCCTTTTGGCTGAACATCATCCAAGATGTCGCAAATTGTATTCACTACTTCAATATTTTGCTTTTCGTTATGGCCGCCAATGTTATAGGTTTCGCCAATTTTTCCTTCAAGAGCAACTAGCACCAATGCACGGGCATGGTCTTCCACATACAACCAATCGCGAATTTGATTACCCTTACCGTATACAGGCAATGGCTTACCGGCCAAGGCGTTCAAAATAACTAATGGGATTAGCTTTTCTGGAAAGTGATACGGGCCATAATTATTCGAACAGTTGGTTACCAAAGTAGGTAGCTTATATGTACGTAACCATGAGCGTACTAATTGATCTGACGACGCTTTGCTTGCTGAATATGGAGAGCTTGGCGCATAAGGGGTAGTTTCAGTGAATAGAGGTAATTCTGTACCCTCTTCTACTTCATCTGGATGTGGAAGGTCGCCATATACTTCATCAGTTGAAATATGGTGGAACTTAAAGCCTTCCTTTTTCCCATCATCAAGCGTTGACCAATAAACACGAGCTTGCTCAAGCAAGGTGTAAGTACCTACTACGTTTGTTTGAATGAACTCACCTGGGCCGTCAATTGAACGGTCTACGTGAGATTCAGCCGCTAGGTGCATAATGATGTCGGGTTGGTGGGCATTAAGAACGGCTTTTACGCCGTCGGCATCACAAATATCCACTTGTTCAAACGCATAACGCTCGTTATCTGCCACAGATAAAAGCGACTCTAAGTTACCCGCGTAAGTAAGCTTATCTAAGTTTACGACTTTGTGTTCTGTATCATTAATAAGATGGCGAACAACTGCCGAGCCAATAAACCCTGCGCCACCTGTTACTAAAATTGTTTTCATACGTGTATTACTCAATAATTATGCTTTCAATTCATCCATCATGGCAGACAATTGAGTACGCCAATGTGTAAGATTAAGTGATGAAAAAGTATCTCGTGTGCTGGTTTTATCTAGCACGCTATAGTGCGGACGTGAAGCCGGTGTAGGGTACTGAGAAGAAGGAATAGGCAATACTGGAATAGCCGAAGACAACAAACCTTTTTCAATGCCAAGTTCTTGAATGGCTAGCGCAAAATCGTACCAACTAGCAACGCCTTCATCGGTCCAGTGATATACACCTTGGGTTTTATTCTGCGCAGCACTTACGCACACTTCCGCCAACCCTTTAGCCCACGTAGGCGTGCCAATTTGATCGTCAATCACCGACAATTGAGGCTTATCTGCCATTAAACGAAGCATGGTTTTAACAAAGTTATTGCCGTGAGACGAATACACCCACGCGGTACGAATTAAGCAACTTGAGTTAGGCAGTAATTCCAGCAGGACTTTTTCACCATCAGCCTTAGTTTTACCGTAAACCCCTTGAGGCTCGATAGTATCGTCAGTGAGATAAGGCGAACCTTTATGACCGTTAAACACGTAATCGGTAGACACATGCACTAAAAATGCACCCGACTGCTTACAATATTTTGCTAAGTTTTCAACGGCTGTCGCGTTTATGGCGTGGCATAAATCGAAATCTTCTTCTGCTTTATCTACCGCAGTATACGCCGCTGCGTTAATAATAACGCTTGGCGCTAGTTTGCTTAGCGTTTCAGATAGCACAGATTCGTTGGTAATATCAGTATCTTCAGGGCCTAAGCAAATAGTGTCTTCACCTAGAATACGCACTAATTCAAACGACAATTGGCCAGCATTGCCAATAACTACAATACTCATGTTTAATCCTTAAAACGTAGGGGCATCAACGAAAGCGACGCCATTTTCATCTTTTCCAGATAAAGACGGCTTTTCACCATTAACTAATGGCCAATCGATGTTTAAAGTAGAGTCGTCAAATTTAACCGACACTTCTGATTCTGGGTGATAGTAGTCGGTACACTTATACACGAATTCAGCAGATTCACTGGTTACATAAAAACCGTGAGCAAAACCGGCGGGTACCCATAATTGACGCTTATTTTCAGCCGACAGTAAAACCCCTACCCACTTTCCATAAGTCGATGAGCTTTTACGCATGTCTACTGCAACATCATATACTTCGCCGCTGACTACGCGAACCAATTTCCCTTGGGTCTGCTCTAACTGGTAATGCAGACCACGAAGAATTCCTTGGCTAGATTTTGAATGGTTGTCTTGCACAAATTCAACATCGGCACATTCTTTTTTGAACCAGTCGGTGCGGAAGGTTTCTAGAAAGAAACCGCGTTCGTCGCCAAATACTTTTGGCTCGATAATTTTAACGTCTGGGATGTCTGTTTTGATTACTTGCATATACTTTCCGTACAAACTGGCAAATTAAATTAAGAAGAAAGGTGGCATTGCCACCTTTGAAAAGTTGAAGTGATGTTAAATTTTAACTCTGTCGTTGATGACTTTAAGCAGATAATCGCCGTAACCACTTTTCTTAAGTGGAGCTGCTAGCTTTTCGAGTTGTTCAGCGTTTATATAGCCCATTCTAAAAGCGACTTCTTCAGGGCAACAAACCTTTAAGCCCTGGCGCTTTTCAATAGCGGCAACAAAGTTTGCTGCATCAAGTAATGAATCCAACGTTCCCGTATCAAGCCAAGCAGAACCTCGGCCCATCAGCTCAACCTTTAAGCTGCCATCTTGCAGATAAAGATTATTAAGGTCGGTTATCTCTAGTTCACCACGATGTGAGGGCTTAACCTCTTTTGCGAAATCGACAACGCGATTATCATAATAATATAGGCCAGTAACCGCATAGTTAGATTTAGCAACAGCAGGCTTTTCTTCAATTGAAAGCGCGTTCCAGTTATCGTCAAATTCCACTACACCGTAACGCTCAGGGTCGTTTACGTGGTAGCCAAATACGGTAGCGCCATGCTCTTGCTTATATGCATTTTGAAGCGAAAGTTTTAAATCGTGACCGTAATAAATGTTGTCACCAAGAACAAGTGAGCAACTATCATTACCAATGAACTCTTCGCCTATAAGGAATGCTTGTGCTAAACCGTCTGGCGAAGGCTGAACCGCGTATTGGATATTCATGCCTAGAGCTGAACCATCACCAATAAGCTCGATAAAACGTTGCTGCTCTTCAGGCGTGGTGATAATGAGTACATCACGAATACCCGACATCATTAACGTAGTTAACGGATAAAAAATCATAGGCTTGTCGTAAACAGGCATAAGCTGCTTACTAACAACCTTAGTTAACGGATGTAAACGTGTGCCAGATCCGCCAGCTAGTATTATTCCTTTTCTCATTGATAGTGCTCCTAACAAACTATACAAACAATAGTAGCGTTTTATTCTACTTATTTAAATAAGCAAAATCGCCCTGAGGTTCTTGACCATGGTACGTCAAACTTACACAATGGCTGATAATAAGAATTACAAACTCCATTTTTTCAAAGGAATAATGCTTAATGGATGCAAGTAGCACGAAGTTAGTAGGCGGCATAGACGCCTTAAGTGGTGGAATCCTAAGTGGATGGGCTGCCGATCTCAACTCCGAAAAAAGCATTTCAATTGCTATTTATTGCAACAACAAGCTTGTTGGCTCAGGAGTTGCTGAAACATTAAGGCCAGATTTAAAACAAGCGAATATTAATGCAGGTCTACACGGTTTCAAATTAGAAATAGACACTACAGCGCTTGAAGACAATTCTACTTTGGAACTTAGGGAGTTAGAGAGTGATATCCCGCTAGAAACCAATGAATTTGAAGTTGGAATTTTAGCACCTTCATTTTGGGCAGAAGCACAGAGTGTTAATGGCAATCAATTCCTTTTCTCTGTCTCATCTAACGCTCCGATCCAAGAGAAAACGCTTGAAATATCTTGCGATGGAGAAGTTGTATGTGAGCACACCATAAACTCACAAAACAAAAGTGTGCAAGACCATGTTTGGCTACCCGCAAAAGTGTTAGATAATCAAAATCACTTACTGGAAATTTCTATTAAAGGAGTAGCTCGAAAACTTGGTGGGGCGTACTTTACGCTCAAGCCAGTGTTGACTCCATGGATGTATTTGAAAGACAGTCACAAAAAACCTGGTTTTATGAGTTTGCCCAAGCAAGCTGACAGACGCTATGAGGCACTGCACTATCAGTTGGAAAGTAGCGTGAAAGGCAACTCACCAATTGACATGAAGTCAATAGTGACCGCTCATGGAATATTAGTTGAAGGCTATGAGGACAGAAAGAAATTCCCAGCCTTTTCGTTACCTAAATTCGACAAGCCTAAAGTGTCTATTATTGTACCGGCTTACAACAAGTTTGAGCTTACCTACCACTGCATCGCCTCTGTTTTGCTCGCTTATAATAAAACAAGTTACGAAGTGATTTTGGCTGACGATTGCTCTACAGATGAAACAAGTGAAGCTGAGTCGATAATAGAAAACCTAGTTGTCTCAAGAAATCCAGAAAACTTACGTTTTTTGAGAAGTTGTAACCGAGCAACTGAACTAGCCACGGGCGACTATATTATCTTCTTAAACAACGACACTGAAGTGTCTTCGTTTTGGATTGACGAGCTTATTGAAAAGCACAAAGAAGACGAAACGATTGGACTAACAGGGTCTAAACTTCTTAACCTAGACGGCTCTATGCAAGAAGCTGGCGGTATTGTATGGGGCAATGGGCAACCTTGGAACGTAGGGCGTGACGCGAACCCCCTACAGCCAGAATTTAATTATGCCCGTGAAGTAGACTATGTTTCTGGCGCCGCTATGTGTATTTCCAAATCAGTATGGGAAGAAGTTGGCCATTTTAGTGAAGAACTTGTGCCGTGCTACTACGAAGATACAGATTTAGCATTTAAAGTGCGAGATGCCGGCTATAAAACCGTATATGTACCAACCTCTGAAGTCGTTCATTTTGAGGGCCAGAGTCATGGCACAGACGTTACTAAAGGCTTAAAACGTTACCAAGTTGTGAACGAGAAGACGTTCCGAAATAAATGGTTCAAAGCATTTAAACACAATGGCAAAGCAAGCCTAGAAAACTTAAAAATAGAAAAAGACCGAAATATCGATCAGCGAATTCTTGTAATTGATTATGCAAGCCCACAGCCAAACAAAGATGCTGGGAGCTATGCTGCTATTCAAGAAATCAAACTGATGCTGTCGCTAGGTTTTAAAGTAACCTTCGTACCAGAAAATTTAGCACACTTCGGTAAGTACACTACAGCACTTCAAAAAATGGGCGTTGAAGTACTTTATGCACCATTCTACACCTCTATGGATGATGTATTAGCGCGCCGTTTAGATGAAATGGATGCTGTGTACATTACACGGTATTACGTTGCAGAAGCTTACCTTCAAACTATTAAAGCTAAGGGTAAAAAGGTTATCTTTAACAACGCGGATCTTCATTTCTTGCGTGAAGTACGCGCAGCCCTTCAGAACGGTAAAGATAACGGAAAACTCACCGACGCGCTTGAAACGCGTGTAAGGGAATTACGCGTTTGCAACAGTGTAGATGCCATTCTTACCTATAATGCTACTGAACACGCCGTTATAACTAGCCACATTTTGGATGCAGAAAAACTTCATATTACACCCTGGGTATTAGAAGAGAAGCAACCGGGCCCTTCATTTGATGAGCGCGAAGGTATTGTTTTCTTAGGCGGATTCAACCATACGCCTAACGTAGAATGCGTAGAGTTTTTGGCAAAAGATATAATGCCGCTACTTGCCAAACAACGTCCAGATATAACACTTTACGTTTACGGCAGTAACATGCCAGATGGAATGAAAGAGTTTGAATGTGACAATATCAAAATGGTTGGTTTTGCCGAACATTTGGATGATGTTTTCCATAATCACAGAGTATTTGTCGCGCCTTTGCTTTCTGGTGCAGGCATTAAGGGTAAAGTACTAGAATCCATGGCTTATGGGTTACCCACCGTGCTGACCGATGTTGCAGCGGAAGGAACAGGTCTTACTCATGGGATAAGCACATTAATTGCCGAGAAAGCAGATAGTTGGGTAGACGCTATTATTCAACTTTATGATGATCAGAAACTTTGGCAAAAATTTTCTGAAAACCAAAAAACAATGGTTGAATCTAACTTCTCATTTGAAGGTGGAAAAGCCGAGTTTAAAGAAATCTTTGCCTCTGTTGGTCTATTCACTACTCGCTAAAAGGAACATATTTTGAGAAAAGTTATACTACATTACCACTTGTTTAAGAACGCTGGAACATCCCTGGACGCGGCATTCAAAGAAAATTTCAGTGAAGAAAAAGGTGAGTGGGTTACTAGAGAGTTCCCAGCTCAACCAGCTAAGAACCGCGAACAAGTTAAGCAATGGATTCTGGATAATCCCAATGCGAAATGTTTCTCTAGTCACACTGCAATTTTCCCAGTACCAACATTTGATGATATTGAAGTTATACCTGTAATATTCTTCCGCCACCCATTGGATAGAATTGCTTCAGCATACTCTTTCGAAAAAAAGCAAGGGGGGGAAAGTTTTGGAGCAGTCCTAGCAAGAAATACAACATTAGCAGGCTATATTGAGACCCGCTTATCTCTTAATTACGACAGACAATGTCGAGACTTCCACAGTAGTCGATTTTCAACCATGTTTACTCCAGAAAAAGGCTGTGAATCTCAAAGATCGATATTAGCCTGTAAAGAACTGCCGTTTATTGGCCTAGTTGAGGAATATGATACTTCTTTAAAGCTTCTCAACGAATATTTAAGCACACGAACTACGTATGAAATAAATTTAGAAGTTAAGAAGATTAACGTATCAAATAGAGAGCCTTTGTGTCTAACCGAAAAATTAATTAAAATAAACTCGAACATAGGTAATGAATTATATCAAAAACTTATTGAAGCAAATGATATTGATATCATGCTGTATAGCTTAATTAAGGAACGATTTGATGTCTAAATTAAACGTTTTAGTGATAGGAAATTGCCAAGCTAGACCCATCGGGCATTGCTTATCCCAATTGAATTCAAATATCACAATATTGGAGCCTTTAATTGTCCATCTTCTCCAACAATGTGATATCGAGGTTATTCAGCAAAAATTAGCTCTTGCTGATGTAGTAATATCACAACAGTTAAACGATTCTTACCACATTGAAATTTTAAAAACAAAAAATCTACGACAACAAATGGGTAGCAAACTCGTAGTAATTCCAAACATATTTTTAACTAAATTCTGCCCAGATCTCGTCTATATATCTAGCCCAGAAATTGGCCGAATCACTTCAATGTTAGACATTTATCATAGTAGAACAGTATTCAATTCTTGGACATCTAAAGAGAGTATTGAGAATGTTGTTAATAAATTAAATGACAAGTATTTTTGGCTAGAGCAGTACGAGAACGAAGTCATTAAGTCTGTAGACGAACTACAAAAAAGAGATACTAATTCTGACTTGACAGTTTACGATGTAATTGAACAGGTCGCAGAAAAAAGTAAGCCTTTTTATACTTTCAATCATCCAAGCAATGAAGTGTTGAGTCTATTATCGAAAAAAATCTTAAGTTATATTAATGAATCTTGCACTGGCCGAATAAAGTTAATCAAGGAGCCATTGGCAGTTATTGTAGCTCCTACATTTACAGGGGCAGCGAGCGCCTTCGATTACAGATATGAGGCAACAAATTATTGTGTCGGATTCCAGCCTAAAGTAAGTGATGGTAAGATAATATCCAAGGGTATTAGAAAGGTTTTATCTAATTTAGAATTTGTCAAATATAGTTTTGAGCTTTACGATAAAACCCTTTCTGGTAGTACTCTACTCAACCTACGATTTACACCAAGTTACTAATCATGTCTGTTTACAAAAACTATATACGTTATCCAAGAAATGAAAATAAGCCTAAGCCAGATTCGAGTGACTTTACTTGGGGGCCCTTAACGCTAACTAATATCGAAAAATCACCTCGCACCGGAAGTGTTCTGCTTAATAGTGTTGAGTCTTATAAGATTGATAATCTTTACGATATGGGACGTGTACCTCCTTTACAAGGATGCAGATCTTTTATGGATAATCATTTATCTATAGAACACTTCGTATTTAGCACAAAGAATGTTAAAGCAATTATGCCGTCAGGGGTCCTCATTCAAGAAAGTAACGATGAGTCTCCCGATGCTGTATTAGAAGCATCTTGTTATATGTCGTTAGGTTTTTTCCACCCAGATTTAATGAATGATAGAACAACTAAATGGCAGTGGCTCTTAAGAGAGGGAACAGATTTTGAACAATCCCCCGGAAGAATCGCGTGGTGTTATCACCGATTTTACAATCAATACTTTCATTGGTTCATAGATTGCCTCCCTCGAATATGGTTGCTAAAAAAGTTTGATTTTGATTATGATAAAGTATTCGTTGGAGACATCGCTAACATTGATTTTGCTCTAAAGTCTCTAGACGCTTTTGGTATCGATGAAACATCGATTGTGTACTTCGATGAGGGAAAAAACTTATTTTTTGATGACTTAATTCTTCCAGTCACGAAAGTTACTGAACAAAGAAAAATAAGACCATCTTTGGGTGATGGAATACATTTTAAAGGTGGCTGGTCAAAGTCATATATAGTTGAACTAAATAACAGAATAGTCCAAAAATTTGCAAAAAACGATGCTAAACACCTCGGTTTTGACAAGATCTTTGTAGGACGGAATGATGCGTCTCACAGAAGGGTTGAGAATATTGATGAAGTAGAAACACTTTTAGCTAAATACGGATTTGTTTTTATTGATCCAGGAACATTATCATTCGAAGATCAAGTAACTATATTCCATTGCGCCAGAAAAATTGTCGGTATACATGGTGCTGGCATGACCAACATACTTTGGACTAATATAGATTCTACTGTAGATATAATCGAAATTGCTGTCGATGGATTGGACGATCCAGGATATCGAATGATCTCGGAAGCACTTTCCTTAAACTATCGAGCTATTGCAGGTTCACCAGTTGGAAACCATAGAGCGGGAATGGCATTTGATGATCTTCGTGTAAATATTATTGAATTAGAAGCAGAATTAAAAAATATAAACAGTTAATGGAAAATTAGCTGTTTTCTCAAAAGTTTTCGAACAACTGTCTGACTAATTAACCACATTGTTCGAAAACGATTTTATTTTCATTCTGTTAGCAAGTGTTCAAAATACGATAAAGCTTAATGCAATTTGTAGCAAAAAATTTTATATATTAAGGCAGGTTTTCACTTCTTTCAATCAATAAAAAACAGTTTAATATCGTTTTATCATTGAATATCAGAAGCTTACGCAATAATTACTATGCACATCATGAAACTTTAATCTTCTTAAAGCCTAGGCGAATTTAATTGAATCAGTTTAACTTTAGCTCCCAAACTAATATTAACTTAAATAAAAATCCTTCACATTGTTTTGCAATGAACCACAGTATGATGATTTATAAAGTCGATACTCTTTATACCTTCATTCCTAAAAACGCATGTTCTACGATGAGGCTGACTGTTGCGCACGAAAATGGCTGCATAAGTGGCATTGAAAACGGCCATTGGATCCATGGCAACAATCAAACTTTTGTGCCATCGATCAGTGAAGCTATTAAAGCCAAGTATAGCTTCGTTGTACTGCGATGTCCTTTCAGGAGACTTGCATCGGTTTATTTGGACAAATTTGTATCTAAGGAACCGGAGGCTTGGCAGTATAGAAATGCCACGAATAGGAATTTGAGCCTTGACAACCTGAGTTTTAAGCAATTTGTTTTATCTCTTGATAAACCTTTCAAAATTAATATGGATATACACTGGCGACCTCAGTCGTCATTTCTTCTTTTCAAAAACTATAATAATTACTTTTCTCTTGAGGACTTTGCGGATTGTACACGCACTTTGAAGGAAAAGATAAATTTAGATGTTCTGGATGCTAGACCTTTAACTAATCACGGAACAAGTGGCTATGACTTAATATCAGATGATAATTTCTCTAATATGCCAGCTTTTGATATTGCTGTTATGAAAAGAGAAGGAAAATGTCCATCTCACGCAGCACTCTATGACAGTAGCCTAATCAAATGGGTTCGCGAAATTTATTCGTCCGATATAGCGTTATATTCCAACAAAGTTGGAAGTAAGAATTTACTGTTTGAATCGTGAAGTTTTTCAAATTTTCAAGGAAGTGTGATTCCCCCATTGACGAGCAACTACAATCGGCTTTTCTAATTTAAAGCTATATGGAGAAAGTAGTTAACTAGACCCAAATATCTACACTTTCCCAGATATTTTGTTAAAGTTACTCAAAGATAATATGTAGTTCCAACATGGAGAGCTAAGTGCTAAACGTTTTCAAGAAAAACAAAGGGGAGATCACCCCTGCCCTAATGAAAAATACAATAGAAAGCGAATTTAACGCTGAATTCTACGCTGAAAAATATACTTTTCTAGAGACCAACGACCACCTTTCCCATTTCGTGACAGAAGGTTGGAAAGAAGGACTCGACCCTTGTGAGTGGTTCTCTACTAGTAAATATATACAGGCATATCCTGATGTAGCGGCGTCTGGCATTAATCCATTTTTTCATTATCTGTACTACGGAAAAGCAGAAGGAAGAAACGAGGGGTTAGTTGGCATCAGTGGCGATGCTAGTTTACGATCGCTAGTTAAAACATCAAATCAAGCCGACGAAGACTACCATAGCTCTAAGTACTTTAAAGAAGCTAGCAACATCCTTGGAACTGAACTCGAATTTACCACTGAACAGTTTGAACGCTTTGCCAATTGGACTAAAGTTGTTCCAAAGGCAACTGGCCCTCACCCTAACGTTAAAGCATTTTTAGATTCTGCATCAGCTACAGGAAGTGGTTGTGAAGCGATAACATCAGGATGGATTATCCGAAAAAAAGACTCCTTTGTTTGGTTTGAAACTAATCAAGGCCAAATACTTCCAATGCGTTCAGCGTTCTTTCAATATCGCCAAGATGTTTACGATGCATTTGAAGACGAGATGACTGAAGCTCTCCCGCTTACAGGGTTTGTTCAAGCATTAACAGCTTGTAATCCTGGAACCCTATTAAGAATTTACGCACTTTCCTCTGAGGGTGCCCACGAGGTCGCGCAGTGTAACGTCGAACGTATTGATTCCGCCCCTAAAAAACTCGCAGAATTTTTAGCCTCTATTAATACTCCGTTATCCGAACTCCCAAAACGTATAACCAAAATAGATGAGCCTTTAATTACTAGTGCCATTGCTCAGAAAAACAAAGCAATAGCCGCTATGCCCCACGAGGTTTATAGTTTTGGTGAAACTACTGCCCCTGGAGCAAGCATAATAATACCTTTGTATGGCCGAGTAGACTTTGTTGAAGCGCAGATGCAGTGTTTCTCACAAGACATTTTCGTACAAAATCATTGTGAATTAATCTACGTAATCGACGACCCTTCATTAGTTGAGCCTTTCAAGAAACTATCTAGCGATATTTATGCCCTTTATGGAATTCCATTCAAAGTTGTTTGGGGTGGCTTAAACAGAGGCTTTTCCGGCGCCAATAATTTAGGCGTGGAATACGCGACAGCTCACTACCTACTTTTCCTAAATAGTGATGCATTCCCAACAAACCCTGGCTGGGTTGAACAACTCACTGATGTGTTAAATAGCAATTCAGATTACGGTGTGGTTTCGCCAAGGCTCTTATTTGCTGATGGTTCCATTCAACATGCAGGTATGGAATTCGTGTATCGGAATGAACTGTCGATATGGGTTAACCATCACCCTAATATGGGCATTGACCCAACTTTAGACCCGCATTCTGAACCAACCATTGTTCCGGCGGTAACTGGCGCATGTATGTTAATGACGCGTTCGCTTTTCGATTCTATTGGAGGGTGGGATAACGGATATTTGATTGGTGATTTCGAAGATTCTGATCTGTGCTTTAAAATCAGAGAAAAAGGCAAACACTGCATATATGTTCCGACCGTTGACCTGACTCATTTGGAACGCCAATCATTCAACTTAACCGGCGCTCCCGATTTTAGAACCAAAGTGGTAATATATAACGCTACCCGTCATCAGAACAAATGGTCTTCATTACTTAAGCAAAGCGTTAGTAACGGTTAAAAGGAAGCAACTAAGCACATGAAACAAAGAATTTTAGTCGTATCTCATGGTCATCCCGATTTTAGTTTGGGTGGTGCTGAAATTGCAGCTTATAACTTGTTTGAAGCATTTAAGAAAAATGAAAATGTGGAAGACACATGGTTTTTGGCTCGCGCTGATCGCGGTCGCGGCATTACTGGGCAAATTCACAAACGTCGTGACAATGAGTATTTGTGGGAACAAGGCGTTGCTGACTGGCATTTAATGAAATCTGCGCATCAAGAGTCGGTAACTACATGGTTTGTGGATTTGCTTAAGTCACTTAAACCCACTGTCGTACACATTCACCATTATGCGCACATTGGCCTTGAGTTCATTCGGGCTATTAAAAAGTATGATAGCAGCATTAAAGTTTATCTAACCCTTCACGAATACATGGCTATTTGTAAACACAATGGTCAAATGGTGAAAACGGGTAAAGAAATGAAATTGTGCAGTAGCGAAAGTTACGATGAATGCAGAGGCTGCTTTCCAGAAAATACAGCTGAAGACTTTTGGCTTCGTAAGCACCATTTTAAGTCTGCGTTTGATCTTGCAGATGGCTTTATTTCCCCTTCTGAGTTCTTGCGCCAACGATACTTAAATTGGGGTATTAAGCAGGACGATATAGTGGTCATCGAAAATGGTCAAAGTGACTTGCCACCGATAGCCCCTCGCCCAATCGCAGAGAACGAAACTAGAAATAGATTTGGCTACTTCGGGCAAGTTAATCCGTATAAAGGGATAGATATTCTTTTAGAAGCGCTTCGGAGCATGACAAAAGAAGAAAGAAAACTAGTTCTTGTCGAAATACACGGTTCAAATTTAGAAACTCAATCTGGTGATTTTCAAATTAAAATTAAGAAGTTAGCTAAAAAATTAATTGCTGAAGGGTGCCTACGTTGGGTTGGTCCATACAGACCGGATGAGCAGCGAACAAGGTTGAAAGAAATAGACTGGGTGATAGTACCATCGATATGGTGGGAAAACTCCCCAATGGTTATTCAAGAAGCTTTTACTGCCGGTAGGCCTTTGATTGTCTCGAACATCGGAGGTATGGCAGAAAAAGTACAAGACGGAGTTGACGGTCTACATTTTAGTGCCAGAAACCCTTTAGAGTTGGCAAACAAGTTAAAATACGCGGTATCTAACATAACACTGTGGAATGATTTACATCAAAACATAGCCTCTCCCCTTAGTTACACCGAATGTGCTGAAGAGCACATGGCTTTTTTTGAGACGCGATAAAATTTTAACTTTACAAACAAAGCGGAACACGTATGAAAATTGGAATAATCACAAACCTAATTCACATCGACAGGTTTGTGAAATCGGAAATGGCATTTGCTGACTCTAAACGATGGATGTCAGCTACAGGCGGAAATACAGGCAATACGGCTTTTGTTGAAGGCGTAAAAAAAATAATTAAAGCGGACGTTGTTAGAGAAGTTCATTGGGGAGATAACCCTGAACAGGTGAAAAATGCTTATGACATGCTGGTCATTTGTTGCGCAAATCAAATAGGTGCACATGTCGATCTGGGAACTTGGGCAGATAGACTTAAAGCTTTCGATTTGCCTACCATGTTTATTGGTTTGGGCGCACAAAGTAACAATGTAGGAACCCATCCTGAAATACCTGAGGGCACTAAACGCCTTTTAGCATTAACAAAAGAGCTTAGGGTCGACAGTTCGGTATCAAATATTATCACTAGAGGCTCTTTCACATCTGAGGTAATTGAAACTTGTGGTGTAGATTCAAATCCTTTTGGTTGTCCATCTCAATTCATTTCAACAGAACTGAATGTAGGTCAAAAGTGCCTAGAACACCAAGCATCTACTAAACACTTTAGAGTACTGACGGCTGCAGGTAATCCTTGGCACCCGTCCTATGTACTTGAAAAAACGCTAGTTGAACTTGTGAATCAGTATCAGGGCGACTATGTGATACAACACCCTGAAAGCCTCATCAAACTCTGTTTAAACGAAGGCTCTACTATTGATAGTAAGCAGCAAGAGAGACTAAAAACTGTATACAACTCTTTAGGAGACTGGGAAACAATTACAAGTTGGTTTAAAAGCCATGGTGTACTTTTCGCGGATGCTCAAAATTGGATGCACTACTCTAAACGGTTCAGTTTGGCTGTAGGTCCTCGTTACCATGGTGTAGCCCTTCCAATTCAAGCTGGCGTTCCAGGTAAAGTGATTGCTATTGACTCTCGTACTGAAGAGCTTTCAAGTACAACAGGTATCCCATTTGTACGTTATAAGGATGTAGAAAACTCTACTTCTGAAGAGTTAATCAACTGGTGTAAATGGACTAGCGAAGATGCTGAGTATTACGATAGTGTCCGGGCTAGAAACGCGGGTCACTACGTTCAATTCTTATCTAAAAACAAATTAGAATATGCATCGTCACTTGATGCATTGGCTACCCAATCTTCAATTACACCTGAGTAGTCCGACGCAATGTTTTACGCAGATATACAAAGCTATTCATCTATAAAAGGAGCTCCCCAAAGCTCTTCATTGATAGCCATATTGTCACAGGCGGTATTCCAGAAAAATGTAGACACTGCTATTTTCGTCATAGAATCAATATTTAGGGACGAGCATGTCAAATTTGAACACCCCTCATTACTAGGGGTATCCACTTACCCACGAGGTCAGATAACACAAGGAATGTGGAATGCGATAATTTTTTCAGATGAAAATTTTGAAAGCGCCTGGGCTATGATTCAATCTACGAGTTTCGTAGACTTTATTATAACTGGCTCGAATATCTACTATATTGGAAAAAATAAAACTGACTATGTTGATAGTCAGCTAACAAAGCTAATTGCTACTATCAATGAAGGGCTATTGTGGAAAGATAGTGCTAAGAAGATTGCTTTTGAAATTGGGCAAACTACTCCATACCATTTTTTCTACGATCAATTTAAGTATTTACGATACCTCTGTACTTCGAAAATAGTGTACACGAATAGTAAACCTATTTTCTATGACCCTAAAGTATTCGACATAAAACTTTCTTATAGTAAGCCCGATGACACCGTTACTTTTTTTCCTGCTGTTGTAACTCAAAACTCGTGTAATGCATTGGGTTATGGTGGTGGGGATAGGACTCAGAAAGTACGAGTGCCATCAAAGCTGTCCAATAATGAAGTAACCGCAGCGCGTGTTAGAGAGTGCATGGAATCAATGGAACTTGCACTTCTAAATGATGGAAAAAAAGGAAGCACTCTTTCCGACCCATCAAAAAAACTCACTTTAGAATTGTGGATTGGTATTACATCAGCTAAGCGCGCCTGGTTAGAACAGCTAGAAGGTTATACCAACATACTAGAAAACTTGGCCAAAACATTCAACACAGTTAATGTCTACGTTGATGGAATGACATCAGCAATCAATTCATCGAATCCGACATCAAAAGATATCGAAATTTACAATCTATTAGTTTCGAATCTGATGTCAGTTGAAAATATTAAATTGATTTCATTAATAGGGTTTGATTACAAATCAAAAATCCAAAAATGTTTGAATATTGACGCGTTTATTACCAATGGAGGCACAAGTTCATTTGTACCGTTGAGGGTTTTGAAAAAACCAGGAGTTATTCATACAAACTCTAAACTGATGACTTTTCCTGACACTTACACAGATGTTACGTTAATCACCGGTAAAGATGAAAATTCTACTAGCAATGAAGATCAAGCTGGCACTTTGTCATACAGTTTGAATTGGCAAGAAATATTAAAGGCTCTAAAGAGTCATTTGAAATAGAAAGGAAATTAATATAGTGATAGTTCTTGATTGCACACTACGTGATGGCGGTTATTATAATAGTTGGAATTTCCCTCAGCACGTGGTGGAACAATATCTACAGGCAATGGAAGCAGCTAACGTTAATATTGTCGAACTTGGTATGCGCTCTTTAAAAAACGAAGGTTTCAAAGGCGCTGCTGGCTTTACTACCGAGGATTATCTAGATACGTTGCCCATACCAACCTCACTAAAAGTTGGCGTGATGGTTAATGCATCTGAATTAGCTAGCGCACCCTCTCTAGAAGAAGCACTTGACTCACTTTTCCCTAAAGATGCTGACAAATCAAAAGTCGATTTAGTAAGAATTGCTTGTCATGTCCATGAATTTGAGCAAGCTTTGCCAGCGTGCGTGTGGCTAAAAGAAAGAGGGTTCTTAGTCGGGTTTAATTTAATGCAGGTTGCTGAACGCTCTCAAACTGAGGTTGAAGCGCTAGCATTGGCAGCTTCGAAATATGATATCGACGCTTTATACTTTGCCGATTCAATGGGGAGCATGGGACCTGAACAATGCAAAACTATCATCACATGGTTTAAAAAGCATTGGAATGGCGCTATTGGTATTCATACGCACGACAATATGGGTAAAGCACTACAAAACACCCTTACGGCTATTGAAGAAGGCGTGACTTGGCTAGATGCTACAGTTACGGGCATGGGACGCGGGCCTGGTAACGCAAGAACAGAAGAGCTTGTTATTGAGGTAGCTGCTTTACAGGGAAAAAATGTTAACTTAGTCCCGTTAATGGCTATTATTCGTTCATATTTCCAACCACTCAAAAACAAATGTGGCTGGGGCTCGAACCCATTTTATTTCCTCTCTGGAAAATATGGTATTCATCCGACTTTTATTCAAGAAATGCTTAGCGATCCTCGGTACAGTGAAGAAGATATATTGGCCGCTATTGAGCATCTTAGGGTTGAGGGCGGCTCAAAGTTTAGTTTCAATACACTCGATGCCACTAGAAACTTCTTTAAAGAAAAAGGTAAAGGTGCGTGGTCTCCCAAAAGCCAAATCCTTGGAAAATCAGTTCTAATTCTTGGAGCGGGTCCAGGATTAAAGCAGCACACGTCGGCAATTCAATCATTTATTGAAAAGCACTCCCCTGTTGTTATTGCTATGAATGCTCAAAGCACGCTACCAGAAGAGTTGGTCGATTTGAGAATCGCTAGCCACCCAGTTCGCTTACTTGCTGATTGTCAGCATCACTTAGTGTTACCACAACCACTGATAACGCCTGCTTCGGCTTTACCTGATGATGTTACCGACTCACTCCAAGACAAAACTCTTTATGATTTTGCTTTGGAAGTTAGCGAAAACACTTTCACTATAGGTGAAACTTCAGCATCAATACCAAACTCTCTAGCTATAAGCTATGCACTAGCTGTTGCTGCTGCAGGATCTGCTAAACATGTTTATTTAGCTGGGTTTGATGGTTTCGGCTCAGGCGATAACAGAACGCAAGAAATGCAAAAAGTGTTAAATGCATTTATTGAACAGGTAAAGTTACCCATAACTTCAATTACCTATACCGAATACGATATTCCATCGATCTCAGTTTATGGTGTCTAATATGTCGCAGAGTGAAAGAGCTGTTGTGGTAATACCTGCTAGATTCGCTTCTAGCAGGTATCCTGGAAAGCCACTCGTGAAGCTTCTAGGCAAGCCAATGATATTGTGGGTCGCGGAACTCGCAGAAAAAGCTATTGGTCAAGAAAATGTGTACATCGCAACTGATGACGAGCGCATTAAGAATGTTGTCGAAGATGCGGGGTTTAATATAGTAATGACTGGTCCAGCGCTAACTGGAACAGATAGATTAGCCCAAGCTGCCGAACAAATTGACGCAGACATTTTTATTAATGTTCAAGGCGATGAGCCTCTAGCTGATCCTTCTGATATTATAAAAGTGTTAGACCAAAAACAAAGTTACCCTGAATTTGTTATCAATGGCTTTAGCTATCTAAACGATGATGAAGACCCTTCTAATATTAACATCCCCAAAGTTATTACTACTGAAGACGATAGATTAGTGTATATGTCTCGCGCGCCCATACCAGGTTTTAAAGACCAAGAAAACGCGCCTAAGAGGTATAAAAAGCAGGTTTGTATCTACGCTTTTAGTAAACACGAGTTAAGTGCTTTTGGGAGTTTTAGTAGGAAAAGTCTTTTAGAACAATCAGAAGATATAGAGATACTGAGGTTTCTTGAGTTCGGTAAAACCATAAAAATGATTGAGACCAAACCAGGAAGTTATGCAGTTGACGCACCTTCTGACGTTGAAATTGTTGAAGAAGCTATGAAATCTAGAGGGTTTAAAAATGAAACTCTCTGATTATTCAACTATCGCGTTTGATTGCGATGGTGTGATATTGAACTCAAATAAGGTAAAAACAAATGCTTTTTATGACGCTGCATTACCTTATGGTGAGAATAATGCTGAAAAGCTAAAAAAATATCATACACAAAATGGCGGAATCTCTCGATTTAAAAAATTTCGTTGGTTTGTAGACTTTTTTTTAGAGAGGTCTATTCGAAATGAAGCCTACGAGCAACTATTGACGCGTTATGCCGACATCGTTGAGAAAGGACTACTAAACTGCGAATTTAATGAAGACCTTTACGAATTAAAGAAACAGACACAAAACGCAAATTGGTTGATAGTGTCTGGAGGCTCCCAGTCTGAATTGCGAGCATTATTCAAAAAACGTAATTTAGCTGATCTTTTTGAGGGTGGAATATACGGAAGCCCTGATTCAAAAGAAGAAATTTTTGATAGAGAACTAGAGAAAAATAACATCAGCGTTCCTGCTTTATTTATAGGCGATAGTAAGTATGACTACTTTTCTTCAAGTAAATACGGACTAGACTTTGTCTTTCTTAGTCAATGGACAGAAGTGGATGACTGGAAATCATTTTGTGAAGAGAACGGCATAAGCTATGTTGATTCTCTAAAATCGTTTAACCAGTAGATATCTAATTAGAACAAGCCTCATTTTAAGGTGCTATACATTCAATATGGAATGATTAAAAACTTAGGAGTAAAACGAGGCGTAGTAGTGTGACTGCCAAGGGATAAGGGATACTGACGGTAGAAGTGTTTCCGTCCGGTAATGCCCAAATTCAATTTGGAAGTTAGCTGCGGCATGGGGTTCTCTTTTTGCTAAGGAGAACAACCATGCAGCAACATTAACGAAGAGAAATGCAAGACTGGCTTAATTTATTTGAGCAACAAAGACAAAGCGGACTCACCGCTGTTGAATTTTGTCCAGCAGTAAATTAATGTTCATACGTATTGCACGACGCGACATCAGGCTTCACGAACAAATAGCTAGCTTTTCCAGTGAAGCGCGAAGTGATGAAAGTTGAGTCGTACACTGAGGTAATTGAAGTACTAGCGCTTAACAACGTCACCAAACAAAACTTCCCCCGTCCCTTTAACTACGAAATCTACTTGAGTACCATCTTTAAGCTTTTTAGGGTAGACAAAACTAAACCCGATAAAGCCACTTCGATGGATATTTCTCTCGTTCGCGGTGCTTCTGTACTCACTTGCTAGAAGGTCAGCGATTTTCTTCTTACCTACACGTGCTTCTAACGCTACCGCAGACTGACTATCGTAATTGGCAGCCCAACCTTTCATCATTTTCCCTTCATCACTTTTAGCCATGTTTGTTTTGCCGTAACGGATGAAAGAGCTATCAGACTCTACGGCTAATTTTTGACGTTCAAAACGAGTAAGTGCAAACTCATAGAGTTTAAAATCGTGCTCGTTATGCTTTTTAACTAAAGCGACTTCTTCTTCTGACAACTCATATCGAGATGACTTTTTTTCAGTATTCTTATTGATATCAAGCCCCTGAATATCAATAGAGTACATTTTATTAATGAGTGCCAATGATTCACTGTAACGTTCGGTTAGACCTATAAAGCCAATAGCATCAGGCCAAGTACCCTGAAAAGCCTTGTATTGAACATTTTTAAATCGTGGTTCATTTACAAATTCACTAAATGACTTCTTATAACGGTGATGCCGCGTAAAGTGCTCGTAATGAGAACGGACTTGCTGGAGAGGGTCTCGAACGAAGGTAACAGCATTTTTTGCAGGAATAAATGGAGCATACTTGGGATGATTCACATGCCCTGTAACAAACTTTGCTTTCTCCACTATGTTCATTCCAGACGCATACCTGTCACGCTTATCATACTCTAACGCTCTGATTTCTGGATTAGTTTCCTTCGCCTTGGGCCCATAATCATAAAAGACATGCTCTTTGCCAAAATACTGTTCGGCTGCAACGCGAAAACTAGAACCAGCTGTCTTGGATATATGAATAAAGAATAATGGGTAATTAATTGCTTCCATTTTGTCCTATCTAATAGAAAAATTTCATGGGAAATTGAGGGTTAGCATTATACGCTGGGTTTCAGCGTTAACACGCGACTTCAATTCTTATTCATGAATTAACTTTGCACTAAATTTTTACGCTTAAAATTCGTGAATGCTATCAAGCATCAAGAAGCTATCTGACTCAACAGCGCATGTAAAGTATCAAGGTGTTAAATAAAAAGACAACCAGTCACGTTCTTGAGAATTTAGACTATCTTGTTGGGGTTGCCGTAGCATTTCTGCGTTCCATTTTTCATATAAACCTCTGAGTTCTTGTGCTTTCTCAGGCATATCTGAAATTAAGTTGTTCGTACTTGACTCTTCAGAAGATAGCTCGAATAAAAACTCATAATCTGAGCCCATTCTAAGATATTTATAATTCCCGAGCCGAACAGCGGACTGATTCCAAAATCTCCAGAAAAGAGGTCTCTCTGAAAGATAGTTTTTATTAAAGCCTTCTGTAGGGAAGATATCGACACCATCTAATTCAGATAATATATCTTCAGTCGCCCCCGCAACTTTTATTGCTGAGTAAAGAACATCCAAACTAATAACTGGCTCTTCAATAACAGTATTGTTTTGCAATTTGTCTGGCCAATGTACGATAAAGGGTACTTTTATACCGCCGTCTGTCAGCATGCCTTTTTCGCCTAACAAAGGGGTATTAAGCGACCCATTCCACGCCTCTTTTTTCTCACTGATAGGTGCATCGGTAAAATCAAGTCCGATTGGCGCGCCGTTATCACTAATAAATGCGATAATCGTATTATCTAAAATTCCGTGTTCTTCAAGCTTTGAGACTATTTTGCCTACACCCGAGTCTACAGCGTACATCATTGCTAACGCATACCTGCGTCTATTCGATGTTTGCTGAGGGAATAAGGATAAGTAATCTTCTGTTGCCTCTAAAGGCACATGAGGGGCGTAGTGAGCTACGTGAAGATAAAACGGCTCATTGTGGTTAATGTCAATAAATTGGGATGCCGCATCTGAAATAACATCCAGCCTGTAGTCTGAATTGTTCACCCACCCTAGCTCTGTTGTATTTCCATGCAAATCGTAATTGGCCCAATAGCGATTTGCATAACCGAAATAGTTATATCTATAGCCCAAAGATGAAGGGTAATATTGCTCTTTCAATGAAGAGGGTAATTTTCCTGGATTAAAATCTTCAATAGGAGTATCTGGAAAATTCTCCCTAAACCAAGGTTTTGAATTTTGGTCGATCTCAAGGTGCCATTTTCCGACTAACCCAGTGGTATAACCCAAATCTGAAAATCGATCACCCATTGTCACCACGTCTTTAGGTATTGGCGTGTACCTATTGTCATCTACCCCAAATCTTTGCTGATACATGCCAGTAATCATTCCCGCGCGTGAGGGAGTGCACTGCGGAGCGGTAATATAGCCATTTGAAAATAGTACGCCGTTAGCAGCTAGCTTATCTATATTCGGAGTTTCTATATCGTTAACTATATTATGAGCCCCTACGTCGGCATACCCCTGATCATCGGTGAAGATAACAATGAAATTTGGTTTAGATGGAATAATTAAAGACTGCGCACTGACACTAAATTTACTGCCAGATTCGTCCACTAGTCTTGCTGTAATTGTAAAAGGAGTGCGTTTGCGTACTTGTGGAGCAATAAAACTAAATGTCTTGTCGCTTGTCTTTGACACATCTAGGGGAGCCCCAAGTGACGAACTCCACGATTCAAGTGTCACACTCTGATCGCTGCTCGTTTGGGAGGAGTTTAATGTTACAAATACTTTTACATCAGATGTAAATTCTTTGGGCAAGGCTATTGAATAAATGTTGCCTGTTTGATTTTTTCCCGAGGATGCACTCTGCGAAGACGAATGTGAATCGCCTCCACAGGAACATACACATAATAATGCTAAGAAAGACAAGCCCCACAGTTTTATCGCATCCATACTTTTATTCCAGATAAGGCTTAATCGCTATAAAGAAAAGTTAGACCATTATTGAACTGGCTCGAAACCATTGTCAATAAGGTAAAAAGTTTGCTACTTAGCTCTTACACCTCTATTAACAAGCGCTTTTTGAATTTCTGACAGCGTCACTCTTTGAGTAACTCTTTTAATTAGCTCAAGATCTTCAGATGACGCATTTTCTATTATTTGCAAAACGAGCTCGAAGTTACTAGACACATAGTGCCTTCCTTTTTCGATAGCCCGCCGTAGAGCAGGTCGCTCTAGATTTTTATTCATGTAACTTTCGTATTTCTTAAGTGAAGAGCTCGAAAAATTTACACTTTGAAGGTGCGGAAATGGGCCATATCCATTTCGGTTACTTTTCAAAGAAGAAACTCCGTCACTTTTATGTATGATGTTTGGCCTTCCTCTAGCAAGTAGTGCTACATACTCTCGTTGGCTGCGGAACATCCGATGCATCACAAACCAAGAATCTATAGGCCTATTAAGAAAATCATGCGACAAGAGCGCCCCAGTTTTTCCGTCTGATATAAATTTGTCTCCATTAGGCAAGACTCTTCTATACTTATCATCTCGAGGACCATGGGGAGTCAGGAATGGCTTATTGACAGAAGTTGATATGAGGCTCTTAACATGGCGGGAGCGCGATACGTCAATCTGTTGATCTATCGCCCGAGTAAATGTTTCAGCCGATTCACATTTATTTCCCCATTGGAAACTGATGACTTCTGGCCCATCTAGTGACTGAACCAAGCTTTTAATTTTCATACCTAAATCAGTTGGCACTAAAAATTCGTCTATGTCCAAAAATAAACAATGTGTGAATCCCTGACCTCTACTAGTCGCTAAAGCGTCTTGGTAAACTTTAGTTTGCGGGTTACCTTTGTAATTTTCAAATAGATCATCTGCATTGACGAAATTAACTCGACTGTCTTTTTCAAATATTTTGATATAGTCGGGCGTATTGTCGCTACAGCGATTAAAGTGTATTTCGATCGCATCGACACCCAAATATAAGTGATGAAAAATCCATTCAGCTAAATATGCGGCTTCGTTTTTTGCTATTGCAACCAGCTTGATTTTTGAATCAGGAGAGCGTTTTAAAAGCGCATCTTTAATGTTATGTAATAGGTTAAAAAGCATATCAGCTAACTACATCTTTAAACATTATTAACTGTGTTTGCTTTTCTCTGACTTTTACTACTTGTCCTTTTTCAAAGGTCGCTGGGTATTTATAAACTTTACCCACAAAGCCACTACGGTGAATATTCCGTTCCGCTCCCTGAGCTCTGTAATCTGATAATTTCAGCTCGTCTACGACTTCGTCGTCTAACAAGATATCTGCTTCTAGAGCCTCTTCTTGCTCATAGCAACAGCCCCACATATTAAGCTGCTTTCCTTTATCTTTAAGTGCCAAGTTCATTTCACCGAACCTAACCAATGGAAGGCCTTTGCTTAAAAGATCTTTATGCAAGTCAAATCGCTTCAATGCATAGTCATAAAGTGCAAAATCTTGAGGGTTCATTTTACGAATCAATGAAATTTCATCTTCACTGAACATATAGGCACCAGAGGGTTTTGCGGTGTTTTTATTTATATCTAATACTTTAATGTCAGTACTATAGTATTGATTAAACAGCGTAATTGATTCACTGTACCTTTCAGTTATACCAATAAACCCTATCGCATCGTTCCACACTCCATTAAGTGCTTTGGATTGCATATTAGCAAATCGGTTTTCTTTAATGAAATCTTTGAAACTGCCTTTATACCCGTGAAGTCTAGAGAAATGCTCAAAATGAGAGCGTATTTGTTGGGCAGGTTCTCGAACAAAAGTTACTACGCTCTTCGGCTGAAAAAATGGCGCATACTTGGGGTATATGACATGTCCAGACAAAAACTTAGCATTGTTCTTAATACACTTTGCAGCTAGATATCTATCCTTCAACTCATATTCATATTTTAATATATCGGGATGCGTTTCTTTTGACCCTTGTCCGTAGTCAAAATAAGTGGCGTCAGAGCCAAAATATTGCTCAGCTGCAACTCGAAAGCTAGAACCGGCGGTTTTAGGGATGTGTATAAAAAATAGGGGGAAATTGTTCATAATACTTCTAATTGTTCAGTGCCTAACGCAGTGAAAAGTTCTCATGGGTATTGGACAAATTAGGGTTATAAGCGGTGTCATTGGACAACAGCTTTTTCCACTTTTCCTTCATGTACTCACTTTCTTTATTAAATCTGGCTATTTTTTCTGGCGTATCTTCTTCACCGCGACTTATCGACTCATGGTGGTAAAGCTCGGCCCACGGTGTAAACAGGTTACGATAGCCCGCAGTGTGCACTTTTAAACAAAAATCTACATCGTTGAAAGCGATGGTTAGATCTTCTTCATTTAGCCCGCCTACTTCTTCAAAAACGGACTTTCGCACTAGTAAACAGGCTGCAGTTACAGCAGACATATTCTGAACAAGGTGCAATCGCGTGAAATAACCGGGTTCACTCTTGTGGAAGTACTTATGTGAGTGTCCAGCAACGCCTCCTATTCCTAATACAACACCGGCATGCTGAATAGTATCATTCGGATAGTAGAGCTTGGCTCCTACACAGCCTATTTCAGGTCTTAACGCATGGGAGACCATTTCTGTTAACCAGTGCTCGCTGATAACCTCGATATCGTTATTTATTAAGCCAACGACTTCTCCGCTTGCTTGTGACACCGCAAAGTTATTAATTGCCGAATAGTTAAAAGGCTTATCCCACTTCAACACACTGAAGTTCATTTTCGCTTCAGAATATTCATTAAAGAGGCCTAATGTTTTCTCACACGTCGTTTGATTATCTACAACAATAATTTCAAAGTTATCGTATGTTGTTTTGTCATAAATAGACTCTAAGCACTGCTTTAAAATATCGTAGCCATCTCTTGTCGGTATAACCAAGCTGACTAAGGGCTGCTCAGTTGGCAACGACCAATTGACCTTATACGTATTAGGGTATTTGCCTTTTTCAACAGATGCACTTTGCTTTGACTGAGAAAGATAATGTTTTATAGACTCAATTCCTGCATCGGTTGTATATGATTTAGCTGATGCATTCGATGCTGTCGAGTTCTCAATAACTCGCCAATGGTAAAGAATGAAGGGTAAATGCACCACTTCTTCACGACTAAGATTAGCTGTAGCTCTTAATAGCAAATCGTGATCTTGTGAACCTTCAACACCAACTCTAAAGCCACCAATTTTTTTAAGTAAGCTGGCTTTATAAACTACCGGATGACAAATGTAATTTTGACTTAGCAGCAAGTCTGGATTCCAGTCCGGTTTGAAATGGGGTTGATGCCGATTTCCTTGCTCGTCTATTTTATCTTCGTCGGCATAGAGAACTTGCGCTGATGCATTCTCGGTAATGGCCTTTGCGAAGAAGGATAACGTATGTGCTGGTAAAGTATCATCGTGATCAAGTAAGAGTACGTAATCATTAGCCACTAAGCCTAATGCTTCGTTGCTTGCTTTAGAAATATGTCCATTTTCATTAAGCAACTTAACGTTTATATTAGAATACTGCTGTTCATATGCCTTCAATACTTCGATGGTTTGGGAGTCAGTTGAAGCATCATCTGCAATACAGAGTTCCCAGTTTTTATGAGTTTGTTGTACCACAGAGTCGATACATGCTTTTAAGTAAACAGGGTCGGTATTGTACGTCGGCAATATGATAGAAAACTTCACTTGAGACTGATTTGCAGTGAAAGCTTGTTTCATCCTCTCTATGGCGCGCGGCTCGTCAAACTCTACCCAAAACGGATAGCTTTTCTCCATTGCACCATGAGTAAACGTATTATTGTATTCTTTGTAAACTGTATCTATTAACCGTCCACCATTGAGTTTGCAGTTGGCGGCCAGGTATTCTTCAATGTTATCGACATGATTAAGTAACTTGTACAAGCGCTGTTTCATGTGCCTCATTGCAATGAAGGATGGCACTTTTGAAATCATGAAAGTATTTATTGTGAACTCTGTTTCTGCTTCACAAGGGTCAAACCTGAGCATAGCGTTTGCACTTTCAAGGTAAAAAAGTCTATTCACGAACTTAGTGCTATGCCAAGGAACATCAATAGACACCAATTCACCTTGTTGAAGATTAGAATAGAGCTTGCCTACGTGCGACTGATGATTTGCCTCGTTAATCTTTATACGTAGCAAATACCACCCTTTACTAAAGCTACGAGTAGGGACGCGACGTGCAGGATGGATAATGAATTGCGGGTCTTCACCACTAGATAACCAACTAGAACCGCGATTGCCTTCCGGGACAGGCTCTAACTCATGATGGGGGACGATAATTAACTTTTTGGCTAGCCGATACGCTAATCGCTTTAAAGCTACAGGCTTGAGAATTTTAGATAACAAAACGAGTGAACACCTTTTCCTATATAAAGCTTAGAATGCTTTCCTTAAACTTCACGTGTTACGTAGAAGGTTTACTACATACTTTTACGGCGCTAATCATACCGCATTTAATAAAATGGAAACACACGAGAATGATGATATTGGGTGAAGATATAAATCCAAAAAAAGAAAAAGGCACCAAAGGTGCCTTTCTAATTAATTAACTGCCTAATTTACTTAGCTACACGTCCATATCTATCAGAAAAGCGCACTATGTCATCTTCGCCTAAATAGGCGCCTGACTGCACTTCAATAAGCTCCAGTTGGATCTTACCCGGATTTTCTAGGGCATGAACAGCCCCTATAGGAATGTAAACCGATTGGTTCTCGGTGACTAATGTAGTTTTATCATCTATGGTTACATTGGCACTGCCCGATACCACGATCCAGTGTTCAGCGCGGTGATGGTGCATTTGAACCGACAGTTTTTCGCCAGGCTTAACAGTAATTCTCTTAACTTGGAAACGAGCCCCATTATCAATTGAATCGTAACTGCCCCAAGGGCGAAATACTTCACGATGGAACTGAAATTCAGGGCGTTTTTCAGCTTTAAGTTTGTTTACCACGTTCTTGATGCTCTGTGCATCGTCTTTATGAGCGACCATCACCGCATCTTTAGTTTCTACGACTATAACGTCTTCCAAACCAATGACAGATACAAGGCGTTGCTCTGCGTTCACATAGCTATTTTTAGTATTTTCTAAAATAGTATCACCAACAGAAACATTGCCATTTTCGTCTTTTTCCGCTGTTTCCCATAACGAAGTCCAGCTACCTACATCACTCCACTGGGCATCAAGTGGAACCATGGCAGCACTATCAGTTTTTTCCATTACAGCATAATCGATAGAGTCATCTGGGCAGGTAGCAAAAATATCGTGATCGACGCGAATAAAATCTAGGTCTGGGGTTTCAGTGTCGATAGCGCGTTTACAGACATCTAGCATTTCAGGGCTGTATTTCTCAAGCTCTTCTAAGTATCTGCTAGCTTTAAACATAAACATGCCACTATTCCAATAATAGTCACCAGAATCGACATACCCTTTTGCAGTTTCAAGCGCAGGTTTCTCAACAAACTCAGCAACTTCAAATCCGTCTGCTAATCCACTCCCTGCTTTAATGTAGCCATAGCCTGTGTGTGGTTGATCTGGCACTATACCAAATGTCACCAATTTACCCTGCTCTGCTAATTTTTCTGCTTTTTCAATTGCAGCATGAAATGCGGGTTCGTCTTTAATTAAATGGTCGGCTGCTAGTACGAGCAAAACAGGGTCTTCACCATTCATCGTTGCATGCAACGCTGCTAGTGCAATAGCCGGTGCAGTATTTCGGCCAACAGGCTCAAGTAAAATACCGCCATGGTGAATGTCTTTTTGACGTAGTTGCTCTGCAACTAGAAATCGGTGTGCATCATTACATATAAAAATGGGGCTTTGGGCTTTAGTACCATTCAACCGAACAATAGTGTCTTGCAACATGGTGTTATCGGATGTGAGTGACAAAAACTGTTTAGGTAACGCCGCTCTTGATTTTGGCCATAAGCGGCTTCCAGTGCCGCCTGCAAGTACTACTGGTTTCATATTAACTTCCCTAATGAGTGAGAGAACTCTCACTTCCTGATTCTTTATTATGCTTTAAGTATACAAATATTTGTTTGGGGATGAAACGACACTTCCAGTAATTAATTATATTAATTCTTAGTTAATACGAATATCGAATTTCAAAAACAAAAAACCCGGCCTAAGCCGGGTTTTTTAATAATTCTGATAACTCAGAATTGAGAGTATTTATTACTCTTCAGTTGCTTCTACTGCTTCTTCTTCAGCTTCAACAACTGGACGGTCTACTAGTTCAACGTATGCCATAGGGGCATTGTCGCCAGCACGGAGTCCGCATTTAAGAATGCGAGTGTATCCGCCTGGGCGAGCTTCGTAACGAGGACCAAGCTCGTTGAATAGTTTACCAACAACTTCTTTATCACCAGTGCGGGCGAAAGCTAAACGGCGGTTTGCAACGCTGTCTTGCTTAGCCATAGTGATAAGAGGCTCAATAACGCGACGTAATTCTTTCGCTTTTGGTAACGTCGTTTTGATCACTTCGTGCTTGACCAAAGAGCCGGCCATGTTCTTGAACATAGCTTGACGATGGCTGCTGTTGCGATTCAACTGACGACCACTCTTACGATGGCGCATAGTTTTATCCTTCTCTACAAATCAGTTTATTAAAAACCTGATTAATCTTTTTCAGCGATGCTCTCAGGCGGCCAGTTTTCTAGGCGCATACCTAGAGAAAGTCCACGAGATGCTAGAACATCTTTGATTTCAGTTAGCGATTTTTTACCAAGGTTAGGCGTTTTAAGTAGCTCAACCTCAGTACGCTGAACCAGGTCACCAATGTACTGGATAGCTTCTGCTTTTAAACAGTTAGCAGAACGTACAGTTAGCTCTAGGTCATCAACTGGGCGAAGTAGAATCGGATCAAATTCCGGCTTCTCTTCTTTCGCTTCTGGCTCAGACACATCACGTAAATCTACGAATGCATCAAGCTGTTCAGCTAGGATAGTCGCAGAACGGCGGATCGCTTCTTCAGGATCTAAAGTACCGTTCGTTTCCATATCGATAATCAATTTGTCTAGGTCTGTGCGTTGTTCAACACGGGCAGACTCTACACTGTAAGCTATACGCTCTACTGGGCTGTATGAAGCATCAACTAACAAACGACCAATTGGACGATCATCTTCTTCAGAGGAGCGACGGGTAGAAGCTGGTACATAACCACGACCCATTTCTACTTTAATACGCATGCTGATTTCAGCTTCGCCAGTTAAAGTACAAACTAAGTGGTCAGGGTTAACAATTTCTACGTCGCCATCATGCTGAATGTCACCAGCAACAACAGGGCCAGCGCCAGATTTCACTAGAGTTAGGGTTGCCTCAGTTTTACCTTCAAGGCGAACCGCTAAACCTTTAAGATTTAGCAAGATTTCAATTACGTCTTCTTGCACACCTTCTTTGGTGCTGTACTCGTGAAGAACGCCATCAATTTCTACTTCAGTAACTGCGCATCCTGGCATGGATGACAACAAGATACGACGTAGGGCGTTACCTAGAGTGTGGCCAAAGCCGCGCTCTAGTGGTTCCAAAGTTACTTTGGCACGAGTAGGAGAAACGTTTTCGATCTCAACTAGTCTCGGTTTAAGGAATTCAGTCACAGAACCCACAATGCTTCCTCTTTAGTTAGCTTTACTTAGAGTAAAGTTCAACGATCAACTGTTCGTTAATTTCCGCAGACAAATCAGTTCTTTCTGGTAGGCGCTTAAAAGTACCTTCCATTTTCGTGCTGTCTACTTCAATCCAAGTTGGCTTCTCGCGTTGGTCAGCCAGTTCCAAAGCAGCTACGATACGAGCTTGCTTCTTAGCTTTTTCACGAACAGAAACCACGTCTTCGGCAGAAACGTTGAATGATGGAATGTTCACAACTTGACCATTTACCATGATCGCCTTGTGGCTAACTAGCTGACGCGCTTCAGCACGTGTGCTAGCAAATCCCATACGGTAAACTACGTTATCAAGACGCTTTTCTAAAAGTTGTAACAAGTTTTCACCTGTGTTCCCTTTTAGACGTGCAGCTTCTTTATAGTAGTTGCGGAATTGCTTTTCAAGAACGCCATACATACGACGAACTTTTTGTTTTTCACGCAGCTGAACACCGTAGTCAGACAAACGGCCACGACGGGCTCCATGCTGACCAGGCGCTGTATCGATTTTACATTTAGAATCGATTGCGCGAACGCCGCTTTTAAGGAACAAATCAGTTCCTTCGCGACGGCTAAGTTTGAGTTTTGGACCCAAATATCTTGCCATGATCTTTCTCCAACTGTCCGTCGATTAAACGCGACGTTTTTTCGGTGGACGACAACCGTTGTGAGGAATTGGTGTCACATCGGTAATATTTGTGATCTTATAACCAGTAGCGTTAAGAGCACGGATCGCAGACTCACGGCCTGGACCTGGACCTTTTACAAACACTTCTAGGTTTTTAAGACCGTATTCTTGTGCAGCAACACCTGCACGCTCTGCAGCAACCTGTGCAGCAAATGGGGTAGATTTACGTGAACCACGGAAACCTGAACCACCAGATGTCGCCCATGCTAATGCATTGCCTTGACGGTCTGTAATAGTCACAATTGTGTTGTTGAAAGACGCATGGATATGAGCCATACCGTCTGCAACCTGACGTTTAGCGCGCTTACGCGTACTACGAGCTGGTGCTTTAGCCATAACTTATTCCCCGTTTACTTCTTAATTGGCTTACGAGGACCTTTACGGGTACGCGCATTAGTTTTAGTGCGCTGACCACGTAGAGGCAAGCTACGACGGTGGCGAATACCACGGAAGCAACCCAGGTCCATCAAACGTTTGATGCTCATAGAGACTTCACGGCGTAAATCACCTTCAACGGTAAATTTAGCCACTTCGTCACGAAGCTTATCAATAGTCGCTTCGTCTAGCTCTTTGATCTTTGTATCTTCTGCAACACCAGCACCTACACAAATGCTTTTAGCACGTGTAGGACCAACGCCATAGATCGCTTGGATAGCGATTACAGCATGCTTGTGCTCAGGAATGTTAATGCCAGCGATACGGGCCATTAACAGCACTCCTCTAATTTATTGTTGACGACCTAAAAAGCCCGATAGGATACTTACCCGTCAACTAAATTGCAAATATTTAGGTTCTAAATACTTTAAACAAAACCAGCAGAACCTGATAAGTATAAGTCAGGCCCTGCTTATTGGCTTTGCGAGTATTCAGTACCGCGTAGATTAACCTTGCCTTTGCTTATGCTTCGGCTCTGTACAAATTACGCGCACAACACCGTTGCGTTTGATAACTTTACAGTTACGGCAAATCTTTTTAACTGATGCACGAACTTTCATTACATCACTCCCCTATCTTATATATTAAGGGGCTAACTTAACGGCCGTAGCCTTTAAGATTAGCTTTCTTCAGAACAGACTCATATTGACTACTCATCAAATGCGTCTGCACCTGTGCCATAAAGTCCATGATAACCACCACGATAATTAGAAGCGACGTACCACCGAAGTAGAACGGCACATTCCAGGCAATCAGCATGAATTCAGGCACCAAACAAATAAAGGTTATGTACAGTGCGCCTGCCAGAGTCAGACGAGTCATTACCTTATCGATATAACGCGATGTTTGTTCACCAGGACGAATACCTGGTACAAACGCACCAGACTTCTTCAAGTTATCCGCTGTTTCACGCGGGTTGAAAACCAACGCCGTGTAGAAGAAGCAGAAGAAGATTATCGCTGTTGCATATAACATCACATACAGAGGCTGACCTGGAGATAGCATAAGTGCTACGTCCTGCAACCACGCTGTAGATTCATTCTGTCCGAACCATCCTGCGATAGTACCCGGAAACAAAATGATGCTGGAAGCAAAGATGGGTGGAATAACACCAGCCATGTTGACTTTCAGTGGTAAATGCGTGCTTTGCGCGGCAAAAACCTGACGGCCTTGCTGACGCTTTGCATAGTTTACCACAATTCTGCGCTGTCCGCGCTCTACAAATACCACAAGGTATGTAAGCGCAATAACAATCACAGCCATCAACAACAAGAACAACAAGTTAATGTCGCCTTGTCTTGCTTGTTCTGCCGTCTGACCTATCGCTGTTGGTAGACCGGCAACAATACCAGCAAATATCAATATAGAAATACCGTTACCGATACCTCGTTCAGTAATTTGCTCACCTAACCACATTAGGAACATAGTTCCTGTGACCAAGCTCACTACTGCCGTAAAGTAGAATCCGAAGCCAGGGTTCAATACCAGTCCATTAATTAGGTTAGGCAGACCCGTCGAAATTCCAATAGATTGGAAGATAGCCAACACCAACGTTAAATAACGTGTGTACTGGCTAATTTTACGACGACCTGCTTCACCTTCTTTTTTAAGCTCTATCATCGGTGGATGAACCACCGAGAGCAACTGCATAATAATTGATGCAGTAATGTATGGCATGATGCCCAAAGCCAGAACGGATGCACGCTCAAGCGCACCACCGGAGAACATGTTAAACATTTCTACAATGGTACCTTTCTGTTGCTCGAACAAGTCAGCAAGTACAGCTGGATCGATGCCCGGAATAGGAACGTATGAACCTAATCTGAATACAACAATCGCACCGAGTACGAACAACAATCTTGCTTTAAGCTCACTCAAGCCGCTTTTCGCGCCTGAATCCAATCCTGGTTTAGCCATCTAGCTTATTCCTCTACTTTACCGCCAGCAGCTTCAATCGCTTCTTTAGCGCCTTTAGTAACCTTTAAACCGCTTACTGTAACAGCGCGAGATACTTCACCGCTCTTGATAACTTTAACGAACTGAATCTCTTTTTTCACAAGACCAGCTGCTTTTAAAGTTTCTAGAGATGCTGTATCACCATCAACCTTTGCGATTTCTGCAAGCGTTACTTCATCAGTAACGAAGCTCTTGCGTGAAGTGAAACCGAATTTAGGAAGACGACGCTGAAGTGGCATCTGACCACCTTCAAATCCTGGCTTAACACGGCCACCTGAACGGCTTTTTTGACCTTTGTGACCTGCGCCACCTGTTTTACCTAGACCTGAACCGATACCACGACCAGTACGCTTACCAGAATGTTTAGCTCCTGGAGCAGGAGCAATAGTATTTAAACGCATAACTTACTCCTCGACTATTTCGACCATGTAATTAACACGGTGAATCATGCCGCGTACACTTGGCGTATCTTCCAGTTCACGAACATGGTTGATTTTACGAAGGCCTAAACCTTTAAGCGTAGCTCTGTGCTTTGGCAAACGGCCAATCGCACTTTTAGTTTGCTTTACTTTAATCGTTGCCATGTCTGATTACCCCAAAATTTCTGATACAGACAATCCACGCTTCGCAGCAACTTTCGCTGGAGAATTCATCTCTGTCAGCGCGTTGATTGTTGCACGAACAACGTTGATTGGGTTCGTAGAACCGTAACATTTTGAAAGTACGTTCTGTACACCAGCTACTTCAAGTACTGCACGCATTGCACCGCCGGCAATAATACCGGTACCTTCTGATGCAGGCTGCATGTAGACTTTAGAGCCAGAGTGACGACCTTTAATTGGGTGCTGTAACGTGTGGCCATTAAGGTCAACGTCAACCATGTTGCGACGTGCCTTTTCCATAGCTTTCTGGATTGCAGCAGGCACTTCACGTGCTTTACCGTAACCGAAACCTACGCGACCATTACCGTCACCCACTACTGTCAATGCAGTGAAACTAAAGATACGACCACCTTTAACCACTTTAGATACGCGGTTTACAGCAATCAATTTCTCTAATAGTTCACCGTTCTGAACTTCTTGTTTAGCCATTATAAACTCCTAGAACTGAAGGCCAGCTTCGCGAGCTGCATCAGCTAATGCCTTAACGCGACCGTGGTATTTAAAACCACTACGATCGAAAGCCACTTTCTCAATGCCTTTCTCTTTAGCGCGTTCTGCAATTGCTTTACCGACTATCGCCGCTGCTTCAGCGTTACCTGTTGACTTAAGATCTTTTGCAAGTTCTTTATCTACAGTAGAAGCCGCTGCTAATACTTCAGAACCGCTAGGAGCGATTAACTGAGCATAGATGTGGCGAGGTGTACGGTTAATTACCAAGCGATGCGCGGCCAGTTCACGAATTTTTGCTCGTGCGCGTGTAGCGCGACGAATGCGAGCTGTTTTCTTATCCATCGTATCACCCACCTACTTTTTCTTAGCTTCTTTACGACGTACATGTTCGTCAGCGTAACGTACACCTTTACCTTTATAAGGCTCTGGTGGACGGTAAGCGCGAATGTTCGCCGCAACCTGTCCTACAACCTGCTTATCGGCGCCTTTCACGACGATTTCAGTTTGCGTAGGCGTTTCAACGGTAATGCCTTCAGGCATCTCGTATACTACTGGGTGAGAGAAACCAAGCGTCAGGTTTAGTTTGCTACCTTGTGCTTGCGCACGGTAACCAACACCATTTAACTGAAGCTTTTTCTCAAAACCTTGTGAAACACCTTGAACCATTGCGTTAAGAAGAGAGCGAGCAGTACCTGCTTGCGCCCAGCTGTCAGCGAAACCTTCACGAGGAAGTGCTTTCAGTTGGTTTTCTTCTTGTACAACTTCTACAGCGTCGTTAAAAACGCGGGTCAAAGTGCCTTTACTACCTTTTGCGGTAATTTCTTGGCCAGCGATAGAAATATCTACACCTGAAACCAAGTCTACTGGGGCTTTTGCTACTCGTGACATTTCAACTCCTCCGTTATGCTACATAACCGATGATCTCACCGCCCATGCCAGCGTTACGCGCTGCACGGTCAGTCATCACACCTTTAGAAGTCGACACGATCGCGACACCCAATCCACCCATTACTTTAGGAAGCTCATCTTTTTTCTTATAGATGCGCAGACCTGGGCGGCTTACACGCTCAATAGTGTCAATTACTTGCTTGCCTTCGAAGTACTTAAGCGTAACTTCTAAAACAGGCTTAACGTCACCAGATGCAGCGAAGTCAGTAATATAACCTTCAGACTTTAATACTTCACAAATTGCTACGCGAAGTTTAGAAGAAGGCATAACTACAGAAACTTTCTCTGCCATTTGGCCGTTACGGATGCGGGTAAACATATCCGCGATAGGATCTTGCATGCTCATTATCAGCTACTCCTTACCAGCTGGCTTTTTTAAGGCCAGGGACTTCGCCGCGCATCGCTGCTTCACGCAGTTTGATACGGCTAAGACCGAATTTGCGAAGGTAACCATGTGGACGACCAGTTACGCGGCAGCGGTTACGCTGACGTGAAGAACTTGAGTCACGTGGCAGTTGTTGTAGCTTAAGAACAGCGTCCCAACGCTCTTCTTCAGATACGTTAACATCGCTGATAGTCGCTTTAAGTGCGGCACGTTTTTCTGCGTACTTAGCTACTAGCTTAGCGCGCTTTACTTCACGGGCCTTCATTGATTCTTTTGCCATAACCCTACACCCTACTTTTTAAATGGGAAGTTGAACGCGTCCAGCAGAGCACGTGCTTCTTCATTTGAGTCCGCACTGGTAGTGATAGTAATATCCATACCACGAACTTTATCCACTTTATCGAAATCGATTTCAGGGAAAATGATTTGCTCACGCACGCCCATGCTGTAGTTACCACGACCGTCGAATGACTTAGGGTTCAAACCACGGAAGTCGCGAACTCGTGGGATAGCGATTGAAATCAAACGCTCAAGGAATTCCCACATACGCTCGCCGCGTAAGGTTACTTTACAGCCAATCGGATAACCTTCACGGATTTTAAAGCCCGCTACTGATCTTCTAGCAACTGTAACAATCGGCTTCTGACCGGCGATAGCCGCCATGTCAGCTTGAGCATTCTCAAGCACCTTCTTGTCAGCAATTGCTTCACCTAAACCCATGTTTAGAGTGATTTTTTCAATCCGAGGGACTTGCATGACGCTTTTGTACCCGAACTGCTTAGCAAGTTCAGCTACTACTGTTTCTTTATAGAAATCATGCAGTTTCGCCATCGTACTCTCCAATATAATTAAACAAGTTCGCCGTTAGATTTGAAGAAACGAACTTTCTTCTCATCTTCGAAACGGAAACCAACGCGATCTGCTTTGCCCGTTGCCGGGTTAACAATCGCAACATTAGAAACGTGAATAGAAGCTTCTTTCTCAACAATCCCACCAGCTACACCCAATTGAGGGTTTGGCTTAGTGTGCTTCTTGATAAGATTAACACCTTCTATAATTACACGGTTATCAGCAATAAGCACTTTAAGGACTTTGCCTTGTTTGCCTTTGTCTTTACCCGCTAATACGACTACTTCATCATCACGACGAATTTTATTAGCCATTATCGTGACTCCTTATAGTACCTCTGGGGCCAATGAGATGATTTTCATGAAGTTTTCACTTCTCAACTCACGGGTTACCGGTCCAAAGATACGCGTACCAATTGGTTGCTTGTTTGCGTTAAGCAAAACAGCTGCGTTGCCGTCAAAACGAATGGATGAACCATCTGCACGACGAACGCCTTTTCTAGTACGCACCACCACTGCATTCAGTACGTCACCTTTTTTAACTTTACCGCGAGGAATTGCTTCCTTCACAGTAACTTTGATGATGTCACCGATACCTGCATAACGGCGATGCGAGCCACCAAGAACCTTAATACACTGAACCCTGCGAGCGCCGCTGTTGTCTGCAACGTCCAGGTTAGTTTGCATTTGGATCATGTTAGTGCTCCGCTCTATTATGAGACTCTGCCGAGTCGTTATTGCTGCTAAACCCAACAAACATTGTTGAATTTATATACATACCCCCATAAAAAGGGCGCGAAACTATAACAGAAATTTTGGGATAGAGATAGCGTTAAATTGGATTATTTTTAATCGATGGGGAAATTAAGTAAATCGCTTCTGAAATGCGGGGGGGTCGCATGACACATGACATGAATAGTGCCAGAAACTGATGTTAATCATACGCAAGATTTTACCATTTGTCTTGTGATTTAATGTACATGCATAACACAACAATAAAAAAGCCCCAGCATAGCCGGGGCAGATAACCAAATGTTGGTTATCAAGCAGGATCTTTAAACCTCTCCTGTTTATAAGACAAGTGATAGTTAATACAGTCACCTAACCGCGAAACGCCTACAGGTTTTGATATAAAGTCATCCATTCCTGCTCGTAAACACTTTTCCTTTTCTCCACTCAGCGCGTTTGCAGTGAGTGCAATGATAGGTATTTTTTCGCCTAGCGCCCTAATTTCTTTTGTGGCCGTTAACCCATCCATCACCGGCATGTGGCAATCCATGAAGATGAGATCGTATGGCTTTTTCCTTGCAATAGCACTTTTCACCTTGGCTAGGCCTAAAGCACCATTGTTGGCTAATTCTACCGACACGCCAATTTCTTTTAGTTGCTCTTTAATGACTATCTGATTTATTTCGTTATCTTCAACCACCAACACCCGTGATTCAGACAACACTCTTTTGCAAAGTGGCGCAGTGTTGTTATCCGCGATAATTTTTTCTTTCAAAGTTCCGGCATTTGCACAATCTAATGTCATGGTAACAATAAATCGCGCGCCTTCTCCAACCGCGCTTGATACCTCTACATTACCATCATAATGCTCAACAATATTACTCACTATGGCCAAGCCCAAACCAGTGCCCCCAAATCGGCGCTGAGTAGACTCCTCGGCCTGAAGAAATGGTGAAAAGATAACTTTTTGCTGCTCTTCACTAATCCCAATACCTGTATCCGTTATTATTAACTTAACCCTATAGCGACCCGCACCATATTTTGTACATCGCGTACTAATTTTAATGGAACCTTCTTCGGTGAACTTCACCGCGTTATTGATAAGGTTCATTAGAATCTGGCTTAGCCTTAACGAATCAGCAAGGAACAACGTATCTGAAACGGCCGCCGTTTCGGTGATAAATTCAATTCCCTTTTTATCGGCCAAACGTCTAAACATTGGCACTTGTTGCTCAATCAACTCTTTCAAATTTACCGGCTCAACATCATAGGTCATATGCCCTGAATCGATTTTTGAGAAATCTAAAATATCATTCACTATGTTGAGCAACGATTCTGAGCTGCGCATAGCAACATGGGTATACTCTTTCTGCTTTTCGTTAAGCGATGTACTGCAAAGGGTTTCGAGCATGCCTTGTACACCATGAATGGGAGTTCGTATTTCATGGCTCATGTTCGCAAGAAACTCACTACGCGCTTTTAGGGCTTGCTCTGCAATAGCGGTTTTTTGTTTCAATGATTGGGTCGTGTTGAATCTCTCGGTTATATCCCGTGTTGCACCGATGATTTTTTGGCAAGTTCCATTTTTCATAATGGGGTGTGCACGACTTTCTAACCACCGTTTTTCTCCCCCATCGGTAATTACCTCGAACTCATAAGCCCAATCATTACCGGTTGTGGTAATTTCTTCCAATTTAGATTCGTATACATTTCGCACTTTCTTATTAGCCATAAACTGAAGTGCACGGGATGGGGTGATCTCTTGCTTTTCGTTTATCTGTAGCATGCGCTTTAAAGATGCAGACCACTTTAGCGAGTTCATCTCTAAATCGAGCTCCCACGTGCCGACGCCGGCCAATTCAGTAATCTGGTTTAACAGTGCGTTTTGTTCTTCTAAAGCATTTTTCTGAGAAATGATCTCATTCATCGCTTGTTCACGCGCCACTTCAGCACCTATCCAATCGGCTAACAGCAACAAATAATCATAATCTAACGCAGAGAAGTCTTCGTATTTCGAGCTAGTGGAAGAAAAATTTAAGGTGCCATATAGCGATGCATTAACGTAAATAGGTGTAGCGAGATAGCTCTTCAGCGTGTATCGGGCGTAGCAAGGGTGCGAGTTCCCAGGCATTACATCCACGTTGTTGTAGGCGACAATGCCCTTAGCGTGAAGAGTATCGGCACAATAAGTATCGGATAACGGAAATTCAGCACCAACTTCAATTTCATTTAGCGGTGAAACCACCTGTACGACGGTATAATTCTCATTATGGACATAACTGACAATTCCCGTTTCAAGGCCTAGTACTTTGGTGCCAATTTCTAACAATCGATCTATCTTTTCACTGAAGGACAACGCGCCATCGGTGGTAATTTGGTGAAGATCTTTAATTATACTCATGAGGATTTAAGCCCTCCCTTTAATAGCCATAAAGGCAAAAAAGACCATTACAGGAAAGTAATAGTCTTTTTAAAGGTAACTCAAACTGCCGGTATATAAAGCTTTCCAGCATTAACAATTAGTATAGTTTCAACGTAAGTGTTTAATACAAAATGTTAATTTCATAACCAGTAGCAGTATCTGCTGGTTCTACCGTGACAATATAGTTTTCTTCTTCGGTAAATCCGAACAAAGCGGTGCGATCTAACAGAATTTGTTCTTCGTTATCATCTTCGTAAACGGCAATGATTTCGTAGTAATCAGACGGTAATACTTCACTATCTGTCTCGCCAAATTCAAGGTTTTGAAGATCGTATTCTGCGGTATCGATAGTTTCATCGTTACGCACAAGATAGAAATCCACATCATCAAAGTCTTCAACCAAGTTAATGAAGTTCACTGTTTTATCGTACGCTTGAGGCAGCCCACTTTCTACAAATGTCACTGCGCCAAGAGCGCCCGCTTTTTCGTAGATTAGAATGGCTTTACTTTCACCTTGGTTTAAGGTGATAAGCTTATTGCTAAGCGTAGTAGCTTCACCAGATGTATCGGTTACAGTTACGCGGTAATCACCATATCCAATTTCAGTGAATTCAGATAACTCACCCGCATCCAAAGAAAAAGCAACATCTTCTTCATCTGTATTACCACCAAAAGTCACATCAAGTGCCGTAGTAATATTGGTCGAGTTATAGATACGGTACTGAGAGTCTGCTTCAACGTCAGTTAACGCTGTAACTGATGATGAATTCAAAATAGTATCTACAACTAAGCCAGATTGGATTGCACCACTTACATCACGCATGGTTAGTAGGTATTCAGTTTCGTATGCAAAGTCTATAGTTTGCGATTCAAAAATCACCTCTGTGCTTCCAGGCTCTGTAAGGTAGATTGTATACTCATCTTCGTCAAAGTAGTCGCTGTCGTCATCTGGATCCCAGTAATCAAACTCAATCATTTCAGACGCAGTTACTGTGCCTAAAAAGTTTGCAGCTTCAAATGGGTCGCCTGATTCAGCTAAATAGAAGTCGTAAGAACCTTCATCAATAGTTACCGACAATGCGAATAACCTGAAATGGTCTTCTAGCGTTTCACGTGTATAGCTGTAATCGCTAATAATAGGTGATGCAAAATCGCCACTCATTACGATAAGACGCTTGTCACCATTTTTTAGATTAACGGTGTAAGTATCGATAAGCACTTCTTGGTCATCGGAGTCGGTACGAATGAACTCGAGTTCAATTTCGCCGTTGTCCATTGAGTACATCGCGGTAGTATCACCGAATTGCGCAGAGCCAAAGCTATCTCCATCGACTTCTCGCATTTCTACATTCGCACCGTTTGGTGAAGCATTATAGAATTGTATATAAGCATACGAGTAATCGGAGCTGCTGTCAGAGCCGCCACAAGCAGCTAACCCTGATATTGCCACCAGACCGATAGCTACGTTTCGTAACCAAGCCGGAAATTGAAATTGCATATACTGAACGTCCTTACTAAATTCGTGATTGTTTGAAGGGAGTTACACTGCCCAGAAAGGCGTGAACTATACTGCCGTATGGCACTACAAAGCTTGTTATAGTTCACACCTTTACGCTGCCTTTACAAAGCTGACAATTCACTACAAAAGTATTTTATCTTTCTATACAAAAAAGCCCCTATTCCTGCTCATCAGGTAATAGGGGCGAGCATTATATTTGTGGGCTAACTATCTATTCATACGAATACGATAACGTTACGCCACTGTAAGTCGTGTAAGCACGAATTCCGATATGCCACGTGCCCGCAGCAGGTGCTTGGAACGTACACACTTCATTGTTACCATTCTCGTAAGGACGGCAGTCAAAGTCATTGGTTTCTGGCTGAGAACCAAACTTCATGTACAAATCTGCATCACCGCTGCCGCCAGATGTTTGCACTGTCATGGTAGTCACGCCTTCAGGAATGGTCCATGTATAGCGATTCCAATTACTTTGTGATGCAGATAACCCAGTCAACTGACCAGAGACAGGCTCAACGGTTGGGTCGGTGCCTGGATCTGAACCGCCACTTCCGTCGCATCCATTAGTATTGAGGTAACTGTAGGCATCCTCAAGTTGCATAAGACCAAAACCGTACAAGTTATCGCGTCCACTTGCTCCTTTATCTTCAGCCGCTGATGTTAGGGCATTACGTATCTGGGTGTTTGAACATTGAGGGAAGTAACTCCACACTAAGGCCGCGCCACCCGCAACATGTGGCGTAGCCATCGACGTTCCGCTTAAAGACGCATACGTGTCTGTAGGATATGTTGAATATACCGCACTACCAGGTGCAGCTATTTCAACTTGGTCGTTGTACTGACTGTAGCTTGCTCTATTTTCATTTGAATCCACAGCGGCAACCGACATTACTGCGTCGTAGGAAGCAGGATATGACTTCGCGCTAGTACCGGCGTTACCTGCCGCAGCAACTAGTAACAAGCCATCGTCAGTGAAGCTTTGCATTGCGTTTTGTTCTGTTGTAGAAGCGCTGCCGCCACCTAAGCTCATGTTTACCACATTGGCTCCGGCACTTTGACATTGCGAAATAGCATCAATAAGATCAGAGGCATAGGTCCAATCGCCATTGTCATTGAATATTTTAACAATATGCAGATTCACGCCTGGGTAAACACCAACAACCCCTTCACTATTGTCATAGGCGGCAATAGTTCCAGCTACATGGGTACCATGGCCGTTGCCATCGTTATACCAATTCCCCACGGCACTATTATTCGCCTGACCGGTAACACCATCATTGGTGCCAGGTAAATCCGGATGCCCTAGGTTATATCCTGTGTCGATAACACATACACGTCGAGCGGTAGTATCTGCTTGCGAAAGCTGATTGGCTTGTACCATGGTGTAACCGTAAGGGGTCGTTTGCGCCATAGGTGTACGTTTCACATCTACTTCAATACTTTCTACATTTTCATTGTTACGCAATTTATTAAGAGCACTTCGGCTTAAAGACGCCGCCATCATGCGATGTTTTCCAAGCTCTTTACGAACATCTCCTCCTACCTTCTGTATTTCACTGCGGGCAGATTGCACTTCAAAAGGTCGCTTTACGCGAGATTTAGTAGCTTGGACTAGCTCTGAGGAGTCAGACTTACTGCTACTGGCATTGCTAATAACATCTGTAGTTAATGTTTCTTTGAATTTAATAATATAGCGCTGTTCTTCTTGTGCAGACTCGTCCTTCAGAACAAGTCGCTTACCGAGTAAAGATTGAAGCGACGCTTTTTTCTCTTCAACTTTGACTGGTGCATTGGTTGTGTTTGTCGCTGTCGTATTTTTCGTTATTGCTGCCGTTGCAGCATGACTTACCAAACCTACAGATACTGCAAGGGCGATGGCTGATATACTTGTGTGTTTCATATTCACTTTTATTTCCTGTTATCTGTCTTGTCGTGTTTCAACGCTTTACAGCGTTTTTGAAACTTCGTTGTTATTAATAGACATTCAGGGCAAACGCTACTTCTTGCGACAGCACTCCATGCTTAAACTCGCAAACGGCCCACATGCCTTTTCTTGTGGCATTCAGTAAATCATCAAATGCGCACCGTTTAACTATTAAGCATAGAATCAACGAGTTAAGTATTAATAAATGTTCCTCGCGTTCAAAATATATACGTAAGTTGTAAATGGGATTGTGCTTAAGTAGTGTTGGAGTTTTGGCAAATGCAGGCGTGGCGTGTAGTTTGACTGTAAAGCTTCAATTTGTAAGAAAATATTAATTGAGAAATTAAAAACGCTTAAATATTAATTGATTAAATTTACTCTCTGCTTAGCGTTTTTTAGAAACGAAAAAGCCGCTAACGAATACGTTAACGGCTTCAGTGTTTTGCGAATAAGTCTGTAGCTAATAATTGTATAGCAACTAACTGCATAACAACTAAATAAAAGCTAGTTAGCCACGTTGTCGCACTATCTCGTACAAGCAAACACCAGTGGCTACCGATACATTAAGGCTACTTACACTACCTGCCATAGGTAGCTTCACTAACTCATCGCAGGTTTCTTTAGTTAACCTGCGCATGCCTTTACCTTCAGCGCCCATTACTAATGCGGTTGGGCCATCTAGTTTTATATCGTAAAGGGTTTTGTCGGTTTCGCCCGCCGTGCCCACAATCCATAAACCTTTGTCTTGCAGATGCTTTAATGTACGCGCCAAGTTAGTCACTTGAATAAGTGGAATCACTTCCGCTGCGCCGCACGCTACTTTGCGCACAGTGCCATTAAGGCTTGCCGATTTATCTTTAGGTACAACAACCGCATGCACACCTGCACCATCAGCTGTACGCAAACAAGCGCCTAGGTTATGCGGGTCGGTTATACCGTCAAGTACTAACAATAAAGGCTTACTTTCTTTATCTAGAATTCTATCTAGGTCAGCTTCATCCATAACACGAGCGGGTTTCGCTCTGGCTACTACACCTTGGTGCTGTTCACCGTTAACTTTATCATCTAGTGCTTTGCGCTGACAAAACTGTACTGATATACCGAATCGACGTGCTTGATTAACAATGTTAGTCAAACGCTCATCATTACGGCCTTTTAATACCATTACTTCCATTACACGCTCTGGTTCTTGCTCTAGAACCGACTGCATTGCATGTAAACCATATAACCATTCTTGCTGAGCCATTAACGTTTACCCCCTTTCTTCGAACGCGATGGTGCCCCCTTGCCTTTGGGCGCAGCTTTTTTAGGGCCTCGCTTGGCATTTCTAGGCGGCTTCTTCGCACTGGCTACTTTAACCTTCTTGCCGCCGGGGCCGCGCAGCATAGACTTATCCAGCAATAAATCAATCTTTCTTTCATCTAGGTTAACCGCAGCCACTTTCACTTCTACGGTATCGCCTAATCTAAACTGACGATGTCCCGACTCACCCGCCAGTATTTGTTTAACTTGATCGTAGTGATAGAAATCGTCATCGAGCGAGGTAATGTGTACTAGGCCGTCAATGTGATATTCGGTTAAGCGAACAAACAAGCCAAAGTTTGTCACTGAACTGACTACGCCTTCAAAAGTGTCACCTACATGGTCAAGCATGAATTCACACTTAAGCCAGTCTGCAACATCACGGGTAGCATCGTCGGCACGACGCTCAGTCATCGAGCACTGTTCGCCTAGCTGTTCAATTTCTTCAACGGTGTAATTCTTTGCACCTGAAACCGTATTTTTGCCCTTTTGCTTGGCAATAATCCCTTTCAGTGCACGGTGAACTACCAAATCAGGGTATCGACGAATAGGCGACGTAAAGTGCGCATAAGCTTCAAGGGCTAAGCCGAAGTGGCCTAGATTGTCACCATCATAAATAGCCTGCTTCATTGAACGAAGCAACATGGTTTGAATAAGCTCTTCGTCAGGGCGACCACGGGTTTTTAATACCACGTCGGTGAAATCTGCCGGTAAGGCTTCATCGGTAATCTTATGCGGTACACCTATTTCAGCTAAGTAGCTGGTGAAGGCCGTCAGCCTATCGGCGTCTGGTTTGTCGTGTACTCGATAAAGCGTAGGTGCTTCATTTTCCGATAGTGTAAGTGCAGCACTGACGTTCGCTAAAATCATGCACTCTTCAATAAGCTTATGAGCATCGTTACGGATAAGCGGCACGATGTTTTCAATTTTACGCTGTGCGTTAAATACAAACTTACTTTCTTGGGTTTCAAACTCAATAGCACCGCGGTGCTGACGGGCTTTTTTCAACGAACGATACAAATCGTGAAGATGACGCAAATGCGGCACTTGTGCTTCATAACGTTGATGCAAGTCTTTGTCGCCTTGCAATATTTGCCATACTTTGGTGTAAGTTAGGCGAGCATGTGAATTCATCACGGCTTCATAGAATTGGTAGGTCTCTAACTTACCTTGCGCAGTAATGGTCATCTCGCACACCATACACAAGCGATCAACTTCAGGGTTCAGTGAACACAATCCGTTGGAAAGCACTTCCGGTAGCATAGGAATAACTTGCTCGGGGAAATACACCGAGTTGCCTCGCTGCTGAGCTTCATCATCTAGTGCTGTGCCATTTCGTACGTAGTAACTGACATCGGCAATGGCTACCCAAAGCTGCCAGCCACCATCGTCTAGCGGTTCACAATATACGGCATCATCAAAATCCCGCGCATCTTCACCATCAATGGTAACAAGGGGAAGCTGACGTAAATCGATTCGCCCTTCTTTTGCTTCATCGGGCACTTGTTCGGTAAGGCTTTTAACTTGCTTGGTAACGCCTTTTGGCCACTGATGCGGAATATCAAAGGTGCGAAGCGCCATTTCTATTTCCATACCAGGTGCCATATGTTCACCTAGTACTTCGACAATTTTACCCACTGGGCTCATTTTACGGCGAGGACGCTGCGTTAGCTCAACCACCACAATTTGCCCCATGCGGGCGCCATGTACATGTTCAGGCGGAATAACAATTTCATACTGCAAACGACTGTCGTCTGGCACAACCATGCCAAACCCTTGCTCTACAAAGTAGCGGCCAACAATCGGCTCTGAACGAGGCTCTACCACCTGTGTAATAAAGGCTTCTTTGCGGCCACGGCGGTCAGTACCGCTTACTCGCGCTTCTACAATATCGTCATGCAAAAACAGTTTCATTTGGCCTGCGCTAATGAACAGGTCACCGCTTTTATCTTCGGGGCGTAAAAAGCCGAAGCCATCTCGGTGGCCAATGACTTTACCGCGGAACAACTCATCTTGATCTTGAAGAATGTACTTCTTTTGACGGGTGAACTGCACTTGCCCCTCTCGCTCCATGGCGCGAAGGCGGCGCTGAATGCCAATGCGGGCATCTTCTTCTTCGGCATTTACTGCCGTACATATTTCAAGAAAAGACAGTGGTTTGTCTTCTTCTTTCAATAGACTCATCAAAAACTCCCGGCTTGCTACCGGGTTTTCGTACTTTTCTTTCTCGCGCTGATAATGCGGATCATCACTCATAGAGTTGTTCTGTCGCCTCGTTAGTTTATTCATTTTTCAAACACTATTGCCCATGTTCTACGCATAGCAATTTTAAAGCGTTCGATTTACGCACAGTATAACAGCAATCTACACAAAACATTACGTTATAAAACTGCCATGCCACTGTCATACATTTTCGATATATCTTTAGTTCTCAATCACTAAAAAAATATCTCTTACGGACATGCTTTATGGACAGACGTTCTTTTATTAAATTAGGTTCAATCGCTGGTGCCAGTGTTGCCATTACAAAAGGTTTAGCTGGCTGTGTTTCCACCAAAAAACCGCAAGATAATGCTAGCTTTACTCATGGTGTTGCCAGCGGAGATCCACTTCATAATAGCGTAATTCTTTGGACCCGTGCTTTGCCCGAAACAAGTACCCCAAGTGCTTATATTTTGTGGGAAGTATCCACCTCAAAAGATTTTAATACCCTTGTTGCCAGTGATATTGCCGAGGCTAAGCAATCCCGAGACTTTACGGTTAAAATCGATGTTACCGGTTTAGCCCCTGCCACCCGCTATTATTATCGCTTTAAAAGTGCAAACAACGTAAGCCAAGTTGGTACAACATTAACCTTGCCAAAAGAGAACGTAAGCCAGGTCACGTTTGGGGTGTTTTCTTGCTCAAATTACCCTGCAGGCTTTTTTACGCCTTATGCTGATGCCGCAACGCAACAAGATATCGATTTTGTACTGCACTTAGGCGACTACATTTACGAATACAACGGTGAAGGCTATGCCACCGAGCATGCCAAAGAATTAGGCCGCACTTTTGCTGACGATAACGACACTGAGCTTTATACCTTAGAAGATTACCGAAAACGCTATGCGCTTTATCGCACCGACCAAGGCTTATTAGATTTACACCAAGCTAAGCCCTTTATTGTGGTGTGGGACGATCATGAAATCACTAACGACACCTACAAAGATGGCGCTGAAAACCATCAAGAGGATGAAGGGGATTTTTACGCCCGTAGAGCCGCGGCGGTGCAAGCTTATTATGAATGGCTACCCATTAGACCTACCTTCGGTGAAAGCAGATTAGAAATATATCGCCAGTTTACGTTCGGCAATTTAGTCGACCTATACATGCTAGATACACGTGTACTAGCGCGAGATAAGCAATTAGCCTATAGCGACTTTCGCGACCCAGATGCTACTAATTCCAAGGCTTTTGATTTAGCCGGTTTCACCAAAGCGATTAGTGCGCCAGAACGAGGTTTACTGGGGCATGCTCAACGAACATGGCTTAATACGGCCATGAACGATAGCAAAGCGAAATGGCAAGTGTTAGGGCAGCAGCTTTTAGTTGGCCGCATGATGTTTCCTGCATCTATCTTCAATGGTCTGCCTTTCGAGCAAATTCCTGCGCATGTACACGTGCTTGCCAATAGCAAACGCAGAAAGCTGGCGGGAGAAAAAATCTCGGCAGAAGAAGAACAATTGCTAGCCGCTGCTATGCCCTACAATCTTGATGCATGGGATGGCTACCCTGTTGAACGGGAACAATTGCTGACCGCAATACAACAACTAAATAAACCCGTGATCGCGCTGGCGGGTGACACCCACAATGCGTGGCATAACACGCTAACCTTGCAAGATGGCACAGCGGTGGCAACAGAACTTGCTACATCCAGCGTGTCTTCACCTGGTATGGAACACTATTTAAAAATGGATGCTGCCACTGCAAAAGTCATGGCTGAGGATCTTTCTGTTCTTATCGACGATTTAGAATACTGCAACTTACATCAGCGGGGCTATTTAACCGTCTCATTTACTGAAAAGCAGGCAGTTGCCACGTGGCGCTATGTCGATACGATTAAATCCACATCGGCCAGCACAGTGACCAGCCACGAGTTTGTCGTTAACGGCGCATAAAGAACTGATAGAGAGTCAGCGCCTAGCATTAAAACAAAAAATCCCGTTATCGCTCAAAAACGAAACGGGATTTTTTTAGCACTAAAAGATATTAGTAGCTGTAATAGAAGCGAACGCCTGCAATGCGCGGCATACCACGAACATAAGTAGGAATACCTAAACCACCACCAGTATTCCCTGCATCAATCACATACTCTTTATCGAAGGCATTTTCTAAATACACTTCATACGCAAAGCTGCTCGCTTCTTGTGAGAACTGTACAGAGATATCTGTTAACGAATGAGTATCTTGCGATAAACCCGGGTAGTTACTGCTTTCAAAGAATACTTCAGACTGGAAGCTGGTTAACCAATTCACATTTACTAACCAATTCTGAACTTCAAATTCCTTGTTGATGTTTATCGCACCGCTCACTTCTGGGGCTAAGCGGAATTTATTGCCAGCATATTGAAATGGGCTACCATCGGCCGTTTCATCAGCAAATTCTGCGTCTAAGAAACCAATGCTACCGGTAATCGATAAGGTATCGCTGTAATGGTAGGTTCCCATGCCTTCAATACCCGACATAGTTGAATCGCCAACGGTTACGGTAATAGATTGCAGTGTTTCAGGATCAGTATAAGACTGTTGATAATCGCTATATTCATACGTAAAAATCGCGCCTGAGAAGGTGAAATTGTTACTTTGGTATTTAACGCCCAAATCATAGCTATCGACAATTTCCGCTTTGGTTGTCGATACACCAGAGAAATCAGCATTAACCACAGGTGAGCGACGGCCGCGCGCGTAGTTGGCGTAAAAATTCCAACTATCGTTCATGTCGTAGCTAACGGCAAAACGAGGTAGCGTATCGTCAAAGTCACCCTCTGCTTCAAACGCAAAGGTACCTGAATCTAACGTGTAGGTATTTTTGGTATAGCGAGTTTCATCAATGTAGCGCACGCCGGCGGTCACATTCACTTTATCAGTCACAAAGTAAGAAACTTCTGCCACATAAGAAGTAATGTCTAACTCAGCTTCAAAGATGTACGGGCCTTGAATTATAGTAGAGGGGAAGTCTGCACTTGAAATTGGCGTGCCATCGGCATTGAACAATGAAGACACCAGCATGGCTCGCAGCGCTTCAATTTCTTCAAGCGATGCGTCTGTAGCAATATTTTGATTTAATGGAATATTTGAAGAGGCTTCTAACTGCTCTTTTACTGCGTCGAACGTACCACGAACAAACGGGTCTACCATCACATAATAAGGCAATATTGAATCATCTTGGCTTACTGATGCGCCCACAAAGGCGACCAGTTTATCACCTGAATCGTATACTAAACGCATAGAGCCACCGCTTAGCGTTGCATCATTGTCAAAGTAAGCATCTTGAATTCTGAGGGCTGATCCATCGGCATCAAACCCTTCACTCACTTCTACATCTTTGTAATACGCATCACCGTGGAACATTAGGCTGTTGCTGATATCGTAATCTAGTGAAATATCGTAGGCCTGCAGTGTACGCTCAATCCCAAGTTCGCTACCCATACTGAATTCAGCAGCCGTAAACGGGCTAGTGTCGCCGCCATTAGGAGCAATTGAACCTGATTTAAACGCAATACCTGGTTGGTCGTTATATTCCATTGAAGCACGGGCTATTACTTCGAAGTTGTCGTAGCTGGCTTTCCATGTACCACGCAGTGCTTGCACGGAAATGCCTTGTAAGTCTTCGCTGTTACAGGGCACGGTATTGCCTAAATGATCAATCATGTCGGCGTTGCCATAGTAGCTGTCTTCAGAGCAGGCATTGTTTTCTACAATACCGTCCATCTGACGATATAAGCCGGCAATACGCACGCTATGATTATCATTAAGAGGCGTATTGAACATGAACTCGGCTTCTTTGCCCGACTCAGTGTCGTAACCTAGCTGAACCCTTGCTTCTTTTTCATTGGTAGGCAAGTGAGAGTGAATACTGATTGCACCGTTTGCTGCTGCAACACCAAATAGGGTGGGCTGCGGGCCTTTTAATACTTCAACGCGGGCAATGTCGTAAAGCGCTACACTTGATACGGTTTTCTTACTAATGTCGAAGCCATCTTGATATACAGAGATACGTGGGGTAGCTGAAACAGACGAGCCGTCGTCTGTCACGCCACGAATATTAAACGAAGGCAGACTTACCGCTTGTTCTTGAATTTGAACGTTTGGCAAAACGCGAGAAAGCTCATCAAGTTCCATAATGTTAGTGCGCTCTAAGAAGTCGCCTGAAATAACATCCATGGTTACCGGAACATCCATTATCGATTGCTCACGCATTTGTGCAGTAACGGTAATTTCTTCAATGTAGTCTTTCTCATCTGCTGGTGAATCTGTGTTAGCAAATGTTGGAGCGGCCAATGCGCTAAAAATAGCGGTGGCTAATAGGGTTTTTGAAAACATTTGTCTGTCCCTTAGCGGATATCTCGTTAGTGTGTTGTGCGCTTAATTGTGTGTTTTTTTCATAGTTTATTGCAGTAGTGGTCAGAGCTCTGCAAAGCAGATGAATCTAGTCTTGTTATAAGACGAAATGATGAAGCGAAGGTGACAGATAAGAGGCAGTTTTATGACAACATGTTTCAAAACCCAATAATTATCATAGACGTATATGAATACACAATTAACGTGTTGGGCTGGAGGAAGGTGCTAATTATCGCTGCTTGGTGCTTTTTTGCAGTCGTTATCTATGCCAGTCATTGTTTACTGAGGCGTTAGTATACTGAGGTGCTAGTTTATTGCGGTCGTAGTTGAATACAATCTAGCTTTGTTGCGGTGGGAGAAATTTTTGCAAGCGCGCCCTATAAGATTGAGCGAACGAAGTAACGGTAATAGCTAACCTATGGAACTAGCCTGTCTTATGCATGAAACTAGCTGTCTAATGGGCGTTTCGCTGCGCGTACTGCTTTAGGGTGCATTAGCTTTTCAAGCTTGGTTAAGTAACTGGCTATTTTTTGATGTTGCGCTTTGTCGTTAGTGACTGAGTTATGTAGCCAATGATATGCATCTTGATAGTCGTAGGGGCTACCGTACCCATCGAGAAATAGCTCAACTAACTGCAATTGCGCCTTTAAACTTTTAAGCGCTGCGGCTTCTCGTAAATACACCACCGCCCTTTCTTTGTTCTCTTGCACTAATGTACCGTTCGCATAATAACGGCCCAACTGTTCCAACGCGGCGGGAAAACCTTGGTTCGCGGCATCTTCAATATGGGTCATACCCCTAGCCGGTTCAGCATCTACGCATACCCCCCAAGCTAACATATCACCCCATAAAAACTGATAAGCGGGCACTTTCAATATATCGGCACGAGCTTCTATGTCTTGTACTAGCTGACATCGGTCGGCGACAACTTTATCTAAATGGGTATTGGCGTTAATCATATCGATAAGCGCGTTTTGATCGTACAACTGTACCGCACGAATTTCATCAATGGTTTCCCCTTCAGCCAACACCGCGGTGTTGAAAAGTGTAGAAAGCAATAAACAAATTGTGGGCAGTGAATACAGTTTCATATCAATGGCTTCTTTACTTAGACGTTAATGTCTGGAGGTTATGCTTTAAGCTAATATCTAAAGTTAATGCCTAAAAATCGTGCTTCTAAAGCGTTTAGGCATAAAGGCAGGGAAACAAATAACGGTATATATATGACTATATTTGCCTCTAAGCCTTATTGGCTATGTTTAATTATCGGCCATTATCACGAATACTTAATGGGATTTTAGCGGGGCTTATTTAACGAAGTTTATTCAACTAGGTTCAATAGTAGCCCCGCTGCAGGCGCGTATTCGTTAGTGACTGCTTTTCCGATTACACAGCGCTGATTGTAGATGACGGGAATGATCGGCCAAATCTATTCCTAAATCGGTAAGGTAACCGCCATCGGGCTGAGTAATGAGGCCCTTTTTGTAAAGTCTTGATGCGGCATTCACCATTGATTGGCTAGCATCGTGATGAATCTTTAGGCCTTGTAATAAACTGTCTGTAGGAAACTTAACTAATAAGTTAAGTTCATCGAGCATGTCCTGGTCAAATATTGTCATACACTCACCTTAGGCAAAAAAGGGTATTATTGTTATTCACTCTTTTGTATAGACAGTTCAACTACTTGAAGTTCAACCGCACTAACGCTATCAGACTACCATTTACGTAGGGTGTCCAGATTATTTTATCAACATACGCCGCTAAAACCTGATAAGCCACCCTTTTAGCCCACTGAACTGATCGGACTTTGTGTCGAAATAGTATATTCTTGTTCCTAACTTTAGTCTGCGGATACCCCCTGTTCAAATGAAGTACAAAGATTTACGTGACTTTATTCACCAGTTGGAAGCCAAAGGTGAATTGGTTCGCATTAGCCAGCCAATCGATACCGATTTAGAAATGACAGAAATAGCCGACCGTACACTTCGTGCCGGTGGCCCTGCGCTATTATTTGAAAACCCTAAAAACCATAGCATGCCGGTATTGGCCAACTTATTTGGCACACCAGAACGTGTGGCAATGGGAATGGGGCAAACCTCAGTAGCGGCACTTCGTGAAGTGGGCGAATTGCTGGCCTATTTAAAAGAACCCGAACCACCTAAAGGGCTAAAGGATTTATGGCAAAAATTGCCTGTTTTTAAACAGGTACTGAATATGCCAGCCAAGGTGGTTAAAAAAGCGCCATGCCAAGAAGTCGTGCTAACCGGTGATGATGTCGATTTAGGTAAACTGCCTATTCAGCGCTGCTGGCCGGGCGATGCTGCACCACTTATTACTTGGGGTTTAAGTGTTACTAAGGGGCCGCATAAAAACCGTCAAAATCTAGGTATTTATCGCCAGCAGGTTATCGGCAAAAATAAACTTATCATGCGTTGGTTGTCTCACCGCGGTGGCGCCCTCGATTTTCGTGAGTGGTGCCAAACTCACCCAGGTAAACCGTACCCGGTAAGCGTTGCTCTAGGTGCCGACCCGGCAACCATTTTAGGTGCCGTTACGCCTGTTCCAGATACCCTTTCCGAATATGCCTTTGCAGGGTTGTTACGAGGCGATAAAACCGAAGTGGTTAAATCGATAAGTAACGATCTACAAGTGCCCGCGAGTGCTGAAATTGTACTGGAAGGCTATATTGCGCAAGACGAAGTTGCACCTGAAGGGCCTTATGGCGACCATACCGGTTACTACAATGAAGTAGATGACTTCCCCGTGTTTACGGTAACGCATATTACTCACCGTAAAGACCCCATCTACCATTCTACCTATACCGGTCGCCCACCTGACGAGCCGGCTATTTTAGGAGTAGCATTAAACGAAGTTTTCGTGCCTATTTTGCAGAAACAGTTTCCAGAAATTGTAGACTTTTATCTACCGCCAGAAGGGTGTTCTTACCGCATGGCTGTAGTTACGATGAAAAAGCAATATCCCGGTCATGCTAAGCGCGTAATGATGGGTGTATGGTCGTTTTTACGACAGTTCATGTACACCAAGTTTGTGATAGTGTGCGATGACGACGTAAACGCCCGCGACTGGAACGACGTGATTTGGGCTATTACCACACGTATGGATCCAGCCCGCGATACGGTTATGATTGAAAATACCCCTATCGACTATTTGGATTTTGCTTCGCCAGTATCTGGCCTAGGATCGAAAATGGGGATGGATGCCACCAATAAAATGCCCGGCGAAACCGACCGTGAATGGGGCGAGCCCATTGTGATGGACGAAGACGTGAAAAAACGGGTGGATGATATCTGGGATGAACTTGGTATCATGGATTTACCAACGGCGAAACGCTAACAACAAACGTAAGAAGAGATTACATGTCAGAAATTAAATGTAAGGTTGCCAGCATCACGCCGTTAACCGACGTAGTATACAAAATTGAATTAACGCCTCCCGCGCCAGTTACCTTCCAAGCAGGTCAGTATGCGCTTATCGATATGGGCGAAAAAGACAAGCGCCCCTTTTCTATCGCCAATGCCGCTTTTGATAGTTCACGCATTGAACTTCACATTGGCGCAGAGCCTGGCAACACCTTTGCCGGTGAAGTGTTGAGTCGTATGAAAGAAGAAGGCGAAATTAGCCTTAGCGTAAATAACGGTCAAGCCTTTTTGCAATCAAATGGCTTGCCGATGGTATTAATCGCTGGAGGCACAGGCTTTTCCTACACCTATTCTATATTACAGCAGCACCTGCACAGTGGCGATAAAACGCCTATTACCCTTTATTGGGGAGGCCGTCATGCCGGTGATTTATATCTATCAGAAGCGTTAAATGCACTCGCGGCCAAGCACGATAACTTTACGTTTGTTCCTGTGGTTGAATTTGCCGAAGACGACTGGAAAGGTAGAACAGGATGGGTTCACCATGCTGTATTGGCCGACCATACGGATTTCGAACACATGCAAGTGTATGTCGCTGGACGTTTTGAAATGGCCAAGACTGTGCGTGAAGACTTTACCGTTCGCGGCCTAAAAGTAGAAAACCTATTTGGCGATGCTTTCGCGTTTATTTAGGTAAGTTATGTGCTTATTTCATAGTTAGCATAAACAGCACCTAGTTTTGATACACTCGATACATACAAAAAGGGCACGCTATCAAGCATGCCCTTTCTATTATAGGCTGTTATCGACCATTAACCTCTCCATACGTTAACCCCATTTGTTGCTTTCTCTCGTATCCAGTATGGTGGTAAAAAAGAAATGGAGAAAACAATGATAAAAAGCATTCCTACATTCGTAAAAATTTCAGCGTTAGTTGCACTACCCTTTACTTTTGCATTTACCGCGCAGGCGCAAAGTGCGCAGCAGCAATCCTTGTATAAAATTGCCGAAGACATTTCCCCAAAGCGTATTGAAAACGATATCACCACACTTGTGAATTTTGGTACGCGACATACCTTATCTGAAACCGAATCAGACACCCGCGGCATTGGGGCAGCAAGGCGCTGGATTAAGGCTGAGTTTGAAAAAATATCAGCTGAATGTGGCGGTTGCTTAGAAGTGTACTTTCAGTCTGAAACCATTAGCGGTGAAAAGCGCATTCCTGACCCTGTCGACGTTGTAAGCGTTATTGCTATTCAACGCGGCAGTACCGATCCAGAACGTTACGTCATGATGTCGGGTGATATAGATTCTCGCGTATCTGATGTGATGGATTTCACATCAGACTCACCTGGCGCAAACGACAATGCGTCTGGTGTAGCTGGCACACTGGAAGCCGCACGCATATTATCGAAACATACATTTAACGGCAGCATTGTGTACGCCGCACTGGCAGGTGAAGAACAAGGCTTGTTTGGTGGGCGTATTATGGCTAACCAAGCACAAAAAGACGGCTGGCGGTTAAAAGCGGTATTGAACAACGACATGATAGGCAACATTGAAGGCGTTAACGGGGTTATCAACAACACCACTGCTCGTATATTTGCTGAAGGCACCCGAGTAACCGAAACTACAGGTGAAGCTCGCACCCGCCGCTTCACCGGTGGCGAAGTAGATTCACCAAGCAGAAACTTAGCAAGATACATCGATAACATTGCCGACCAATACATTGAGAATCTAGACACCATGGTCATTTATCGACTAGATCGCTTTGGTCGTGGTGGACATCATCGCCCTTTCAACGATTTAGGTTTTCCCGGTATTCGTATTATGGAAACCAATGAAAATTACACTCGCCAGCATCAAGACCTTAGAGAAGAAGACGGTATCAAATATGGCGATACCTTAGATGGTGTGAATTTTGACTACGCAGCCAAGCTTACTGGCTTAAACGCAGTATCGCTAGCGGCTATGGCTTGGGCACCGAATCCGCCTGCCAAAGTCACCATTAAAGGCGCCGTTCAGCCCTCTACCACATTAATGTGGGAAGCGGCAGATACAGCACAAAACCCTCAGCTGTCGGGCTACAAAGTTTACTGGCGTCATACCGATGCACCGCAATGGGAATTCAGTAAGTTTGTTGGTAAGGTGAACGAAGCTACACTAGAAAACGTAGTGATTGATAACTACTTTTTCGGGGTTGCCAGCGTGAACAACGATGGTATTGAAAGCCCAGTTGTATTCCCAGGCGCTGCAGGCAGTTTTGGCCAGTAACAGCTATACTTGTTAAAAAGTAATAGCGCCAATAGATAATAATAACGTTGTTTAGGAGATGTCGCCCGTGTTGGTGAGAGTCATCGCTTTATTAAGTTTTATCATAGTTGTGGCGCCGTTAAAGGCAAATAGTGTCACACTTGCCGCAGCACCATTTGAAACTTACGTAAGCGATGAGGGCGAACCTTCAAGACTAACGTCTATTGTTGAAGCGGCGTTCTCGCGAATGCAAACCAATCTAGAGCTTCAGGTTATGCGCGATGCCTTCTTGGGTAGTGCGGTGCGCTCCGGTAAAGTAGATGGCGAGTTCGCCTATATAGATTTAGGTGAAAGAAAAGACGCCGTTACCCTTTCAGCCCCCTACTTACCCATCTATTTATATGCTACCGCTAAAAAATACGATGTTGAAGAAGTCATGCTGGTACCGCATTTAAAAAACAGTCGTGTGGCAATAGAAAACCGTTTTGCTAATACGCCGAAGTTTCGTTTGCTCAAAGAGGTAAAGTGGTCGCGTAATCCCAGCACGTACGACGCCTTTAAGCAGTTAGCTGATGACAGAGCCCCGTACCTTATTACTACCCGATTACTTATTGAAGAATTTAACTTGCTGCTTGAAAAAGACGGCGAAGAACTTTTACACGTGTCTTCAGCAGCATTAATGAACGCAGGTTTTTCATTGGCGCTTGGTGACAATACACCGAATGCTAAGGCCACTATTGACGCGTTTGAACAAACGATTCAAGTTATGCAGCAGGATGGCAGTTACAATAAAATTCTAGGGCTACCGTGGCTTTCCAAAGATATAAATAACGATGGTATCGCTGACTATATTGGTGAAACTAGCGTGAGCCTTGTGGCATTGGATACACCTATCGCCTACCCATTAGATAAAGCATTACCTGGCGATAACAGTGTTTACGTCATTGATGGCATCACGTATGAGTCTAAAGCTGAAGCAATGGCTATGCTTGATGGCGTAAAAAGCCAGCGAGAAAGCCTACTCGACCCTGATGTTTATAAAACCATGATTAGACGTTGGTAGCTCTTTCGCTGCTCTATTTAGCTGCTCTTTTTAGCCGCTCTCATTGGCCGCTTTGACAGCGCCTTGTACTCGCACTTGAGAAGAGCGGCATTGTAATCAATGTGCTTATCAGCGCTCGCTTTCGAGATTATTCAACTCGTAATTTCAAGAATATCAAATGTTGAACCCGCGTCCCCTCTGATTAACAAAATACAATCAGAAGTTTGCGCCGGAAAATCTATTTGGTTCTCCCAACCTTCTACATATTTTTGTTGATAGTCATTACATCTAAGTTCCACTGAATCAACACTCCCTTGAGACACGTCAACTTTGAATGTTGAAAATTCATATGCTTGAGACCACGCGCCTAAACTACTGAGCTGACCTTTAGTAACATTTGATGATTCAGTCGCCTTAGAAGCCTTAAGCGCGTCGGCAAATTGTTGATGGGTTTGTTGAGATAAATTGAGGCCATCAACGCTTCCCATACGCGCAAGGGTTTCAGAGGCACCTTTGAAATTACCGTAGTAAAGCTGTGACTGAAAAAGATTAACCGTAGACTTAGCCAATATCGCTATAGGTAGGTATTCGTATAAATCTACCGTAATTTGAGATTGGCGCATATATTCTAAAAAATCTTCATTTTTATAATAATAGATAGATTTTAACCATGCCGCTAAAGCATGTTCGTTTAAATTTTTAGTATGATCTTCTACCAATTCGTCTATGGATATTTTTATGCTAGGCATATTAGCGGAAGGGCTAGTAAGTGCGTCTATTATAGCTTGGTATTCTTTTGCAAAGGCAGGTGTGACGCTGCCTTCACTATGACCAGCCTCTGAGTATGTGTGTTTAACAAACAAAATTTGAGCACTTGTTACTGGTTTATCGTTAATTAATGCAGGGGAATATTGTAGGTTTTTAACTAGTTTAGTGGCTTTTGTTACATACCTGTCTTTACCTGAATAATCAAAAACAACGATATCTTTCGTTGTTCCGTCTTTATCTATTATATATGAAACTCTTGTCCAACCTTCCATGCCACCGCGAGAAGTGAAGGCATCTTCCACTTTATTAGCATTTTTTATTATCTTGGCGGCTTTAACTTCTTTGCTGTTGCCAAAAGAGGAAGCGCTTAACATTATCAATGACACGCATAATAACGCAGAAAATATCTTCAAAATTAATCCCTAATTTTTAGCGTGTAAAAGCAATAGGCCTCAACATCGCGTTTTCTATTCCATTTAAGGTTTTTTATAGCATCTATTTATTAAATTTAACAACATATCGAAGCATAAATTTAAGACTTAATTCTTGCTGAATTTTACGCTTATTAAGATAGTGTCGCCACGCTCTCTTGCGTTGCACTTTTTGCCGTAAGCAATTAACCCGATAAAAAACCACTGAGCTCTCATATCACATATATAAGATTCGACTGCTCATTTAAATGTTTTCGTACTCCTCCTAACATAATTTTCATCTGATATTTGTTGATCTCAATCAAACTTCAGCATAAACTTTCAGTAATTTCTGAAAGTTCAGCAGGTATAGATATGAAAATGACACCACTTATTACTTCTGCGGTTATGCACTTCGGTGAAATGGGCAGTCGTTGGGGCTTTAATCGCACTGTGGGCCAAATTTTGGCACTTATTGTACTTGCTGATGAGCCCATCTCAGCGCAAGAAATTGCCGACGCGCTAAATATATCTCGCGGTAACACCAGCATGGGGTTGAAGGAGTTACAGTCGTGGCGCTTGGTAAAACAGCATCTTGTTCCTGGTGAACGAAAAGAGTTCTTTATTGCAGGCGGAGACATTTGGACCCTTGCAAACCGCGTATTCGAAGAGCGCCGCAAGCGCGAAATAGACCCCACCATGAGTTTATTGCGGGATTTATTACTAGATACTCCCGCCAACAAAACTGAAGCCAATGCGCAAGATAAGCTGAATGAAATTCACGATTTATTAGAGTCGGTAACCGCGTGGTCACAAGAGCTTCAAAACCTAGGGCCAGATAAACTTAACACCTTGATGAAACTCGGCTCGGGTGTTGGCCGTATGTTAGAACTGAAAGACAAAATTCTACCGGGAAAAAATTCCGTTAATTAAGGAGACTATCTGTGGATGCGTTTTTGCTGTCTCGTTTACAATTTGCATTAAATATTAGTTTTCATATTCTGTTTCCGACTATCACCATGGCAATGGGATGGTTTCTTTTCTACTTCAAGTTTCGCTCAAATGTAACCGGTCACCCAGTATGGATGCGGATGTACCGCTTCTGGGTGCGCGTATTCGCACTTAGCTTTGCACTTGGTGTGGTAAGTGGCGTGACCATGTCTTTCCAATTTGGTACTAACTGGCCCGGCTTTATGGAGCGGGTGGGTAATGTGGCGGGCCCACTACTAGGTTACGAAGTTCTTACTGCGTTTTTCTTAGAAGCCACGTTCCTAGGTATTATGTTGTTTGGTATTCGTCGGGTACCTAATTGGTTGCACACCCTTTCAACATTGATTGTGGCGGTGGGCACTACCATGTCAGCCTTTTGGATTCTGGCGCTTAACAGCTGGATGCAAACGCCGCAAGGGCATGAAATTATCGACGGCGTTGTGTATGCCGTAGATTGGAGCGAAATTATATTTAATCCTTCGTTTCCTTATCGCTTTGTGCACATGATGTTAGCCTCGGGACTGACGGCCAGCTTTTTAATAGCCGGCTTATCGGCCTACCGTATGCTGAAAGGCGATGACAAGCTTGCGCCAAAGCTTGCCCTTAAAACCGCCACCTATACCGCTGCAGTGCTTATTCCTTTGCAGATTTTTGCAGGCGATATGCATGGGTTAAATACCCTCGAGCATCAACCGCAGAAAGTTGCCGCAATGGAAGGCCTTTGGGATACCACTGAAGGCGCGCCCTTACTGCTGTTTGCCATTCCGGATGAAGAAAGCAGAGAAAATCACTTTGAAATACCAGTACCCAACGGCGCCAGTCTAATTTTAACCCATAAAATGGATGGCAAAATTCAAGGCCTGAACGACTTTAAAGGCGAACATCCCCCAGTAGCACCTGTGTTCTTCGGGTTTCGGGTGATGGTAGGCATGGGCTTTTTAATGTTGGCGGTTTCATGGCTAGGTAGTAGCTACTTGCTTAGAGGGAAGTCTTTCCCGCTTTGGCTTAAGCGTGTATTCGCTGGCATGGCATTCAGCGGCTGGATTGCAACCTTAGCCGGCTGGTATGTGACTGAAATTGGAAGGCAACCTTATCTGGTTAGTGGTGTTTTACGTACACAAGAAGCGGTAACAACACTGCCTCCTGCGAATATCGCTTTCTCGTTCACTATGTACGCCACGATTTATACTATTTTGCTGTTCGCTTATATGGGAACGCTAATGCTGATGTGTCGCCGCGCTGTTGAAATTGAAGAAATTTCTACAGAAGAGCGTGAAATGGCCAAAGCCAGCAAAATGTCGCCGGCGAACACTTAAGGAGCCGCTATGTTATTTGAAAATGTATCAGCAGAAACCTTGGGGAATATCTATGTTGGCCTGCTTGGGCTGGCAGTATTACTCTACGCCATATTAGATGGCTACGACTTAGGGGTGGGTGTTTTAATACCGCCCCGCGAGGAAAAGTTTCGTGATGATATGATTGCCTCCATTGGGCCCTACTGGGATGCCAATGAAACCTGGTTAGTATTGGCCGTGGGACTATTACTTATTGCCTTTCCAGAAGCACACAGTGAAGTACTTCAAAGCCTATATATCCCTGCAACTATCATGTTATTGGGGCTTATTTTACGTGGCGTTTCCTTTGATTTTCGGGCTAAAGTAGTACAAGTTCATAAACGTAAGTGGGATCTTACCTTTAAGTACGGTTCATTACTTACCACGCTGGCACAAGGTTATATGCTAGGCATCTATGTTACCGGCCTACGTACCGACTTGTGGGCACAAGGGTTTGCCTTACTGTCGGCTATCGGGGTAACGGCTGCTTATGCTTTTATTGGCTCGTGCTGGCTAATATTAAAAGCTGAGAACGACTTACAAGCCAAAGCCTATTATTGGGCACGCAGAGGGTTGTTTGCCCTTTCAATAGGCATAGTGGCGGTAAGCCTCGCAAACTTAACCTTGCATGATGATGTGCGTGACTTATGGTTATCATCCACGATTGGTTATGTGTTAATGGCTATTCCAGTTGCCTGCTTTTTATTACTTAGCTTGTGTGGCGTGTTATTGAAAAAGCTGCCTGATGCAGGTGGGAAAGGTGAATGGATGCCCTTTGCTATAGCATTAACCGTATTTGTACTTTGCTTTACGGCCTTCGGGGTAAGTTACTATCCGTTTGTCATCCCAGGGCACCTTACGGTACAAGATGCACTAAGCGACGCCAACTCATTGCGCTTCTTATTAGTGGGTGTGGTTATTGTAGTGCCTTGCATTCTTGCTTACACCGCGATGGTATACAAAATATTCTCAGGTAAGTCGGAAAAGCTTAGCTACTATTAGCTTCGTTATTGGCACCTATGCGCCAGTTAGCTAGAGAGAAAGATAATGGGCTCCTAACCACTTGGTTACGGGGCCTTTTTATCGCCCCGCTCAAATTCACTTCATATCAACTTCATAACTTATTCACTAGATCACTTACTTTCTAAATGAGATCATGCAAAAACGTAAACAAATAATTACAGACAAAATCATACTAATTTCTTATAAGTTTCTTTTGTGACAGTGTTGACATAATTATTAAATATACGTATGCTTATTTTGGGCAGAATTAAAAGGAGTGCCATTATGAATAATGTAGTTAAATCATTTTCAAGGTTCTTCAGGCGTGCTCACCCCTATACAGTGGCTTACTATATAGGTCGGAAAAATGCTCAAAATATTTTAGGATGTAAGATCCAAAAGAAATCCAAGATTTTTGCTAGCAAGCAAACTGAAGAACAACAGCATTAGTAACGAAGGGCCCCTAACAGGGCCCTTCTTGCATTAGCCTATTTTAAATTGGTTCACATTAGCACTTAATCCATTCGCAAGTGCAGACAAATCTTCAGCGGCATCGTTAACTTGCCTGTTGTTCTGAGACAACCTATCTCCCAAGCTTTTGAATTGATTAACGCCATTTTTTGCTTCGTTGGCCTGCGACTGTGAATGTTTCGCCAATACGGCCGCCTCTTCACTAACGCTTACTAACGCCAAAATACTTTGCGTTCCTGCTTCAAGCGTTGATACCAAATCATTAGCTAAGCCAACAGAGTCATGTGCTTTATTTTGATTTGAACTCATGGTGGATACCGCAGAGGTAATAGAAACCACAATCTTTTCAAGCATAGTATTTATTTCAACCGTAGACTGGTGGGTTCTTACCGCCAATGTTCTCACTTCATCAGCGACTACGGCGAAACCTCTACCAGAATCTCCTGCCCTTGCCGCTTCAATAGCAGCATTTAATGCCAGTAAGTTTGTCTGATCTGCAATCTCTGCAATGGTTTTAACTACGCTTGAAACATTATTCCCTTCGGCTTGAAGGGTTTCTAACATACTCGCAGTTTGCTCAATATCATTGGCCAAGTCAGAAATCGCCTCAGCGGTCTCTTTCACTTGAACACGACCTGCATCTACCTGCTTGGCACTATCTTGCGCAGCATTTGCGGCAGTTTGTGAACGCTGAAGGCTTTCAACCATATCAGACTCTAACGAGTCCATAATATTCACAAGCCCAGTAATATCGGTAAGTAAACTATCAACCGACGAGCTCGACTGCTCTGTAGTCATAGATAAAGAATTCACCGCTCCTTCTATACCAGAAACGGCTCCTTTCACTTCTTTCATGCCCACCTGAAACACAGATACCAAACCATGAATACTGTTGGTCATTCTGCAAAGCTCATGGGTGCTTTGTTCTGGAAGGCGCGCCACTAAATTTCTGCTTTTCGCTAAACTATCTAGCTTCTCAGCCATGCCTTCTATAGGCTGCGCAATTTGTTTTTTAGCGCTATAGAAGCCTGCCATGGCAACAGCAGCTAGAATGAGTACTAGAAGGTAAATAGTGAATTGGCTGGTTTGTAACTGGCTTCCTATTGCCTGAGAACGCTCACCCGCTTTACTTGCCACCTGGTTTCTTACTTCTATTAACGCATTATCAAAAACAGAGGCTAATTCATTCAATAACTGCAAATCATCACGGGCACGATCCCAATCTACTCGCGAGGCAGACATCGTTGCCTGAAGTGAATCCATACTTGAAACCAGCGAATTGAACTGGGATTTAAGGGTATCACCAGCCATGTAACCTAGTGCGTTGAATCCAGCATCAATGTTTTGCACTAATACTTGTTTTTGTTCTTCAAAGGCATTACTCGATAACGTTGTGCCATAAAGTGAATAACCAATTAGCACAAGTTGCTTACTATTACTTTGCACACTATCAAGGGTACTTAAGGCAGGTAAGGTTTCACTCACGAAGGTATCGACCTGGTGCGTCACCTGCTTGTTGTTCAATGTTAATACCACGGCAGCAATCAAGGTTGCGAGTAATATTCCCGCATAACCCGTTAAAATCCGTACTTTTATAGTGTTTAACATTGCTTACTGCCTTAGGGAAAAAAATTAACGTAAAGTATTACTGTAGACACTTTGAAGCATAAGCCAATAAAATACTTATAATAGTGTCTTTAGTAACCCATAAATAGTCTAGACCCGAGTTCTGCCTTTTTACTTTCGCACGCCTTAGATAATTAGCGAACTATTTGTTTTTTACTAAAGGTGAGTAAGTGGTAGCGCCGTTGTGTATTTGAGTTGTTCCATGGCAAAACTAGAGGTGACATCGTTGAGATCAATTCCATTAACGAGTCTTTTATAGAAATGATCGAAAGCAGCCATATCAGTTACCACAACTTTAAGCAGGTAATCATATTCTCCAGACATACGATAAAATTCAACCACTTCTTCAAACGATGACGCATGCTTAGCAAAGTCTGTTAACCACTTCCCATCGTGACGAGCGGCTTTGATTTGCACAAACACCGTCATTGCCAAGCCTAATTTATGTGCCTGCAATAATGCTACGCGACGGGAAATGACGCCTTGCGCTTCTAGTCGCTGTATACGTCGCCAACACGGCGTAGCCGTAAGGCCCACTTTCTCCGCTATATCAGCAACCGGCACATTGGCATCTTGCTGAAGAAGCAACAATATAGCCTTATCCACACCATCCAGAGCAATATTTTTCATATTAAACCGCATAAATAGAATTTTTAACTACACCTAACCTATCAAATAGGGCGTAATGAGTAAATTTCTCTTTTTCTAGCTGTCACTATTGAGTAAGACTGACTTGTAGAGATTTTTGAAATGCTTGATTACGCGATAAATACCCTGCCTGGGGTCGTTGACGATATAACGCAAACCATAGGAAACACACCACTAATACGCTTGACTAAATTTGCGGCAAGCCATCACGTGGAGGCGACCCTGTTAGCCAAGGTGGAATTTTTCAATCCTGCAGGTTCAATAAAAGACAGACCGGCAATGGCCATGCTTAGCGCGCTAATGGCGAGCTCTGCTTTTAATGAGAAAACTGAAATAATTGAAGCGTCGTCAGGAAACAACGGTGTGGCCTGTGCTTGGCTCTGCGCTATTTATGGCATTAAACTGACAGTATGCATACCAGAACATATGTCAATAGAGCGCCAAAAGCTGATACGCCACTATGGCGCGCAGGTAGTCACTACGTCGAAAGAGCTTGGAACGAAAGGGGCAATCGAGCGGGCAGCAGCACTTATCGAGCAAAATCCAAATGCTGTGGGTCTATCCCAATTTTCAAACCAAGCTAACCCTAATGCGCATGCCCAATCTACCGCCCAAGAAATACTGCGTGATACTAATGGTAATGTCGATATCGTGGTTGCAGGTGTGGGCACTGGCGGCACGCTAACGGGCTTAGCCACAAGCATGCGAGCTCACATTCCCCTTTTAGAAATAGTGGCTGTAGAGCCAGCACGTTGTCCAGTGTTAAGCAAAGGGCATGGTGGCGTGCACAATATTCAGGGGTTGAGTTCAGGCCACATTCCTGACGTGCTTGATGTCAGCCAAATAAATCAGATAATTACGGTAGAAGACAACGAAGCCATAGCTTACGCCCAGCAGATTGCGAGAGTAGAAGGTTTAGCGGTAGGAATTTCTTCAGGAGCCGCACTGTTTGCTGCCGCTCAATTAGCCCAACAACCTTCTAATAAGGGCAAAAACATCGTTGTCATTCTTGCCGACGGCGCCGAGCGTTATTTTTCTACTCCACTATTTGCAGACTAACGTCAAATAGCGGCCAATAACCACGTGGCTATTGGCAACCTACAAAGGTTGCCAATTATGCATTAACGCCACCAAGGTTGGTTAAAGTTCACGTCCTCGGGCGCTATTACAAATTCATATGGTGGTTCGAAAGCCTCCCAAAAGCGTTCAGCTAACGCTTCATCTAACACTTTGAACTTACCTTTGTTCGCGTATTCTTTCATCAGAGCTAAGTATGCTTCTACCGGCATTGAAGGGTTAGACTGCTCGAAAATCACTGCCCCGCCATAGGTTTTATACAGGTGTTTTTCTATTTGCCAACGCTCTACTTGCGTTAATGCAATCTCGTCAATACTAGTAATGTCTTCAGCGCTAACGCTTTCCTTTAATTCATTATTCTCTTGCTGAGCATCTTTCTTAGCAGCTACTTTCTGGTTGTTCTTTTCATATTCTGACCCAAATTTTTGCTTAAAAGCTTCCACTAAGTCCGAGTCTACCTCGATATTGTGTGTACTCGCATAGTCGCTAAGCACGCCTTCTATAATCTGGTTCGCCAGATTAATAGCTCGCATCTGAGTAACAAGCTGCGTGACGTTATCGGGCGCTTGCTTTCGAATTTTCGACATTGTGTCTTGATCGGGAGTAATGTCAGCTAGGGTAATTGGTTCACCGAAAAGCATGGCAATAGCATTATTTTGATTACTACCCGTTTGTTTGCTAACGGCGCTGCTGGCATTTTGGGTGTCTTGGGAGGTATTTTGTATTTTACTGGATGATTGCGCGAACGATGAAGAAAATATAAAAGTGGAAAGTAGAACAAAAGCGAAAAAAACACTATTCATCCTTAACATTAGCAAATCCTTTCATTAAGTTTAATACTAAAATAGTAAAGCACTTAATAGCGGGAAAACCAACTATATTAACGAATGTAGTGTTTATAAAAGAAAGAAAAACGGCGGTCTTTACAGACCGCCGTTTTTGAATTTCTTAGATGGCGTGCACGTTAGCAGCTTGAAGACCTTTTTGACCTTCTTCTACTTCAAATTCCACGCGCTGACCTTCTGGAAGAGTTTTGTAACCGTCAGAAACGATAGCACGGAAATGAACGAATACGTCCTTACCGCCGTTATCTTGAGTTAGAAAACCATAACCTTTATCAGCGTTAAACCACTTAACGGTGCCTGTAACTTTAGACATGTCGTATAGACCTCAAATATCATATTAAATTGCGCAATAAGCGCGTATAGCGAGTGTCTTTAATAGGCGGAGTTGGTCTTACTTACGAATGGGCAACAACTTACTACAAATCACAAGGTAACTTGAGCGGTTTTACATATAGCAAATAATTTCATATCTCGTCTATTCAAAGACATTTGGCTTAAAGCCAAAGCAACTATAACACTCTTCGAACTGATTAATATACAATTTATTCACTAATTAATGCATTTCATAAAAATTTCACCCCAGCGTAACAGTACCTATCGGTTCTTACGCCATGCCAATACCCAACAGAGGGATCCTGCACCAGCAGAAAGCGCTGGTAAGCACCAATTTAAATCGTACATCGGTAAAATAGCAGACAATAAGATAAAGGTAGCACCCGTTACACCCCATTGAATGGATTGCGCGCTCTTTTTCTGCTGTTCAAGTAAAGCAACCTGTGCGCGTTGTTGTTGCAAAGGAAGCCGCTTAACTTGCTGTAAGCTGTCATAAAGTAAATCCGGCATTTCAGGAAGCTTTTCAGACCAAAACGGCAAGTTTGCTTTTACTTTGCCCAGCATGGCTTTCACGCCAATTTGCTCGCGCATCCAATTTTCTAAAAAGGGTTTCGCGGTTTTCCACAAATCTAATTGCGGGTAAAGCTGACGGCCTAGCCCTTCTACATAAAGTAGCGTTTTTTGTAGCAGAACTAACTGGGGTTGCACCACCATATTAAACCGACGAGCAGTATTAAATAATTGCAGTAGCACGTTGCCGAACGATATTTCAGCGAGGGGCTTTTGAAAGATGGGTTCGCATACGGTGCGTATCGCCATTTCGAACTCATCAATATTGGTGTCGTTTGGCACCCAACCAGAGTCGGCGTGCAGCTGCGCTACCTTGCGATAATCGCGGTTAAAAAACGCAATAAAGTTTTCCGCCAAATAACGCTTATCTTCTCTGTTCAACGTGCCCACTATGCCAAAATCGATAGCGATATATTTGGGGTTTTCTGGGTGCTCGGTAGAAACAAAGATATTGCCTGGGTGCATATCAGCATGAAAGAAGCTGTCGCGGAACACTTGAGTAAAGAAAACCTCAACGCCTCGCTCTGCCAGCTTTTTCATATTGGTATTTTGTGCAAGCAAAGCATCAATATTTGAAATAGGCAGCCCGTATATGCGCTCCATTACCATCACATTACTGTGACAATAATCGCTGTATATTTTAGGTATGTATAGTGAATCTGAACCTTCAAAGTTTCGACCCAACTGAATACCACTTGCCGATTCACGCAGAAGATCGAGTTCATCTACAATAGTTTTGCGGTATTCCACTACCACTTCAACAGGGCGAAGACGCTTGCCATCTGGCAGCCATTTTTGCAGAACTGAGGCCAAACTAAATAGCAGCTCCATGTCAGCCACAATAGTTTCACGAATATCTGGCCGCAGCACTTTAACTACCACATCTTCGTTATTCGCTTTTAGTTTTGCAGCATGCACTTGCGCAATAGACGCAGATGCCAAAGGCGCTTCGTCAAACTCGCTAAACAATTCTGATAAATGCGTTAAACCAAGGGAAGTTTTAATAATCTGTTGTGCCGCCTCTGACGAAAACGGAGGCACTTTGTCTTGCAAACGGGCAAGTTCATTAGCAATCGCAGGGTGAAGCAAGTCTCGGCGTGTCGAGAGCATTTGGCCGAACTTGATAAAAACCGGGCCAAGGCTTTGCAGAGCAAGCGTAATACGCTCACCGGCAAGTTTGTCTTTGTGTTTGTTTCGAATCCAAAAGATGCTGTGGCGCATAAGGCGTGCGTACCATGGTAGCCATTTCGCAGGGATAAGATCGTCTAACCCATGCTCTAACAACACCTTATTTATCTTATACAACCTAACAATGCGCATGCTTGTCTCTTAAATTAATTTTTGTTCTAGCTGAAGTAAGCGGGCATCTAATCGCGCTACGTCATCACGTAGTGCGTTCACTTCATCACTAAAATGTAATACCGCTAATTTGGGCGCTGCTATTTGCTTTTCTTCTATCAAAGCATTGCTAGCCACTTTATTAAACTCCGACAGGGCGCCTGTGGCTTTGCGCTTAAAAGTACTAAGCCAGCTCATTGTTTGGTGGGCAACCACATCGTTGGTTTTCGCTGCCAGTAGTTCTTCTACATCAATATCTAACTGCTGAAATAAACCGCTAACTTGCTGAGCCACAGCGAGTTCGCCTTCAACCTGTAATTTGTTTTGTTGAATGAGGCGGGTTAGCTGATTGGTATGCTTTAATTCAGGCAGGGTATCTAGCGATGTTTTAATACAGCAGTCTTTAGCGTTAAGCGTTGCTACTGTGTCTTGAAACGGCTCATGTAGGGTTAGCACATCTACCTGATCAGAAAATACAAGCACAATGGCAAAGGGCAAAGGGTCTACATAAGCAATAAGCCGCGCGCCTTTCAGCGAAGCCATTCTGGCACCGCTGTCTGGATCTAACGCTAAAATTTTATTCGCTGCCGTTTCAATAACGGCGCTTACCAATGCTGACGTTGGCATTAAAACTTATAGCCTCGGTGCAGTGCCACAATTCCACCGGTTAAATTTTGGTAGTCACACTGGTCAAACCCAGCGGTTTCGAACATACCTTTTAAAGTTTCTTGATCAGGATGCATACGAATACTTTCTGCCAAGTATTGATAACTCTCGGCATCGTTGGCCACTAGCTGCCCCATTTTTGGCAATATATGGAACGAATACGTATCGTAAAGTTTGCTTAATTGCTCTGACGTCGGCTTCGAGAATTCCAACACCAAAAGGCGACCGCCTGGTTTTAGTACACGGTAAATTGAATTAAGTGCGTTTTGCTTTTCGGTTACGTTTCTAAGGCCAAAAGCCATGGTAACTACGTCGAAGTGGTTATCAGGGAAAGGTAACGCCTCAGCATCTGCTTGAACGTAATCGATGTTGCTGACTAATCCGCGATCTCTTAGTTTATCGCGGCCAACTTTTAGCATCGACAGGTTAATGTCGGCCAACGTTACGTTCCCCGTGGGGCCAACAAGACGAGAGAATTTTGCGGTTAAATCGCCAGTACCACCAGCGATATCAAGCACTTTTTGCCCTGCACGTACCCCCGAACAATCAATGGCAAAGCGCTTCCATAAACGGTGCACACCCATCGACATTAAATCGTTCATGACATCGTATTTAGCGGCAACAGAATCGAATACATTGGCTACTAACGACGCTTTTTGGTTTTTCTCTACCTGCTTAAAGCCAAAATGAGTAGTAGGTGCATCCGATGCCTCAGTGGGCGATGTGTTGTTATGGTTGTCGCTCATGGCATTCCTGCATTAGTGATTCATAGTAAAGGCTGAAGTGTATCGGATTGTCGCGCCCAGCAACAGTATTTACCTTACGCAAAATACTGGTTTGTGCCCCAACTGAACGCAATAATAACGCTTATTTCTTGCAACGTGCGGCCACTTTCTTGATGCCACTGGGTAAACGCCGCATTTGCAGCCGTTAAGCTTTTCTTACTAGTGAGGCCGCCATCGATAATATCGTTCTTTCTCAGGTAGTCCTCAACATCTCGTGAAAACAAGAAGGTATCTACGCCTAACGCCCGCAGCATGTAAGGACCTGTGTTACCCCCAAGACGAGCGCCACGTTTTTTCATCGTAGTCCATAAATCGGTAATATTACTGGCGTCGAATTTAGCCACAAACTGGCCAAAGCTGCCGTGCTCACGGGCAATATCTTTAATGAACATGGCATTGTCGCGAACGGTCATTACTTTTTTGTAATTACGCACAATGCGCTTATCAGACGCTTTTTGCTCTAGCATTTCATCCGGCATAAGCAGCACTTTTTCGATATTAAAACCAAAAAACACGGTTTCGAACTCAGGCCATTTTTTTTCGATAACGCGCCAAACAAAGCCAGACTGAAATACTTGTTTCGTCATGGCTGCCAAAAACCGATCATCAGTTATTTTAGCGACTTGCTCAGAGGAAAGTGGCGCCGAAAGCATGCTTTCAAGCGCCTTTTCACCACCTTTTCGCTTACATGCCCGCTGATAAATGGTGGAGAAAGATTCTATTCCCATGGTTATCTACCCTAATATTACCCTAATACTAATTAGCCACGAATGCCGCTATGGCGAAGTAAGGCATCTACGTTTGGCTCCCTGCCTCTAAAGGCAACGAATAAATCCATGGGCGCGCGGCTTCCACCCATCTCAAGTATATTTTCCAAAAACGCTTTACCGGTCTCTTGATTAAAAATACCGTCTTCTTCAAATTTGCTGTAAGCATCAGCAGATAACACTTCTGCCCATTTATAACTGTAATATCCTGCTGCATAACCACCAGCAAAGATATGCCCAAAGCTATGCTGAAAACGGTTAAATGCGGGAGGCGTATTAACCGCTACTTCAGCGCGCACACTGTTAAGAATAGCTTGTACATCAACATTGTCTCCAGACTCACTATGCAGTAAGAAATCAAACAAACTGAATTCCAACTGACGCACCATTTGCATAGCAGCTTGGTAATCTCTGGCAGCTAACATTCTATCAAGTAAATCTGCCGGCAAGGGCTCATCCGTCTCAAAGTGACCCGAAATAAAGTTAAGCGCGTCTTCTTCCCAGCACCAGTTTTCTAAAAACTGACTTGGCAGTTCTACGGCATCCCATGGCACACCATTAATTCCAGATACACCCGCCACCGACATTTTGGTTAGCATGTGGTGTATACCGTGTCCGAATTCATGGAAAAGGGTAACCACTTCATCGTGCGTGAATAAGGCAGGCTTATCCCCTACTGGGGCATTAAAGTTACAAGTTAGATACGCGACAGGTAGCTGCAATTCACCGTCTAATTTTTCGCGGCGAACACGGCACTCATCCATCCACGCGCCACCTCGTTTTTTAGCGCGGGCGTACAAGTCTAAGTAAAAGCTGCCACGCAGGGCATCTGCACTATCAGTAATAGTGAAATAGCGCACATCTTTGTGCCATGTATCAATACCTGGCTGCTCGATAATTTTAAGACCGTATAATCTATGCACTACTTCGAACAAGCCCGACAATACTTTGTCTTCTGGAAAGTACGGGCGCAGCATTTCATCTGAAATGGTGTACTTTTCTTGTTTCAGCTTTTCGCTGTAATAAGGTAGGTCCCACGCATTAAGCTCAGTTACCCCGTGGGTATCTTTCGCATACGCACGTACTTCTTCTAACTCTCTTTCAGCCTGAGGCTTCGATTTAGCGGCTAAGTCACGTAAAAATCCGGTAACTTGATCTGTCGATTCTGCCATCTTGGTAGCGAGAGAGCGCTCAGAATAACTACCAAAACCGAGCAACTGCGCAATTTCACTGCGAAGGGCCAGTGTTTGTTGGATAATATCGGTATTATCCCACTTACCCGCATTAGGGCCTTGATCTGACGCCTTAGTCGCATAAGCGCGATACATTTCTTCACGTAACTCTGCATTGTCTGCATAAAGCATAACGGGTAGGTAAGAAGGAATATCTAATGTGAACAACCAGCCTTGTAAGTCTTTTTGATGCGCGGCTTGTGCTGCTGCATCGCGGGCTGATTCAGGCATACCAGATAAGGTAGCTTCGTCAGTGACATGCTTGCTCCACCCCATGGTGGCGTCCATTACATTATTTGAAAATGTGGATGACAGTTCGCTTAACTTCGCTTGAATATCTGCATAGCGTTTCTTTTCCTCGCTAGGCAGTGCCACCCCACTTAAGGTGAAATCGCGAATAGCATTATCAATCACTTTTTGACGCTGTTCATCAAGGTCAGCGTATTCGTTTGAGTCTTTTATCGCCACGTAAGCATTATACAATCCTTCGTGCTGACCTACCCAGGTGCCATATTCTGATAGTAAAGGTAGGCAGGCATCATGGGCTTCTCGCAACTCGTCACTACTCACCACTGAATTCATGTGAGAAACCGGTGACCACATCTTACTTAAATTGTCGTCTACTTCTTCTAAGCGCAATACTAAGTTCGCATAAGAGTAATCTTTAGATGCAACCACTTCATCAATTTCAAGCTTACATTTTGCTATCGCTTTCTCGATGGCTGGCTTTATCTGCGCGGGCTTAATAGATGAAAATAAAGGCAAACCATCTACCAATTCAATTGCTGGGGTCGTCATAATCCGTCTACTCTTTTCAGTTCGTATAGCAAGTTATGTTGGGGTTGTTTGCAATAAAAACAAGCGCTGTAATTGCGCAAGGCAACAGTGATATTTTTGGGTTCTATACTAGGATTACTGTAAACGGTAAGCGTGCAGATCAAATTTTGAATAATTCTTTCTTTTTAAGCGCTTCGTTAATAGTTAAGTAACTCACTCATTCAGCAGCTAAAAACCCTAAAGAAGAGTGTCACAAATGTCACATTCACTACTTTTGTCTAAATTGTGAACAACCCTATTCAGTGCTATAACGTTATAAGTTGGCATTAGGAATTGAGCAATGAAGACATTAACATCAGGTGAAATCGCAACTTACTGCGATGTAAACCTTCGTACCGTGATCCGGTGGATAGAAAGCGGCAAACTCAAAGGGTTTAAGCTGCCAGGTCGTGGCAATAATCGCGTGTTAGTCTCGGACTTTGTTTCCTTTCTTGAACATCACAACATCCCTATTCCCGACGACCTCCAAAGTGAGATATCACCTTCAATTCTTATCGTTGATGATGAGATGCCGGTGGCGAAATCAATTCAACGAGTGGCACGCCGTGGTGGTTATGAAAGTTATATTGCTACGGGTGGGTTTCAAGCCGGCATTATGTTGAGCCAGTATAACTCCAAGTTAATGACCCTAGATTTAAGTATGCCTGGCATGGATGGTTACAGCGTTATCCAGTTTGTTAGAGAACAGCCTAAGTATAAAAATTTAAAAATTTTAGTCATTTCCGCACTTGACGATATCAGTCTTGACCGAGCTATCGAACTCGGCGCAAATGCAGCACTTTCAAAACCATTTGCCAATGGCGAACTTATCGAAACCATCGAGAAGTTCATGCTTGAGTAAGTTCATAGTAAGTAAACTTGGCCAGTTTTTGCTATGGCCTTTTTAATTGGGTCGTTTGAAATGCGTCTTTTAAATGAGTGAGTTTGGGGTGAATCATGGTCAAAAAATCAATGTTTCAAGCTGCACATCGTATTTTTGCTTTTTTAGCACTCACGTTGTTCGCCACTTATGGTGCATGCAATACGTTGACGCTTGGGATAGTGCCACAACAGTCAGCGAAAAAGCTTGCCGAAACTTGGCAACCGCTTATCAACTATATTTCGGAACATGCCAACATTGATGTTGTATTTAAAACGGCGAAAGATATTCCTACCTTCGAACAACGACTGGCCGAGGGAGAATACGACATTGCCTACATGAACCCCTACCACTTTGTGGTATTTCATGACTCAGTTGGCTATCGCGCACTGGCTCGCCAAATAGACAAGCGAATTAAAGGTATTATTGTTGTGGATGCGAACAGCGATATTGTGTCGCTTGACGATCTTAATGGCAAAGAAATCGCCTTTCCTTCTCCTGCCGCATTTGCTGCCACTATTATCCCCAGTGCATATTTGAAACAGCAGGGCATTCTTTTTACGCCACGCTATGTGCATTCTCATGATTCGGTGTACCTGAATGTACAACGAGGTTTTTTTAACGCTGGCGGCGGCATAATAAGAACCTTCAATGGTGTTGATGACAATATACGAAGTGCCCTTCGTATTTTATGGGAAAGTGATGGGTATACCCCCCATGCAATAGCTACCCACCCTCGGATTACCGACACGCAAAGAGATGCACTATTGACTGCGTTGCTTACTCTGTCAGAGGACGAAGACAACAAACAATTATTAAAAAACGTTGGCTTTAAAGGTTTTATATCATCAGTAGATGAAGATTGGGACGACGTACGAGCCCTAGGCATCACCTCATTAGCAAGGCCGCAATTGTGAAAAGAGACGCGTCGCTCACACTATCGCTAAGAACCAAGACTATTGTTGGGGTAGCACTTATTGCTGCCATTCTGTTTTTAATTCTTATCACCACCGTATTTAAATTATTAAATGACTTAGTTGACACCAGTGTTGAAACCTCTGCCCAAACCACCACAACCTTGTTTGTCTCTACCGCGAAAAATGCCTTTTTAAGCTACGACCTCGCTTCGCTAGAGGCAGATGCATCAGAAATGCTTTCAAACCCCAATATCAGCTATGTTCGGGTTCTCGATAACAACAACAATGTGTATGTCGAAAAAGGTGAACATAGCGTACTTAACCGTCCTTTTAAGCAAGATAGAGATGTAATGAGTGCGGTAGACGGTATATACGATACCTCCGCTGACATTAAGGTTGGCGAGACACTCTATGGGCGTGTAGAGATAGGGCTGGAAGTTGATTCTATTAACAAGTCAGTAAAGCGAGTTCGAACATGGACACTCACTCTTGCATCCATAGAGCTCGCCCTTATCGCATTGTGTTCATTCTTGCTTGGGTCATACTTAATGTCGCAGTTAAAGCAACTAAGAGCGGGCGCTAGGCATTTAGGCGCGGCGGTTAAAGATAAAAACTATCAGGATATCTCTGTCAAAGTGCGTGGCAAAGATGAACTCAGTGAGTTGGCTGATGCGTTTAACCAATTAGTTGAACTTTTGAAAGACGAGAATATTCATCGTGAGCGTGTTGAAGATGAACTCAAAGAGCTCAACAGCTTATTGGAAGTGAAAGTAAGAGAACGCACCTCGTTGCTAAATCAGAAAAACTTTCAGCTTGAAGAAGCAAATAAAGATTTAAAAGAAGCACAGGTTCAATTGTTACAAGCAGAGAAAATGGCATCAGTTGGCCAATTGGCCGCGGGGGTAGCGCACGAAATCAATAACCCGATTGGATTTGTGAATAGCAATATGCATACTCTCAGCGAATACGTATCGACCTACCAAATGATATTCCAACAGCTGAACGATGTGCTTTCAAAAGATACCGCCACCCAACAAGATGAAGCGATAAAACAGTTGCGTAACATTATACAGCAGCAAGATATGGAATTTATCAACAGCGATATCTCTGAACTCATCACCGATTCGAAAGACGGCCTGATTCGGGTTGCCGAAATAGTCAAAGGGCTAAAGCTTTTCTCTCGTGTAGACAGTGATGAAATGCAGTCTTACAACTTAAATGACTGTGTTCGCACCACCCTAGCGATGGTGAACAACCAGCTAAAGTACATATGTAGCGTAGAAACGCATTTAGGGTCGATTCCCCATATCATGATGAACATGGGGAAAATTTCACAAGTTGTAACTAACCTTCTTATTAATGCAGGGCAAGCCATCGAAAGTACTGGTATACATGGCACCATTACCATTACAACGCGGGAAATAGATGGCAACATTGAACTTACGGTGCAAGACACTGGCTGCGGTATTAAATCGAGTCACCTAGATAAATTATTTAACCCCTTCTTCACTACCAAACCAGAAGGGCAAGGTACCGGACTTGGGCTTTCTATTTCTTTTGGCATTGCTCAAGAACACGGCGGCACCCTTCATGCTTCAAGTAACGATGGGGAAGGAAGCTGTTTTACGCTAAGCCTACCAATACATAATCCGTTAGACGACAACGCCGAAGATTCTTTTCAGGACGATTCACTATGAATGATACCACTGACCAAAACGCAGACGTGTACACTGTTTTATTTGTCGACGATGAACCTAATATTCTTCGTGCCATTAAGCGCGCGCTCTTTTCTTTAAAAGTTAATTTATTGCTGGCTGACAGTGGCGCAAAAGCGTTAGAGATCATGAAGGAAAATGAAGTTCACGTGATCATTTCCGATATGAAAATGCCACAAATGTCTGGTGCTGAATTACTTCAACAAGTCGCAGAATTGTACCCTGAAAGTTATCGGCTAGTGCTAACCGGTTATGCCGATATAGAATCGACTATCAAAGCGGTTAACGAAGGAAAGATTCATCGTTATTTGCAAAAACCGTGGGACAACAAAGAGCTTATATCTGCCATTGAAGATGGGCTAGAACGAGTAAAGTTAAAAAACGAAAATGCCCGCCTGCAGAAATTAACTCGACTACAAAATCGCAAGTTAAAAGAAGTGAATACGTCACTTGAACAAATGGTGCATAAGCGTACTCGCCAAATTAAAGCCGCGTTGAACAAGATTGAAAAGCATAATCTTGCAATGGAACAAGTACTGTTTAACGTTATTAGTATTAACCCCAATATAGACGGCAAGTTTGCCATTGAAGTGAGCGAGCTTGCCACTAAGTTAGCAAAATACCTTCAACTGAGCCCTGAAGACGTTAAACGGGTGCGCTATGCCGGGCTTATTTGTGAACTTGGTTTACTAGGGCTAAATACAGACGATTTTCTAGCCCCGTTTTCGAAACTAAAGTACCAGCAGCAACAGAACTACTTAGATCAAACCAAACAAGCAGCGCTTATGCTGGCACCTGCAACAGAGCTACAGCCAGTATCAGACATGATTGAATTCCAATTCGAGCATTACAATGGTGCGGGACCACGTAATGTGGTGGCAAAAGAAATTCCAATTGGTGCTCGCATCGTGTCAATCGCAAGAGATTACTGGCGTTTAGTCACCGGCCGAATGAGCGGTGAAGAGATGACTCCCCGTGATGCAAAAGCAGAAATGAAAAAGCATACCAACACACGGTATGACGGTGAAATTCTGTCATTCTTGTTGGAAGATGATGATGTGAGCACGTCAAAATACATTTACAACACTATGAAAGCCTCTCAGCTAAAAGCGGGCATGGTGTTAGCCAAAAATTTATACAACGACAGCCATATTCTTATTCTGCCTGAAGGGCATATTTTCACCGACGCGACTATTCAAAAGCTAAGACAATTTGAGGAAGAACGTCGCCGTGAATTCAGTATTTTGATTGAGCCCGATACGCCGTTAGATGACCCCGAAGAAGGTGCTGCGGCTCAAGACGCGTGATCTTAAGCGTATCTGTAGTAGTACCCATAAAACTGGAATAGAGAAGCACTAAGGTAATTAGTGCTTCTTTGTTTTTTTGTAACTGATGCCTACGATAATGAAATCTTCTACCTTGAGCCTCGGTCTCTTAAACGCGTATACAGTGTGTATTCCTTCAATTTCGTGTCACAATAAATGACAATTTTAGGCCTAACGGATAATAAGGCGGTTAACATGAAACATTTTGATTATATCTGCATAGGCGGCGGTAGTGGCGGCATTGCGTCTGCAAACCGTGCCGCCAAGCATGGTAAAAAAGCAGCCATTATTGAAGCAAAAGATATTGGCGGCACATGCGTTAACGTAGGCTGTGTGCCTAAAAAAGCCATGTGGTACGGCGCACAAGTTGCCGAAGCTATCCATCGCTATGCACCAGAATACGGTTTTGATGTGTCGGTGAACCATTTCAGTTGGGATAGTTTAGTGGCTAGCCGTCAAGCTTATATCGAACGTATTCATGCTTCATACGACCGCTCGTTAACCGCTAACGACGTAACCCTTATTCGTGGCTTCGCGAAATTTGTCGATAACAACACTATTGAAGTCGATGGCGAAACCTATACCGCTGACCATATTACTATTGCCACTGGTGGCCGCCCTGTTATTCCTGATATTCCAGGAGCACAGCACGGTATTAACTCTGATGGCTTCTTTGCACTTAAAGAACAACCTAAAAAAGCTGTTGTAGTAGGTGCAGGTTACATTGGCGTTGAGCTTGCTGGCGTATTGCATAGCTTAGGTACAGAAACTCACTTGGTTGTTCGTAAACAAGCACCGCTTCGCCACTTCGACCCGATTATTCATGAAACCTTGGTTGATATGATTCATGCTGAAGGCTGCACATTGCACAACCACACCAGCGTTGAAAAAGTAGAACGCGGTGAAGGTAATGTGCTGTCTATTCACCTTACCAACGGTGAAGTACTTGAAGCAGACTGCCTCATTTGGGCTATTGGCCGCGAACCATCAACTGATGTGATAGCGATTGAAAATACCGATGTTGAGCTTGCCGAAAATGGCACGGTGAAGGTGGATAAATATCAAAATACTACCGCCAAGAACATCTATGCTGTAGGTGATATTACGGGTGAAGCCGAATTGACGCCTGTAGCAGTAAAAGCAGGTCGCTTGCTTAGCGAACGCTTATTCAACGGCCAAGAAGACGCGCACATGGATTACACCATGATCCCTACTGTGGTGTTTAGCCACCCGCCTATTGGCACAATTGGCTTAACCGAACCAGAAGCGGTTGAACAATACGGCGAAGACAATATTAAAGTGTACTCGTCGAGCTTTGCTTCTATGTACACAGCAGTAACCCGTCACCGCCAAATGACCAAAATGAAATTGGTGTGTGCAGGTGAAGATGAAAAAGTAGTTGGCCTTCACGGTATAGGCCACGGTATGGATGAAATTCTACAAGGCTTTGCTGTAGCCATTAAAATGGGCGCGACCAAAGCCGATTTCGATGCATGTGTAGCTATCCACCCTACTAGTGCAGAAGAATACGTTACTATGACCTAGGTGGTTTTACATAGCTTAGTTTAGAATAAATTAGCTTTGCTAAGATTAGTAAAACCCTAGTGTACTTATAAAATGTAAGGCGATAATCATTTGTTGATTATCGCCTTTCTTTTACATCCTCTCTAATGAAACGGGCACACCGTTTAATACACCATTTCCCGACAAGGTATCCACCTGCATTTCGTCTGTCAGAATATTGGTATTAACGCCAGGGTATTGGCTAGCGACACCCAGTTTTATCCCCTTTTTATTATGACCCCAGCCATGCGGAATAGAGACTACGCCTGGCATAATAGAATCGGTAATTTCAGCTTCCACTTGAACATGACCCACTCTTGAAGTGACTTTAACCCTATCACCCTCTTGAACTTGATATTTAGCAGCATCCACAGGGTGTAATTGCAAGGTACAGCGATTGTTTCCCTTCACCATTCTAGGGCTATTGTGTAACCACGAGTTGTTCGTTTTAATATGACGCCTGCCAATTAATACCATTTGATTTTCGTTACGCATTCGGTCGAAGAAGTGCGTCTTTACTCGAGCTATATCTGGCATAAAGTAATCGAAATCTAAATCGATTTTTTTATTCTCGTGAAAAATAGCGTTAGGTAATGCACTCTGCAACGGCCCAAGATCAATGCCATGCGGATGCGCTTTAAGCTTGTCTAGCGACAAGTTATAGCCTTCCTTGCCACTGCTAGCATGCGCCCCATATTGGCCACTTTTTAATAACTCGTCTATCAGACCTTGTGGCTGCTTTTGCCATAGTGCTTGATAGTGTGCGGTGCTTTTTCCATTTAATTTATCTAGGCGCTCTGCCAATGATAAGTATATCTGCCAATCGGTTAATTGGTTGTCATCTATGTTTACCACTGCCTCAGAATAGGTGGCGTAGTTTCTTACAGCAAAGTTGTGAAAAACCACATCATAGTGGTCACGCTCTAACGGGGTAACGGGCGGTAATATAATATCTGCATGGCGAGAGGTTTCTGAAATGTAGAAGTCCACAGACACGACAAAATCAAGTTGCGAAAAGGCACGTTCCAGCTGCTCGGTATTCGGCGTTGTTACCACCGGATTACCAGCACCGATGACCATGGCCTTAATTTGGCCTTCACCCGGTGTTAATATTTCTTCTGCTAAACATGCTACTGGGTATTCACCTGCAAAAGCCGGTAAACCTCTCACCCTTGAACTATAGCCTCCTATGCTGCCCCTGCTTGATACGGGAAGAATATCGGCGGCAGGTTGGGTAAACATCATTCCCCCTTGCCTATCTAAGTTTCCAGTCAGCATGTTAAACAGCATGATGAGATATTGCGTGAGTGTGCCAAATGCTTGCACACTCGCGCCCATACGCCCGTAGCAAACTGCGGATTCAGCTTCGCAAAAGTCGGTGACCAATTTGGTTATTTGTGAAGCTTTAATACCTGTTAGTTCGCTAACGGTTTCGGGCGGAAAGTCTTTTACATAGCCTTCAACATCAAGTAAATCTTCGGCGTAAGGTAAAAGCGCTTCTGCACTATGCAATTGCTTTTCAAATACTGCATGTAACATAGCAAGTAATAGCAATACGTCGCTGCCGGGGCGAATAAAATGATGCTCGCAGCTTAAATCAGCAGTGTCTGTCCGTTTAGGGTCGATAACCACTACTTTACCGCCGCGTTTTTGCACGCCTTTTAAGCGTTTTTTAACGTTGGGCACTGTCATGATGCTGCCGTTTGAAGCCAGTGGGTTTCCACCGATAATCACAAAGTGTTGGGTACGATCGATATCTGGAATAGGAATTTGCGACATATGCCCAAACAGTCTGCGACTCACGATATGATGAGGGAGTTGATCGACTGAGGTGGCAGAGTATCTATTGTGTGACTCAAGGGCGCGATAAAAATAAGGGCCGAACAAGATAGCCCCCATGTTGTGGGCATTCGGATTACCTAAATACACGCCAACCGCATCTTTCCCATGTGTAGACTGGATATGGTGAAGTTTTTCAGCAACGTAGTCAAAGGCCTCACTCCACGGTATTTCTTGCCACTCATCGCCCACCTTTTTTATCGGCCGTTTTAGTCTATCAGGATCGTCATACAAATCTTTCAACGCACTGGCTTTTGGGCATACGTGTCCTTCACTAAAAGGATTATCTTTGTCTCCCTTAATGGAGAGTATGCGGTTGCCCTGTGTTGCCACTTCAATGCCGCACATGGCTTCGCACAGCGTACAGGTTGAGTAATGGAGCTTTTGTTCTGGGCTGACCCCGCTCTGCTCTGAATTGCCCACGTTTTGCTCTGAATTGACCATGTACAGCACCTACATCAAATTTTGTTAACAGCTTGTTGCAAATTAGCGCTTATCAATCTAATAGACAAGCATCATCGTGAGTGATGGATAAATAGGCGGGTGGGTGGTAAAACTGTAGTTTGGTCGTTAGATTTATACGTGAAATCTCATAAGTAAGGTGGCGTCCCACCGTTTCAGGTTAAAGTTAACGATAAATTTACAATTAGATGAGACGCTCAGAGGCATACTCATCACTAGACAGAAAACGCACTTCAAGTAATTGGAAATAGATTATGATAAAAACAACAAAAAGCTTATTAGCCGTCGCACTTGTGAGCGCGCTAGGCTTAAGTACGGCGTACTCCGCGTATGCCGCTGACGACATAAAAAAAGAAACATCCATCAATGAAGAAAAATGGGATGTAAGTAACCCGCCATTTGCGCTTAACGAAGTCACTATCAATACTACCGAAACCACTTGGTCTAGCTTAGATATCGCACCTAACGGCAAGTACATGGTATTTGATATGTTAGGCGATATTTATAAAGTGAATATTGATGGCGGCGATGCCACACCCATCACGCAAGATTTCGCATGGAACATACACCCAAGCATTTCACCGGATGGCTCAAAGATTGCGTTTATTTCTGACCGAGATGGTATTAACAATCTTTGGATAATGGATAGTAATGGCGAAAACCTACGCCAAGTAACCAAAGAAAAAAACAACCTTATCCACTCTCCTAAATGGAGCCCCGATGGGGAATACCTGTTGGTATCGAAAGGTATTATGTCTAGCCGCAGTATTCCAGCGGGTGAAATTTGGATGTACCACAATACCGGCGGTGACGGCTTGCAAATTAAAGCTCGTAATCATGGTAAGAAAGACCAACAAAATATAGCTGACCCTGTTTTTTCCCACGACGGTAAATATATTTATTTCACAGAGAACACCGTGCCCGGAAGTCGTTTCGACTATAACCGTGATCCTTTAGGTGGCATATTCGCTATTACCCGATTCGACCGTGAAAATGGTGATGAAAGCCGTTACATCAGTGGCACTGGCGGTGCGGTGGTACCCACTCCTTCACCCGATGGTAAATACGTCGCGTTTGTTCGCCGCGTAAAAGAAAAAACAGCGCTGTTTCTAAAAGACATTAAAACCGGTGTTGAAACACCGCTTACCACAGAACTTGAACGTGATATGCAAGAAGGTTTTGGTTCTGAAGGTTACTTCGCTTATTTTGATTGGATGCCCGATTCCTCGGCCATTGTGTATTGGACGGGCGGTACTTTTCATAGCATCAATATTAACGATAAAACTATTTCAGATATTAACATTAGTGTAGAAGCTACCCTTCACTATGCTGATGCGCTGCGTTTTGATGTAGATGTTGCACCGGATGAATTTGATGTAAACATGATTCGCTGGTCGCAAATGTCGCCTGATGGCAAAACCCTCTTGTTTCAAGCATTGGGCAAACTTTACGTAAAAGACATTAAATCTGGCAAGATGAAACGCCTGACAAAGCAAAATGAACATGGTGAATATTACCCGCGTTTTTCTAACGACGGCAAAGCTATTGTTTACACCACATGGAATGATGATGAGCTAGGCTCAGTACGCATTGTTTCTGCCCGTGGCGGTAAAGGTAAAATCATCACTCAGCAACCTGGGCATTATATAGAACCATCGTTCTCAAGTGATCGAGAAAAAGTAGTGTACCGCAAGTTTACCGGCGGCTATTTGCTAGACCCTAAATACTCGGTGGACCCTGGTATTTATGTAGCAGACCTTGATAGAAAAACCGAAAAGAAAGTATCTGATGGGGGCATTAACCCACACTTTGCTGGTGACAATTCACGTGTATTTTTCACCGAATCTGTAGGCGGCACGCCGTATCGAGAGACACAACTTTCAAGCGTCAACCTACAAGGAAACGATAAGCGAACGCACTTATATGGCGCTGATGATGTAAGTGAGTACAAACTTTCGCATGATAAAAAATGGGTAGCATTCGTTTATCAGTTTAAAACCTTCGTGACCCCATTTGTTGAAAACGGCAAGAAAGTAACCATTGGCCCTAAAATGACATCACTGCCAGTTACTCAGCTTTCATCTAAAGCCGGAGAGTACTTAACATGGTCGCCGGATAACACGACGGTAAGCTGGTTTAATGGCCCAACCTTCTACAGTCGCTCGCTTAAAGAAGCCTTTGCGTTTGTAGATGGTTCGCCAGAAACATTGCCTGACCCTGTGGCTGACGGTATTAATTTATCGTTCACTACAGAAGCAGATAAACCTCGTGGTTATAAAGCCTTAATAGGCGGAAAAATCGTGACTATGCGCGATGCCGACAACACCCAAGAAGTCATTGAAGATGGCGTTATTATTATTAAAGATAACCGCATTGAAGCTGTGGGTAAGCGCGGTGATATTGCTATTCCTGAAGGTGCTATGCAAATAGACGCCAGTGGCAAAACCATTATTCCAGGATTAGTTGATACCCATGCTCATGGCGCGCAAGGCAGAAACGAGATTATTCCAGATAAAAACTGGAGCCAATACTCGAATGTTGCCTTTGGAGTGACCACCATTCACGACCCATCAAATGATACCACTGAGATTTTTGCGGCCTCTGAGCTTCAACGTAAAGGCGACATAGTTGCACCACGTATATACTCTACCGGTACTATTTTGTACGGCGCAGAAGGCCTAGGCTATAAAGCCATTATCAATAATTACGAAGATGCGTACTTTCACGTAGAGCGCTTGAAAGAAAGTGGCGCGATTTCGGTTAAAAGCTACAACCAGCCACGTCGTGACCAACGCCAACAAGTGTTATGGGCGTCGAAAAATCAAGACATGATGGTAGTGCCAGAAGGCGGCGGTAAGCTTCAACAAAACCTGACCATGTTAGTAGATGGCCATACCGGGTTAGAACACAGCTTACCTATTGAGCGCGGTTATAGCGATGTCACCCAGCTATGGAAAGCCACCGAGTTCGGTTACACACCTACATTTGTAGTTTCTTACGGCGGTATGATGGGTGAAGAGTATTGGTACGACCGTACTGAAGTATGGAAAAACCCACGCTTACTCCGCTACACACCAGCCACTATGTTACATGGCCGCTCGATAAGACGCCCGACCGCGCCCGATAACCAGTACAACCACCAAAACGTTGCCAGCTACGCCAAAGAGCTTCGAGATAATGGGGTCAGTGTACATATTGGTGCTCATGGCCAACGTGAAGGCTTAGCCGCGCACTGGGAGCTGTGGATAATGCAACAAGGCGGTTTCACCGCGTGGGAAGCATTACGCGGCGGGACTATCGATGGCGCAAAACACCTAGGTATGGGTAAAGACATCGGCAGTATTGAAAAAGGTAAACTGGCCGACTTAGTCGTTATTGACGGCGACGTATTAGCAGACCTACGCCGCAGCGAATATGTGGAATTCACCGTACTTAACGGCCGCGTATACGAAGCCGCCACCATGAACGAAGTGGGCAGTAAAACCAAGCGCTCCCCTTTCTTCTTCGAAGAAAACAACGCCACCTTTATGCCAAGAGCCACCGCTGAAGCGATTGACGCTAAAGCCCATCACTTCCACTGGAAACACTAATTACCGAATAAAGTATTAGCATTTATCAAGCCGGCGTAAATCGCCGGCTTTTTTATGCCTAACGATTTCCCCGACTTCCCACATAAATTAGCTTTCGGAACTACCTCCCTCACGCCAACTCACTCCAACTACCAATTTAGTTCAGAGGGTGGAAAGCACCATGACAGACCTTCCACCGCATGGATGCGGTGGCAGAGCCCCCATGGATGGGTTTATTGGGAGCTAGGGTTGCATTAGAAGTGTGGGGCACACAATAAGTAAGCCCTCCCCCTTCTAAAAAGTCTCCGATGACCGATGATGAGTATGGCTGGTGGGGCGATAGACTTACTCTCCCCAAAGTCAGCCACGGATTTAGCTCAGAGGGTAGGAAGCACCATGATAGACCTTCCACCGCATGGATGCGGTGGCAGAACGCCATGGCAGGGCTTATTGGGAGCTAGGGTTGCATTAAAAGTGCGGGGCACACAATAAGCAGGCCCTCCACCTTCTAAAAAGTCTCCGATGGCCGATGATGAGTATGGCTGGTGGGGCGATAGACTTACTCTCCCCAAGCCAGCCATGGATTTAGCTCAGAGGGTAGGAAGCACCATGATAGACCTTCCACCGCATGGATGCGGTGGCAGAGCCCCCATGGATGGATTTACGGCGTGCCTGTGCTTGTGTGCCCCAAACTTCGTATTGTCTCCGTCAACGGTTACGTCCATATTGTTCGTGAGACGACACCCAATCAGATGAGCTAATGGCTGACGCTAACGAGATTTCCCCCGCTAAGGCCACCGCTGCAACAATTTCGGCAAATTTATACACCTTGTTTTTGCCATAGCAATCGATGAGCTCTAAACACTCGCGCTGAGTGCCCATTCCGGTGCCACCACCATAGGTGGCTACGATTAACGAAGGAATGGTAATAGACACATACAAGTCGCCATCATCGGTAAGCTCTGAATACATAATAGCTGCCGATGATTCCGCTACGTTTGCCACATCTTGCCCCGTGGCAATGAACATGGCAGTAATGCCATTCGGCGAATGTAAACCCGTATTGTTCACACCTGATAGGAATGACCCAACACCCGCTACCCTGCCGTGATAATCAATTTGCTTAGGCTCTACACGCATAATTTGCAGTAAATGCTCACGCTTTATCGTGGCCTCCGCGGTTACTCGTTTACCACGCGTACGCATAATATTTATTTGTGAGGCTTTCTTATCGGTGGCAAAGTTAGATTCTAAGTAGAAGTTCTCTATCCCTTCATAATTATCTAAAATCCACCCGCACGCAGCGAAAGTAGCTCGCCCCACCATGTTCTGCCCAGCCGCATCGCCGGTTAAATAATTAAAACGTAAAAAGGCAAATTTGTTTGATAGAAAGTGGTCGATATAAGTGAGTTTGGCAATGCTGGAAGTTGATTCAGCCTCTTCTCGAATTTTGCTGATGTTTTGGTTTACCCAAGTCACAAAATCCCTTGCGCCACGGGCATCGCTAAATATAAAAACAGGGGCACGCTGCATAGCATCATCAACAACGGTGGCCTTTACTCCACCGCTCATATTGAGTAGCTTCATACCACGATTATATGACGCCACTAAGGTGCCTTCTGTTGTAGCCAGTGGCACAACAAATTCACCTTTCGCATGTTCACCATCAATTACCAATGGCCCTGCAATACCAATGGGCACTTGAGCTACCCCAATGAAATGCTCAATATTGCCTTTTAATTTATCTGGGTCTATCGAGTATTTACCCACGTGATTGAGTTTGCCATCAGTGAAACTTTCAAAATACGACTGGCGCTTTTTGATAATGTCATCGCCATAATCGTCGTGGTCGTCACGGGGTATATGCAACTTGCGATTCGCTGGTGAGGTCACATTATCTTCTACTTCGAACTTAAGCTTTCCAAAAGGCGACGCTGAAAAACAGATGCCTATTTTGCGCTTTTCAGGACTTACTTCTTCATTGAGTTCTAGGTGTACCGTGATGACTTGCCGTAATGAAAACGGCATACCACCGGTGTCATTCAGTGCATCGACACTAATGTCACTGTCGTTGCTGCTTTGAATAGAGATTTTATGGCTTGGAACTTTCTCACCATCAAATGAAATCCATTTAAGCTCTTTTAATGTGGCATCTTTTAAACGGTTTTTAAGTGCGAAGGAAACGCCGTTGTCAGTTTTGGTTAGGCTTCCGTGAGTGTATAGCTGCTTGAGTAAAATACTTGGTACAAACATGTGAGTTCCTATTCCGTTTTGGTTAAGCCACTGCGTGAATTAAGTACACTACTTTTTATAGTACAACCTTTGTACAGTATCACTAACCTTTTGCATTTCCATCAATTTTTAACCACATTTAAATTTGAGCCATTTCATTAAAAATTCATCAAGTTTTGCGCCAACACCCTATGAATAAAGGGCGGCGAATGCCCTGACTTCTTTTTATTCGATATTCCGAGCCCGCCTCTTCTAACGTTAACAGCGTCAAGGCTTTTCCCAAGACCACTTGTCGGTATTCAGGTTTTCGCTGCTTAAAAAGTGTCGATTACTGATTAAGCGCTATGTCCACAGGGAAATGGCAACTGAATACCATTTTTTTAATTTCATGGGATGAACTGTTATGAGAAAAGGACTATTCCGTCATCAGGCAATGCAGCCTACTTCGTCATTTCAAGGTGAATTGCTGATGACGCCTCGACCGTCCCATATGGGAATAACCGCGATACTACTTTTATGGATAGTGTGTTTGGGGGTATACCTCACTACGGGTAGTTATGCCCGAAAAGCCACAGTTGAAGGTTGGTTAGAGCCCTCTCATGGCGTACTAAGGTTGTACGCCGACTCCCGTAAAGGCCGCATTTCCCAAGTGTATGTCAGCGAGGGGCAAAAAGTTTTGAAAGGCGAACCATTACTATCGATTGAATACGGGGTTCAGCAGCCACAAGGTGAAACCGTAGAGCTAAAACTGCAACAAGAGCTTCTAGCTAAAAAGCAGCGAATAACCGACTCTTTGACGCGTACCATTACTATTCATAAAAACAGCCACGTGCAGCTAGTAAAGCAACTTGAGCACGCACAAACAGACGCCGATTCAATACGCCATATTTTAGCGATTTCTCATCAACAGTGGCAGTTAGCGCACAATCATTTTACCTCACTTGAAGTGCTGCGCGATGCCGGCCATGTAAGTAACGCAGATTTCGATAGTTATAAATTGGAGCTTTTGAGTAGCCAGCAACAATGGAAACAAGCTGAGCGGAACAACCTAAAAAGCGAAGCTGAAGTAAGCCGACTGACATATGAAATTGCCGGCTTACCCGAGATACAAGCCAATGAGCGCACTGCACACGAAAACCAACTGAGTGATATCAACCAACAGTTACTAACGTTAAATCGCGATCGGCAGCGCATTCTATATGCAACGCAAAATGGTGTGGTTTCAAGTCTGCAAGCAAGTACTGGATTAATGGTCGATCAGAACAGGCCGCTACTTAGCTTACTTCCAGAGAATTCACCAATAGAAGCACGATTGTTGGTGCCCGTGCGCGCCGCCGGATTTATTGCTAGCGGGCAACAACTCGCGATTCGTTACGATGCCTTTCCCTATCAGAAATTTGGTTTGCAAGAGGGGCAGATAACGAGCATTTCTGAAACTATTTTACTGCCTGGTGAATGGGCGAACGCGCCTTTAACCGTAAGCGAACCCGCCTATTTGGTTACCGCTAGAGTAAGCAGCGACGCCATTATTGCCTATGGAAATCCGGTAATGCTTAAGGCTGGAATGACATTTTCAGCAGACGTTGCGCTTAGCCAGCGTAGCTTACTGGAATGGATCTTAGAGCCGCTTCTAAGCGTCACTAAAAGGTTGTGATTATGAATATTACTCACGGTTTTGCTTCACCTGTACTCAGCGCTTTATCACCTAAAAACAAAGTACCAGTTGTGCTTCAAACTGAAGCCGCTGAATGTGGCTTAGCCTGTGTCAGCATGGTGGCACAATATTATGGTGACAAACGGGATATGACCCACCTTCGCCAGCGCATTAGCGTTTCACTTCGTGGTATTACACTTAAAGATATTATGGATATCGCGCAGCAAATGGCATTTCAATGTCGTGCGCTAAAAATTGAGCCACAGGATTTATCTCAACTAACCCTGCCAGCAATACTACATTGGGACATGCGTCATTTCGTTGTTTTGACTAACGTAGGGCGTGAACGATTTACCATACACGATCCGAGTATTGGCAAACGCACCTTCACCTTCGACGAGGCAAGTAAACATCTAACAGGAATAGCGTTAGAAATTACGCCTAAAGACAATTTTTCGCCGCCTCCGGTAAAGCCTTTACTAAAACTAAGAGACTTTTTTACCCGCACCATAGGGTTCAAACGTAACTTAGCGACCTTGCTTGCGCTGTCTGCCTTGCTGCAACTTTTTGCATTGGCATCTCCCTATTACGTACAAACCGTTGTTGATGATGTGTTGTTGCAAGGAAACCAAGCGCTGCTAACCGCACTTGCCATTGGGTTTACTTTCTTACTACTGATAAGCATCTTCACCAGAGTGTTGCGACGCTTTCTGATCCTTGCTGTATCAAGCCGACTTCAACTTCAAATGTCCGCCTCGGTCTTTCAACATTTGCTTTCGCTACCGCTGGATTTTTTTGCTAAAAGGCACGTGGGCGATGTGGTGTCTCGTTTTGGCTCCCTCGCGCATATTCGTGAGTTTCTCACCACTGGACTTGTCACAGCCTTGCTCGACGGTGTCATGGCTATTATTACCCTTGTCGTGATGGCACTTTACTCTGTAAAACTCACGCTATGTGTGGTGCTAGTAGTGGCGATATATCTACTTTTCCGCATTGCATTAATACCTATCACTAAGCGGCTCACAACAGAAAAAATTGCGTTAGGCGCCACCGAGCAAAGCCACTTTATGGAAAGCGTTCGAGGCATGTTGCCTATTCGTGTATACCGCCAAGAATCGCAGCGCCATAGCCAGTGGCAAAACAAGTTAGTCGCCACTTTAAATAAAGATATTAGTTTAGGAAAACTCAATATTGGCAGCGACGCGGTAAACCAAGTGTTATTTGGTCTTGAGAACATCGCTGTAATCTTTATAGCGGCCTCTTTGGTGATGGATAATATGCTGACCGTAGGAATGATGCTTGCCTTCATTGCTTACAAAACCAAATTTACTGCTGCGGTAGACGGGCTAGTGTCTAAATTTATCGAATTACGAATGCTGGCCGTTCACTTTTCTCGCCTGAGCGATATTGTACTAACAGAGCCTGCTGAAACCACCTTGTTGTCACAACAACCTAGCGCTTATTCAAACGCAACCCCAGTACCTGCAGCCGCCACTTCTAATGCTATTGCCTCTAGTACTCCTGCTATTCATTTAAAAGCTCACAATCTTAGTTATCGGTATGGGGAGGGGTGTAACTGTATTTTTGAAAACCTTAATTTATCGGTTAAAGCAGGGGAAATCATTGCCATCGTTGGAGCAAGCGGAAGTGGAAAAAGCACCTTACTTAAATGTCTGATGGGGCTATATGCTCCCTCTGAGGGAACGGTTAGTCACAATATGATTTCATCATCAAATCACGCGCCAACCATCGCTTCTGTGCTGCAAGAAGACATGTGCTTATCCGGCTCTATGGCTGAAAACATCAGTTGTTTTGATGAAATACCTAATCAAGAAAAGATCGTCCGGGCCGCCCAGTTAGCCTGTATCCATGACGAAATTTGTGCCATGCCTATGCAATATCACTCGTTAGTCGGTGATATGGGAAGCAGCTTAAGTGGTGGTCAGAAGCAACGGCTTTTATTAGCTAGAGCACTCTACCGCTCTCCCGATATTCTTTTTCTTGATGAAGCAAGCAGCCATTTAGATATTCAAAATGAGCACATCATCAATACTCATCTAAAGGCACTGAATATTACCCGCATTATGGTTGCCCATCGGCCTCAAACAATTGCCCTTGCGGATACTGTCTATCAGTTAGTAGACGGCACTCTGCAGCGATACCCAGCTTCTGAAATAGTAGAAGAAAATGATAATACCCCACTAGGAGATTCATAATGATAACCCCCGAAGTTAGAGAATCTACACCCTTACTCACCGATATTGAGCGTCAACAAATCGTTGAGCATGTAGAGAACTTAAATAGTACTGCCCTTCCTATCGACACCTTGTCTAAACGCGAGCTTCAGGTTGCGCGAAAGATCATGGAAGGGCTATCGAATAAAGCGATAGCGACAGAGCTATTTATTAGCGAGCGAACGGTTAAGTTCCACTGTGCCAATATTTACAAAAAATTAAAAATAAGCAGCCGCACCGCGCTTATCGCGAGTTGCTTTCGATCGATTTACCACCCCTTAAGGTTGGCTTAACCGCTAGCTTTTTAAATCACACTAAAACGCTTTTATAAGGAGCGAAAAATGCAACATAACACGCAAAACCATACACACAAAAATACACAAAAACATGTACAAACTGCTACTGAATTTCACCTTGCAACCCAAGAACTACTGCAAGTGACTGGCGGCAAGTCTGGCGTATCAACAGGTGCAGATAAAGCGCCAATCCGTCTTATTAAACCACCTGTCTATATCACCCTAGCGATTGGTGAGGACGGCGGACAATTACCCGATTTATTGTCATAGCAGATTAAGGAGGTTAAGCAGTCCTCCTTTTACCATTTAGAAAGGATATTTCAATGCAGATTGCATTAATAGGGAGCGAGAATGACCCACAAATTCTTCATGTGGCTGAAGCCTTAATAGCCGATAAAAACGAGCCCTGTATTATCAACACCAACTACTTTGGTAAGCACTGGCAGCTCAGTTACGATCCGGATTATAATGATGGTCTTTTGCATTTTAACCAGCCTACGCGCAACGGGCTTTTTCGAATTCCGCTATCAGACATCACATCTGCCTATTGGCACCAATATATTCCTCCCTCGGTGAGCGCCTCTGACAATGTGTCTTCGCAATGGTTAGATCAAGAATATGCCAGCACCTTGTTATGTTGGTTTTTATTCAGTGAAACTAAGTGGGTTAATGGTATTGACGCCATTCGCGCTCATCACTGCAAACCCATTCAGCTGCGAATGGCAAAAAAGCTAGGGGCTAAGGTGCCATATACCTATATAGGCAACGCTAGTGATGTTGCTCTACAGTTTTGTGCGAATATAGACGAGGTGGTTTACAAGCCCGTGAAAGGCGGCGAAACAGCGAAATTCATGCAACAGGGCTATGATACTCGCGGTTTAGTACAGGCTTTGTTAAAAGAGCGCCCTGTGACGTTTCAAGCATTTATTGAAGGGACAAACATTCGCAGTTACGTACTGGGTGATGAAGTCGTCAGTGTACAAATAGACTCTCACGATCTCGATTTCAGGGACGATATAAACGCACGCCCTTTGCTGACCCCCCTTCCTAAACCAATGCAGGATTTATCACGAAAGATATGTTCCGGCTTAGGAATGCATTGGTGTGCTATTGATTGGCGTAAAAATACCAAGGGTGAATATTACTTTTTGGAAGCTAACCCTTGCCCTTTCTTCTTGTTTGTTGAAAACGAGACTGGCGTTGATATTACTGGGCGTTTAGTGAAATTATTAACCACATAAAAAAAGAGCGCATTTAAATAAATGCGCTCTTTTGTGTATTACTCGTCCAGGGCTTTATAGAATAAAGCGAGACAGATCTTCGTTTTCTACTAGCGACTCTAAGTGGCTGTTTACGTAGTCTTCGTCAATCACAAAAGACTCACCGCTTTTTTCAGACGCATCAAATGAAATATCTTCCATTAAACGCTCAAGCACTGTGTGTAAACGGCGCGCGCCGATATTCTCAGTACGCTCATTCACTCGCCATGCTGCTTCAGCAATACGCTGAATGCCCGATTCCACGAAATCGATGTTCACACCCTCAGTAAGCATTAGCGCTTTGTACTGTGCGGTAAGCGATGCGTTAGGCTCGGTAAGAATACGCTTGAAATCACCCACTTCTAATGCTGACAACTCAACGCGAATTGGCAAACGGCCTTGAAGCTCAGGAATAAGGTCTGACGGCTTACTCATTTGGAAAGCACCAGAGGCGATAAACAAAATATGGTCTGTTTTTACCATACCGTGTTTAGTCGATACCGTTGAACCTTCTACCAAGGGTAGCAAGTCACGCTGCACACCTTCACGCGATACATCGCCTGACGTATTGCCTTCACGCTTACAGATTTTGTCAATTTCATCCACGAACACAATGCCGTGTTGCTCAACCGACTCAATCGCTTTTTCTTTTAAGTCTTCTTGATTCACCAAACGTGCGGCTTCTTCTTCCACCAGCATTTTCAGTGCATCTTTAATTTTTAGCTTCTTCTTTTTCTTTTGCGAACCTGACAAGTTTTGAAACATGCCTTGAAGCTGATTAGTCATTTCTTCCATTCCAGGAGGCGCCATAATTTCTACGCCTACTTGTGGAAGTGCCACATCAATTTCAATTTCTTTGTCGTCTAAATCGCCTTGGCGAAGCTTTTTACGGAACGCTTGGCGTGTGCCTCTATCTTCAACGTCTTCTTTCTTACCCCATGCATCTTCAGGAGGCGGAATAAGTACGTCAAGAATGCGCTCTTCCGCCGCTTCTTCAGCGCGGAATTTCACCTTTTTCATTTCAGTTTCTTTGGTCATCTTCACGGCAATGTCAGCAAGGTCGCGAATGATGGTTTCTACTTCTTTACCCACATAGCCCACTTCGGTGAACTTAGTGGCTTCAACTTTAATGAACGGCGCATGCGCTAATTTTGCCAAGCGGCGCGCAATTTCGGTTTTACCCACACCTGTTGGGCCAATCATAAGAATATTTTTAGGCGTTACTTCTTGACGCAACTCTGGTTCAAGCTGCATACGGCGCCAGCGGTTTCGAAGTGCAATCGATACCGCACGTTTAGCATCTTGCTGACCAATAATGTGTCGGTCTAGCTCATGAACAATTTCTCTAGGTGTCATTTCAGACATGCATAAACCCTTTTCTGTTTTGGTGCTACTGCATCGATAGCAGGCACAAGTCGCTGTTTATTTTTAGTTAAACAGCCACTTAGTAATCGAGTACGTCTACCGTTTGACTATGGTTAGTGAATACGCAGATATCACCGGCTATGGTCAAACTTTTCTCCGCAATTTCTTTTGCAGTCAGTTCGGTGTTTTCCAGCAAAGCAATAGCAGAAGCTTGGGCATAGTTGCCGCCTGAACCAATAGCAATCAGGTCATTTTCTGGCTGAACTACGTCGCCGTTACCGGTAATGATGAAAGACGCGGTTTCATCGGCTACGGCTAATAAGGCTTCTAGCTTGCGCAGCATGCGATCGGTTCGCCAATCTTTGGCAAGTTCGACCGCCGCCTTGGTCAAATGACCTTGGTGGGCTTCAAGTTTTGCTTCAAAGCGTTCAAAAAGGGTGAAGGCATCGGCGGTGCCGCCTGCAAAGCCAGCTAATACTTTATCGTGGTACAAGCGGCGCACTTTACGTGCATTACCTTTCATTACGGTATTGCCGAGTGACACCTGACCATCGCCAGCCATCACAACTTGATTTCCACGTCTTACAGATACAATCGTTGTCACGTTTAATCCCCGTTTAAGGTGGGCGCTATCGCAGACTCGGGCGATAACTGAAAAAAGACTTTGTTATGAAATGGGGGAAGGGTTTTCGTTTTCAAGGGGGGAGAGATTAAAGGGTATATCGATTAGCGCGTTAATTGCCGTAGGTTAACTTCCACCACAAATAATGGTGGAAGTGTTATTGGCTAAGTGACACTGAAGATTTAAAGCGTACCTTTACTCGTCGTAGGCTTGCTACCTTGATAATCTTGTACGATTTATAAGTTCCAGTACCAGATTTGGCAGGTCGCGATATTCACTTTACGAAGGCTGTGCTTGGCTTTCTCGGCATCACGTTTCGATTCAAATGGCCCTAGAATAACCCTGAACCACTCGCCGTTGCTGCCAGAGCTTTGGCGAATAAGGGCTTCTAAACCTTGGAAGGCGATTTTGGCTTTCATCTCTTCTGCTTGGGCACGGGTTCTGAACGACGCACACTGCATAAGGTATCGTTTGTCAGACTTTTCCTGTTCAGCCACGTCTACTTCTACTTCATACCCAGGCAGAGTACGAATATATTCCCACTCTTCTTTCGGTAATTCGGGCAAGGCTTCTTGTATAGGCGCCACAGGGCGTACAACTTCGGTATCTACCTCAGAACTCGCGTTGTCTTTAATAGACCATAAGAAAACCGCAAAGCCGATTAGTAATATCACCACGATGGCCAAACGAACAATAGGGAATGCGGCCGTGGGCGCACCTTTCACCTGAGATTTACCGCGCTTTTTATTATCCGGCTTCTTTTTTTGTGGTGCTTTACCACGAGATACATAATCGCGTTGAGCCATATTCGGCAGTTTTCCTACTACTTATCGTTATTTTAAACGGGGGATGCCATTGTACGAAGACATAGTGCACAACCCTGAAACACTTGTATACATCAGTGTTGAGATTTTACCGTAATCAGAACCCGTGTGCTAACTGAAATCGGTAGGATCGATATCTACCGACCACCGTACCTTTGCTGCCTGAGGTAGCCCTTGTAAATAAGGTAGTGCTAAGCGTAAAGCGTTATGTAACGGCGCACGTTTTTCATGGCTGCACACCAGCATAAAGCGAAAACGCCCCTGGCGCTTTTCAATCAAGCAAGGAAACGGCCCCGTCATTTGCGGTACTAAGCCGCTCAGACTTGTGTTTGCAGCATTTGAGTTTAACAGCACACCTCTAGCCTGTTGCAGGAAAGCATAGGCCGATGAGCTCTCTGTTGCCTCAGCTCTGATCACAAATTGGCTAATATAAGGAGGCAATGCAGACGCTTTTCGCTCCATCAAGGCATGGCGAGCAAAATGGGCGTAGCCGTTGTTCACCAAATCTTGTAGCAAAGGATGGTGAGGGTTGTGGGTTTGCAGCCACATTTCTCCTGGTTTACTGGCACGCCCTGCTCGCCCAGCAAGCTGTGTGACTAGCTGCGCTAGCTTTTCTGGCGCCCGAAAATCAGCACTAAATAGCGCGCCATCACAATCTAAAACCACCACGAGTGTAACGTGGGGAAAGTGATGCCCTTTTGATAAAATTTGCGTGCCCACCAGTATTTGGTGCTCTTGACGGTTAATCGCATCAAGGGTTTGATGTAGTTTGTCTTTGCCTCTTACTGTATCGCTGTCTATACGCACGTGTTTGGCATCAGGGAAGAGCTTCATTAACCCTTCCTCTACCTGCTCGGTGCCCGTCCCTGCCGTCACCATTTCATGGCTGTGGCAAGCTTCACACTCTTTGGGCATAGATCGGGTTGCACCACAGTGGTGGCATTGCAGTCTGTTTTGCCCTTTATGCACGGTATAAGGTCTGTCACACCGCTTACACATCGCCGTGGTGCCACAGTGATGACATAAAAGAGCTGGGGCATAGCCCCGTCTATTTACAAAAACCAGAATCTGATTTCCAGCATTCACATGCTGGCGCATAATCGTCAGCAAGCCTTCTGAAATACCGTAATGAATAGGCTGGTCTCGGGCATCTAGCAAGTACTGCTTAGTACTTTGTGCCCCTGCGGCGCGGCGAGTTAGCTGTAAATGCGCAAAGCGACCAGTCAATGCGTTGTTTAATGTCTCAAGCGCAGGTGTCGCACTGCCGAGTAGTAAAGGGATGCTGTGCTCCTTAGCACGCATGGCCGCTAAGTCTCGCGCATTATACCTAAGCCCGTCTTGTTGCTTGAACGACTCATCATGCTCTTCATCTACGATAATCATGCCAGGGTTTTTAAGCGGCGTAAAAATAGCTGAGCGCGTACCAATAATAATACCTAACTCACCTGCTCTAGCTCGCTGCCAAACAGACAATCGCGCTGCATCCGTCAATTGAGAATGCAATACGCCTACAGGAATATTAAAACGCTTTTCGAACCGTGAAACAGTCTGCGGCGTTAAACCAATTTCAGGCACTAAAATAAGCACTTGTTTACCGGCTTTAAGCAAAGGTTCGATTGATTGCAGATACACTTCAGTTTTACCGCTACCTGTCACCCCTTCAAGCAAGCTTATGGCAAAGGTACCATGCTGCTGGTTTAGTGCCGCAATCGCTACCCCTTGCTCTTTATCAGGCACCGGCTTTTCGCCAATGTCGAAGGTATCTAACCAGGCTTGCGCCGTGAGTTCAGGCGTAATGTCCACCCGCTCAATAAGAGCTTTATCTATTAACGCTTTCACTACTGCGGGTGAAAAGGTTTTGCGCGCTTCACTTGCAATTAGCGGCGAAGCGACGACAGCCTCTAAACAGGCCATTTGTTTTGGCGCACGGCTTAGACTATCACTATCGGTAGTTCGACCTTCTGGGGTCACTTGAATGTATTGTGCGGGTGATGGCGTGGCTGGCTCGCCTTTTCGTAAAGGCACAGGAAGCATAGCATGTATCACTTCCCCCGGCGCATGGTGGTAATACTGCCATAACCAATGCGCCATTTTTCTTAGCGATTCATCAATAACCGGCACGCTATCTATAACCTCATTAATGGCTTTTATTTTACTGGTGTCATCTATGTCTATACCGGATTCAATCACAATGCCGACCAATTGACGTGGGCCGAATGACACTTTCACCCGCACGCCTGATTGTAAGGTGTCGGTATGAGAATAGGTAAATAGCTGGCGAAGCGGCACAGGTACAGCCACCTGAATGAATACCATTAAATCTGATGCCCCAAAAATTGATAAACGTAAAGTGAGTAGACGTAAATTCAGAACCGCTAATGATCTGGCATTTAAACATAATGTCAAATAAGGGAAGGGAATTTATTCTCGCCAGTGAGTATAGTTAACGCCGCCTCTGTTTACTTCGCATACAAAAAATGCTTGATCACTTACGATGCTTCCTTTATTATGCGCCGCTCTTTTGCGGCTGACTGCAATTTCTGCGGTCGGTCATTGAATTTAAAGTTGCGTATGGTGTTTGGCTTCGGGCCAGATAGCGATACGGCCTCATATTGAAGGTAATCCAAAATGAAAGATGGTATCCACCCAGAATACGCTGAAATGACAGCAACATGTTCTTGCGGCAACGTAATGAAAATCCGTTCTACTCTAGGTAAAGATATTAACCTAGACGTATGTTCTGCATGTCACCCATTCTACACTGGTAAGCAACGTAACGTTGATACCGGTGGTCGTGTTGACCGCTTCAAGAAACGTTTCGGTGCTTTGGGCGCTAAATAAGCTCAGTACTCAGAAACACTATGTTTCTTTAAAAAAAGCGCCTATCGGCGCTTTTTTTGTGTCTGCGCTCCATAGTAAGCTCTACCAATACAGTGCTCGGCGAGTGGAGTGCTCTTAGTGAAAAGCTCGGCGTTTTAAGTGCCGCTCCCAATTGCCGTTACTTTGCGAAGTGCACGCTTGCTCGCTGTCGTAGCGAACACTTTTAATCTGTACCTTCAACGTATCACACACATAAACGAGTTCATCTTCAAATGCTTGGTTCCAATTCGCTGTTAGCGCTTCGCTTTTCTGCTTTTCGGTTTCAAACACCGCAATAATTTCTGGTCTGCGCCAATGCCCCATATGCGTAAGCCATTCAAAGCCAACCGACTCAGATTTTGCCCACTCACACGCCGCCGTTAACGCTTCAATCAGTTTCTTTTCCGACATATTAAGTTACGCTTTCCTTCATCATGTTTTCATTATACCTATTACGTGAATCAGCACCTAAAACGGCCGGTTTAATGCCTATTTTTACAACGCTATCCGATTATCAGTTATGCCTTCATTAATATTCACTTCTATAAAATAGAAATAATGTATTAATTATTAAAGTGTCATTAATATGATGAATGGCAGATATTCGACGATGTCACTGGTCATACAAGCAAGTCTGTCCTAGATTAGAAGGTATAAAAGGCAGATCAGATATGTACTCAAATGACCCTGTGATAGAGTCGAAGACATTCTACTGCGGCAACGCAGATTGCCCTTACGGTAACGAAGATTGCCTAACCCCTACATCGAAGGATATGTTTACTAATGTCAGATTTCAGACAACGTGCACTAGATTATCATGCCAAACCCACGCCAGGTAAAATCAGCGTGGAGCTATCAAAACCAGCCGATAGTGTGGATGATCTTGCTCTGGCTTACAGTCCAGGGGTAGCTGAACCAGTACGAGAAATTGCTGAAGATCCTGATAATGCTTACAAATATACTGCGAAAGGCAACATGGTAGCGGTCATCAGTAATGGTACTGCTATTCTAGGCTTGGGTAATTTGGGGCCGTTAGCTTCTAAGCCGGTGATGGAAGGTAAAGCACTGCTGTTTAAACGCTTTGCTGGGCTTGATGCTATCGATATTGAAGTAAAGCACCGCACCACAGAAGAATTCATTAATACCGTCGCCAATATTGCAGATACGTTTGGTGGTATTAACCTAGAAGATATTAAAGCCCCAGAGTGCTTTGAAATAGAACAAGAACTCATTAAGCGCTGCAATATTCCGGTATTCCATGACGATCAACATGGTACTGCCATTGTAACGGCTGCCGGCATGTTGAACGCCATTGAAATTCAGGGCAAAAATATCGAAAGCGCCAAAATAGTTTGTATGGGTGCGGGTGCAGCAGCGGTAGCCTGTATGGAATTGCTCATTAAATGTGGCGCGCAACGAGAGCGCATTTACATGTTAGATAGAAAAGGGGTTATTCATACGCGCCGTGAAGACCTTACGGAACACAAACGCTTGTTTGCCAACAATACCGATAAACGCACACTTGAAGATGTGATGGAAGGCGCTGATATTTTTGTAGGCGTATCTGGCCCTGATGTATTACCTCCAGAAACGTTGGCGTTAATGGGGCCTAACCCGATTGTTTTTGCCTGCTCTAACCCCGATCCTGAAATTAAGCCTGAATTGGCGCATGAAGTTCGAAATGATTTAATTATGGCTACGGGGCGTTCTGATTACCCTAATCAGGTAAACAATGTGCTGTGTTTCCCGTTCATTTTCCGTGGTGCGCTGGATGTACGCGCAACGGCCATTAACGACGAAATGAAAGTGGCCGCGGTAGAAGCACTTCGTGCTATTACCAAAGAGCCCGTACCAGAATCTGTGTTAGCGGCTAGCAACAGCAAAAGCTTAACCTTTGGCAAAGAATACATTATTCCTAAACCAATGGACCCCCGCCTCTGTGAACGCATAGCCTCTGCAGTGTCAAAAGCGGCGATTGAATCTGGCGTTGCACGACTTCCAGAAGTGCCTAACCGCGCCGAATGAAGGCAATATAAGCGCATATACTGGCGTGTAATTCAGTGTAAAGATTATAAAAAAACGGCAATTTTCATTGCCGTTTTTTTAATCTTCTTGTTCGTTCTCAATAGAAACGTCTATACCCATATCTTCCATTATGCGCCTTGCCTCAGCAGGTACACGATTAGGGTTATCTTTTCTCAAATCTTCGTCATCCGGTAACGGCTGACCTGTAAATGCATGAAGAAACGCTTCACATAACAATTCTGAATTCGTCGCATGACGTAAATTGTTTATCTGCCTACGCGTACGTTCATCGGTTAATGCTTTTAGCACATTAATAGGAATAGAAACGGTGACTTTCTTTACCTGTTCACTCTTTTTACCGTGCTCTGCGTAGGGATGAATATACTTACCGTTCCACTCTGCCATGATGCTAACTCTGTCTGATCTTATTTATGTTATGAAGAGAAATTCTAAACAAGTTGACGAAAAGGTCAATTGAGCAGTGTAAACCTCTTGACGTCTAGACGTAAATTCTTTAATTTAGACGTCTAAACGTCTATAAAAGAGTAATTTTACCATGGTTTCTTACGCACAAGGTGTCGATGCACTCAATCAGTCCCTTTCGGAACTGCGTGATATTGATGTGTCATTCGAGTTTTTTCCACCAAAATCAGAGAAAATGGAACAAACCTTGTGGAAGTCAGTTGAGCGCTTAGCACCGCTAAAACCGAGCTATATGTCGGTAACTTATGGCGCGAATAGTGGTGAGCGCGACCGTACTCATGACGTGGTAAAACGCATTCAGCAGCAAACTGGCGTTGCAGCCGTGCCTCACCTTACTTGTGTTGATGCGAGCAGAGACGAGCTTAGACAGATTGCCCAAGACTACTGGGATTCTGGCATTCGTCGTATTGTTGCTCTTCGTGGTGATTTACCGCCAGGTGTGAAAGATACCGAAATGTATGCCTCTGATTTAGTGGCGCTACTAAAAGATGTAGCCGATTTCGATATCTCAGTGGCCGCTTACCCTGAAAAACACCCTGAAGCGCCTAATGCCCAATTCGACTTACTGAACCTTAAACGCAAAGCAGAAGCCGGTGCGAGCGAAGCAATTTCACAGTTTTTCTTTGACACCAGTGTATTTTTACGTTTTCGTGACCGAGCAGCAGCTGCAGGTATCGACCTAGACTTGGTGCCAGGCATACTGCCGGTAACCAATTATCAGACCTTGGTAAAGTTCGCCGGTTTCACCAACGTACATGTACCTGGGTTCTTACACAAAATGTTTGATGGGCTTGACGATGACGATCAAGCTACTCGGAACCTCATTGGTGCTAACATCGCGATGGATCAGGTTAAGGTACTTGCCAAAGAAGGCGTGAAGCATTTTCATTTTTACACCCTTAACCGTAGTGAGTTGAGCTACGCTATTTGCCACATGCTAGGTGTGCGAGCAGGTTAATTTCGATTAAACCTTTGCTCCTATAGGGCAGACCAGTATACCATTTGCCTATTATCAGGTATTTGAACGACTCGTTTGCCTTGCTGTCACTTTCCTTCGCTGTAAAAAGGTCAAGGTAAGCGGCGAATGGCCAAGGCGAGTAATAACTAGGAGTAAAGTGTGAATTGGGATCGGGTAAAAGCCATCTATCATAAGCTCGCACCACAAGTTGTCGATCTTTTCACTATCTTCATCAAGCGTTGCCGTGAAGACAATATTACCATTTCCGCAGGCCACCTAGCCTACGTTACGCTACTTTCTCTTGTTCCTTTCATCATGGTGACTTTCACCATCATGTCGGCGTTTCCTGCGTTTGCTTCCGTAAGAGGTAAATTAGAATACTTTATCTTTAATAATTTTGTACCTACCGCTAGCGATACAGTTCATGAGTATATGTCTGACTTTGTTGGCAACGCTTCAGAAATGGGCGCTATTGGTATTCTATCGCTACTTGTTGTGGCGCTAATGCTGATATCCAACGTTGATAAAACCCTTAACCGTATTTGGCGTACACAAAGCGATCGTCCTATCGTGTATACCTTTGCCATTTACTGGATGGTGATTACCTTAGGGCCCTTGCTTATCGGCTCTAGCGTGATAATTAGTTCTTATTTAGCAGGTCTAGCTGCTTTCGCCGAAGAATATACCCCTGGGTTAGGCACGTTTTTACTTACTCTTGTACCTAGCTTTGCTGCCATGCTGGCTTTCTTTATTTTGTACATGATAGTACCTAACCGACGTGTTTTTGCCCGTCACGCTATTTCAGGTGCCATATTGGCGACGGTTGCGTTCGAATTAACGAAGTCTGGCTTTGCCCTTTATATTACTAATTTCCCCTCCTATGAGTTGATATACGGTGCGCTAGCCGTAGTACCTATCTTATTTTTGTGGGTCTATATCTCATGGATTTTAGTGCTATTAGGCGCTGAGTTTACGTGTAGCCTGGGCCAAGCGTTTGAAAATAGAAAAGCCGAAGACGAGCCAAGGCAAATTCCAGAGGAATAAAAAAAGGCGTTGTAGGAAACTACAACGCCTTTTTAGTATCGTATTAGCTTGTTAATAGTAGAAACAAGCTAACGACTGATAAGCGACACACTTATTAGTTAGGCACTCATTAATTAGACATGGCAGCAATGAAGGCATCAGATTCAGCTATAGCTGAATTCATTTGCTCAATGAGTTGATCAACATCATTTTGAATAGTTGAAAGCTCACCTTGCAACGCGCCAATCGCGCTAGCGTTCAAGTTATGCTTTAAATATAAAACATTGTCTTGAAATGCACTTAATACAGGTGCCATTCTGCTTTCTGCTTTACGCATGGTTTTAATCAGTGCGCTGTATCTGCGCTCTGTATCACGCAATTTCGCAGTACTTTCTCGTTTTAATGATGCATTTTGATACTTTTCTAACTCGTCTTCCCATTCATCAAATAACGCTTCAGCTACGCTTTCTACTTTATCGATACGATCAGTTACATCATTGGCCGCAGAAAGGCTGTTTTCATACTCGCTGTTAAGCTTGTTATAAACATCTTCTAGCTCGCCACCTTCAAAAGCAACCACGGCACTAAAAGCTTCCAGCGCAGAGCTAAACTCTTCCTGTGCGTCTTCTTGCGACTCTTTTGCGTTTTCAACACGGTCTACAAGAATATCGCGCTTTTCAACGCCTACTTTCTCCCACGCTGCGTAATACGCAGACTGACAGCCAGTTAATACCAACATAGCAATAATAGCGGTTGCTATTAGCCTCATAACATCTCTCTCCCTCGATAGCGGGCCGCGCTAATAATACAAATAATGTGCAAAATAACGCCAAGTGGCCAAAATACAATTGCTAGTACTACGGTTGCGGCAAGCGCATAGCTCACTCCAACCACAATAAAATAAAACAGTGCGCCAAGTATTCGCCCTTGTACTAAATGCCCTAACCCTGGAATAAAAAAGTTACAGATTGCAGCAATCACATTGCCGCCAGATCCTTGCCCTGACATATAAACTTCCTCGCAATTGTTATCAGAATATGATTATGTAGTATTTCATAAGAATAAACTAAACTAAAACAGGCACCCGCACAACGCGCGGAAATAAAATGAAACGACTTTACCCAGATGTTACCTGCTATCAAAATGGATTTATCGAGGTGGGATGTGGGCACTCTCTATATTACGAGCAGAGCGGCAACCCTGAGGGTATTCCAGTACTTTTTATACATGGTGGTCCAGGTGCTGGCTTACCGCCGAATTATAAATGTTTCTTCGACAGTAACCGGTACCGTATTATCGGATTCGAGCAAAGAGGATGTGGACGTTCAACGCCATTAGCCAGCATCAAAGACAACGATACATGGCTAAATGTAGAAGATATTGAAATGCTCAGGCGACAGCTCAACGTATCGAGTTGGTTAGTGTTTGGAGGCTCATGGGGGTCAACCTTAGCGCTCCTTTATGCCTTTAGGTATGCTGATCATGTTAGCGGCCTTATTCTTCGTGGCGTATTTTTAGCGCGCCAGCAAGACAGAGACTGGTTTTTGTCACCACAAGGTGGTGCCGCTCAACTTTTTCCAGAATATTATCGCCAGTTTGTTAAAGGAATAAACGCCCCGCTAAGTACTTCGGCTATTTGTGCACATTATCTCAATATATTGAAAACCGATAACGAAATACAACGACATGCGGCATTGAAGCGCTGGTATCAGTGGGAAGAGCGACTTTCTCGCGTATCTTTACCTCCTGGTACTGGCGATTCCACCAGCCAATATCCCCTATCGCTTGTCACCAGCTTAGCCACTCTTGAATGTCATTTTTTAACTAACAAATGCTTTATTGATGAGGGCTATATACTTGATAATATAAATAAAATAAGCGATATTCCTGGCACTATCATTCATGGTCGATATGACATGATATGTAAAACTGAAGCGGCAGAATCATTACATAAGTCGTGGCCGGGAAGCCAACTTCAAATCATTCCTGATGCTGGCCATAGCACGTCTGAACCGGGCATTGCTTATGCGTTGTGCCGCGCAACCAGAGATATGGCAAGATTTTTAAAGGAGCAAAAGTAATGATTGGGTTGGTTCAACGAGTGTCTGAAGCTAGCGTGTCAGTGAACAATGAAATCATCGGTGAAATTGAACAAGGTATGCTAGTGCTGCTTGGCGTTGAAAAAGACGATGGCCCAGAACAAATCGAAAAGCTTGCTAACAAATTATGCCGCTACCGTATTTTTTCCGACAACGATGGAAAAATGAACCTAAATGTTGAGCAAATCGGGGGGAAAGTATTAGTGGTGTCCCAATTCACTCTTGTGGCCGACACGCAAAAAGGTAATCGTCCTGGCTTTTCTAGAGGGGCAACACCTGAACATGGCAATGCTATTTATCTGCAATTTATAGAATCCCTTAGACAAAAGGGCATTGTGGTGGAAACTGGGCAATTCGGTGCTGAAATGAAAGTCGCTTTAGTAAATGACGGACCCGCCACATTCCAGTTTCAGGTATAATGAACATGCTAGAATTAATCTTGTGCAGTTGAAAAGCGTAAGGTTAAATAGATTTTCATTCTTTCATACGAGGCCTCTCTATTGTGTATAAGGTTGTAACCCCTAAAAGCGATACTGAATTCGAAGCCTATTTTCATTTTCGCTGGGCTCACCTTCGCCAGCCATGGAACTTTCCTCCTGGTTCAGAGAAAGATGAATATGAACAAGTGGCAGAGCACCGCACCATAGTGAACGGTAAAGGCGAAATTGTTGCCTGTGGACGAGTACATTTAAATACCGCTGAAGAAGCACAAATTCGACATATTGCCGTACACCCTGATCATCTGCGCAAAGGGCTTGGGCAGATGATAATGGACGCTTTAGAGAACGTGGCCAAAGAATTGGGTGCTATACGCGCGGTGACCAACAGCCGAGAAGTTTCTATCGACTTTTTTAGTTCATGCGGCTTCGTTGTTGAACGTGAAGCGCCTAACGAATTAGGCATGCTAAGACGCCAGCAAATGGTAAAAAAGCTAACTGAAAATAACACCTTAGTGCTGCATCCCAAATGGTGTAAATCATTACAGCAAACCTGGACTGATACCATTCCCATTACAGAACATATGGGTATTAAATTATACCAATACACAGGCAGAACATTAGAAACCCGAGCGTCACTTAATAAAAATATTAATGTTCATGGCACTATGTTTGCCGGCAGTATTTTTTCGTTAGCCACATTAACTGGTTGGGGAATGATTTACTTACAACTAAAAGAGCGCGGGCTAACAGGCGATATTGTATTGGGCGACGGCGATATTCACTATCATAAGCCCATTACTATGAAGCCTCGTGCAATCTGTAATATAGAAACCTTATCGGGCAAATTTAAGCCTTTAGAAAAAGGTGAGAAAGCACGATTTGCTTTGAACGTAGATATCTTGGATGGCGATAATGCCGTGGCAGAGTTTGAAGGGGTGTTTTGGGTGCTTCCAGAGCAAACCGAGGCCTAACGAGCAAAGGTATATTATTCGCTGTTTTTTACTTTCGTAAATGACACATACAAAAAAAGCGCCAGTGGGCGCTTTTTTCAATTATATTTGTTTAGCTTAGAAGCTTGGGCGGCGCTTGCTTACGCAACCATGGCAGCTTGAAGCTTTTTCATCGCGTTCTTTTCAATTTGACGAACACGTTCAGCAGATACTTCGTACTTATCAGCAAGATCTTGAAGTGTAATTTTGCTGTCGGCCAACCAACGAGTCTCGATAATATCTTGGCTTCTGTCATCTAGCGTCTTAATGGCTGAGTACAAACGCTTGCTCGCATTAGTATCCCAATCGTTGTTAATAACGTCCATCTCAACATCAGTTGATTTATCTTCAAGAAATTGAACCGGTGCAAAGTTGCCCGTTTCGTCCTCGTCAGCAGAAAGATCGAATGCTTGATCTTGGCTGCTCATTCGCGCTTCCATTTGAAGCACTTCTTTCGTACTCACACCCAGCTCGCTGGCTACCGTTTGCACTTCTTCGTGGGTAAACCAACCAAGACGTTTTTTCGCTTTGCGTAAGTTGAAGAACAATTTACGTTGCGCTTTTGTGGTAGCAACTTTAACAATTCGCCAGTTCTTGAGTACGAACTCATGAATTTCAGCTTTGATCCAATGTACAGCAAAAGAAACCAAACGAACGCCCACTGTTGGGTCGAAACGCTTAACTGCCTTCATTAGACCAATATTACCTTCTTGGATAAGGTCAGCTTGTGGCAAACCATATCCTGAATAAGATTTTGCAATATGCACAACAAAGCGTAGATGAGACATAACCAGCTTGCGTGCTGCTTCTAAATCTTCATCTTCACGAAGACGCACCGCTAATGCGCGCTCTTCTTCTGCAGTTAGCATATCAATACGACTCACAGCTTGTACGTAGCCTTCAATGCTACCGCTGTGAGGAACTGATAGTGCTAGGGATTGCAATTTATTGCTCATTATTCACCTCATTCTTTGCAACTTGATATTAGCAAAGTAACATCAGCCGCGCGAGACTTAATTGCGATGAGAAACTAAACCAGTTATTGGTATGTAGTACCCATCTTCTAAAGATCAAGACCACAATTGCAAAAAACAGTTCAATTAGTGTCTATCTCTTTCCAAATTTCTCAAACATTGCAAAACGAATTTATCATTACGCTACAACGCTCAATAAATATCACCGGAAGCTTCAAAGAAAAATAAGTGCTAACCCAGAGGAAACAGCTTATCGAAGCAGATATTCACGGTATATGCCCATTATACATTCAAAATGTATATAAAACATGCCATTCATCTTTCAAAAAGTTATATCAAACTTAAATTCGGTCGTATTTTTGTTATATATCAACAAAACTATTTTACCCGCTCTTGAATACGCAGACTATTACAATTTTTCGATTGCTAGCATCGCTTTTTTACTTACAATGAGATATAAAATTTATGCCTTAAAAGCGCTCGGCACTATAATAAATAACAAAATAATAATAAAAACTTTCATTTTTTTACCGACTTCAATCGCGTTTTTACGCGGCGAGAGCAAAGAGGCACTCGATGTTCGCATACGTAGCAAGACAACCCATATTCGACGTAAATAGGAACGTTTACGCTTACGAATTACTTTTCCGAATAGGGGAAGACAATTGCTTTCCAGATATTCCGCCCGATGAGGCGACCTCAAAAATTTTAACGTCTACGCATTTAAGCTTAGGTATTGAAGAAATAACAGGTGATAAAAAAGCATTCATTAATTTCCATCGCGATACCTTGATGTACCGATTTCCTACCTCATTAGACGCAAGTAAAGTGGTTATTGAGATTGTTGAAACCGTTGAGGTAGATGACGCGCTTATTGCCGCATGCAAGCACATACGAGGGTTAGGTTACCCCATTGCACTTGATGACTATGATATGGAAGATAAGTGGGACGCTTTCGTTCCTTTTACCAGTATTGTTAAAATAGACATTACTGAAATTGCTCACGAAACTATTCCCTCATTAGTTAAACGCTTCAAATCGCACAACATCGAACTTGTGGCCGAAAAAATCGAAACCTACGAAGAATTTCACAAGTTCAAGGAAATGGGTTTCGACTATTTTCAAGGTTACTTCCTAGCTAAACCAGAAATTGTACGTCATCGCAAATTAGGCCCTAGCGCGCTTACCATGATGGAACTACTCACGTTAAGTAGCCAACCCAAGCTAAATTTTGATGAAGTAAATCGAATTATTGAGCGCGATCCTTCCCTCACCTATTTGCTATTACGCTTCATCAATAATCCACTTATTAATAAGCGAAATAAAATTACATCCCTCAAGCATGCGCTTAACTTTATGGGCGAAGTTGAAGTTAAGAAGTTTATCGCGTTACTTGCATTGGCTAACTTAAATGACGGTCAGCCTCAAGAATTGATGCAGATGGCCCTTGTACGGGCAAAATTTTGTGAGCTTGTGTTTATCTCTTTTAAAGAAAGCGAAAATCCACTTACCGGCTTTTTAACCGGTCTTTTATCTATGCTTGATGCCATGATGGAACAACACATCGACGAATTGGTTAGTAAGGTACCTATTAGCGATAATGTAAAAGACGCGCTTTGTGGTGAGCCTGGCGTGTTGAAAGACTGTCTTACCTTGGCGAAGTATTTTGAAAGGGCGAACTGGGCAGGTATTAAGAAGTTTTCTGGTAAATACAAAATTCAGCAAACTCTGCTTCATGGATACTATAATGAAGCGATGAAATGGGCTCACCACGTACATGTTTCAGCGCAGGTAGAGAAAAAGTAATTCAGGAATGTACGTTCACTAATATGAGTTGCATAATGTAATGCGCAAATTAACGCGATTTTCGTAAATGCATGTTATGGTGGTGCAAATTACAGTAATATTCGTTGATAATTGTTCAACGTGCCAGTAGGGAACTTGTATGTTCGCATTTATCGCTCGCCAACCGATTTTGGATAAAACAAAGGATGTATTTGCTTACGAACTTTTGTTTCGAGATGGCAAGGCTGGCGCGTACCCCGAGCACTCTCCTGAAAAAGCGCAATATATTTCTGAACACTTTCATCCATTAGGGCTAGATGACATTAGCGGTGAAAAGACCTCTTTTATTAACTTTTCCTCTGAAACCATTATTTCTCGCTTCCCTACCACACTGAACCCAGAATCGGTTGTGGTTGAATTGGCTGACAACCCTTTTGCTCAAACGGGCTTGTTAGAAGCTTGTCAGCACATAAAGCGCCTTGGCTTTCGTATTGCTATTGACGACCCTATGATGCTTAGTGCTAAGCATGAAATTCTACCCCTTGTTGATATCGTAAAAGTAGATCTCTCGCAAATTCGTTTCGAAAACATAGAGAAAAATATTCCAAGATTCCTAGATGCCAACGTTAAACTCATAGCTGAACAAGTAGATACGCAAGACCAATTTGCGACCAGCATGGATCTTGGGTTTGATTTCTTCCAAGGCTATTTCTTTGCCCAGCCAGAAGCACGCATATTGCGCCAATTACCTGCGTCAAAAATGAATATTGTCGACCTTATTGGCGAGTGTTCAAACGATAGTTTTGATATTGATAGAGTTAGCCAAATTGTTGAACGCGACGCCGCGCTAAGCTATCTGCTACTTAAATTTATCAATAACCCACTGATTAATAAGCGCCATAAGATAACGTCACTCAAGCATGCCCTAAATTATATGGGTGAAGTAGAGGTAAAGAAGTTTATCGCGCTGCTCAGCCTAACTAATTTAGGTGATGATAAGCCATTAGAGATTATTCATATGTCTTTGGTTAGGGCCAAGTTTTTCGATTTGCTAGCGGCAAAACGAGGCTTAAAAGCGAACCCGCCTATCGGCTTTTTAGTGGGGTTATTTTCATTGTTGGATGCGTTATTAGACCAGTCTATAGATGATGTGCTTAAACAACTCCCGCTATCAGAAGAAATAAATGACGCCATCTTAGGAAAGACAGCAGAATTCAATAGCTACATGGGCCTAGTACGCGCTTTTGAAGGAGCGCTGTGGATGAATGTGATTAAACAAGCAAAAGTACTGGATATCGATCAAAAGCAACTTCATATCCTTTACAATCAAGCCATTGTGTGGGGTAACGGTGTGAGAAGCGCTATTTCTACGCACTTCCCTCGCGCCCCTGTTCAAAGCTAAGCCTATCAAAGCTAAACAGTAAGATAACGCTTATTTGGGTTCTATTTGTCGTACATGACGCTGTACTGAAATAAGCGACCCAAGCAACCCTAATGTAATAGATAGCCCCAACATCGTTAATAACGCCGTTCCCGTTAGGCCCGTAATATTAAAGTCTTTTTGATACATAGCAGCAAAGGTTTGAATACTGCTATCCATCCACCATAGAATTATTATAACGGCAAACCAAGCCATAAGCCCACCTAGTAAGCCGTACCAAAAACCGGTATATAGAAATGGACGATGAATAAAGGCATCGGTTGCCCCTACTAGCTTCATCACTACTATTTCATCATGCTTATTAAGAATGTTCAGTCGAATAGTGTTACCTATAATCAGCACCACAGCGAAGAACAATAAAATGCCAATAAAGGTGACAAGGTCGCTGGCAATATCAATAACCGCATACAAGCGCTCCAACCATTCTATATCTAACTTACCTATATCAACCTCACGCTGCTGCTTTAGCTTATCGAGCAGTGTTTTAGCGGCATTCGGTGTGGCATGCTTATCAATGGGAGTCACTAAGACAACATCGGGTAGCGGGTTACTTTGCAAATACGCAATAGCATCGCCTAACCCTGATAAATGCTGAAACTCTTTTAACGCATCATCTGCAGGTATAAACACCACAGAATCAATTTCTTCCCAAGTATTTAACCTGGCAACCAATTGCTGTGAACTGGCGGCTGATATATCAGGTTTCAAAAATAAAGAAATCTCTGAGGCTTGTTCCCACCCGGCGGTAATTTTCTCGGTATTTTTAACCATAATATAAAGCGTGCTAGGAAGGGTAATACTTAAGCCCAACACACCAATAGTCATCAGTGAAGCCGCGGGCTGACGCCATAATTCGCCTAAGCTTGAAAGGGCTTGCCTTATATGGCTTACGAAGAACATCACAATAGATTGTACAAACCCTATTTTCCTAGACGACGCGCCTTGGCTTCTACCTTTAAATAGAATACTCATTGCCAGTTCCCATTTAAGTCATCAGTTAGCCCGTCGGTAATCATTTGGCCGTCTTTTAAAGTGAGTGTGCGATATTTCATTCGGGCAATTAGCCCTAAATCATGGGTAGCGATGAACACAGATACACCGGCTTGGTTGAAATCTTCAAACAAGCGAATAATTTCCATAGAAAGTTTCGGGTCAAGGTTTCCGGTAGGCTCGTCGGCAAGAAGTAAGGGAGGCTTGTTAACAACAGCGCGTGCTATACCAACCCGTTGTTGTTCGCCGCCTGATAACATAATGGGTAAGTTGCGGCTTTTATCTCGTAACCCTACCATTTCTAGTGCGGCATCGACACGCTTACCAATTTCCTTGTGGGTGTACCCTTCTATCACAAGTGGAAGCGCCACATTGTCGAAAACCGACTTGTCCATCAACAATTGATGGCTCTGGAAAATCATGCCTATATCGCGACGAATGTAGGCAATATCTCTTCGGCTAATAGCATTGAGGTCATGACCGTTTATCAGTACACGACCTACTGTAGGGCGTTCCATAATACTGATAAGTTTAAGCAGCGTGCTTTTCCCTGCGCCAGAGTGGCCGGTAAGAAAAGCCATTTCTCCAGGGGCGATGTGAAAATCGACTTTACTCAACGCCCGTTGTCCACCGGGGTAGGTTTTGCTTACTTGCTCAAACTTTATCATGCATGTTCCCTACTACCCTATTCCCGTAATTAGCTATTAATGCTGTCTACTCGCCGCTATCAATTTCACTAAATAGCGCATCAATAAATTCTTGACCGTCGAACTGGCGTAAGTCATCAATACCTTCACCAACCCCTATATATCTGATAGGTATACCAAATTTATCCGCAATTGAGAAGATAACACCACCTTTTGCGGTACCGTCTAGTTTGGTAAGGGTAATACCAGTTAAGCCAACCGCTTGATTGAATAACTTCGCTTGGCTAATAGCATTTTGCCCTGTACCCGCATCAAGGGTAAGCATGACTTCGTGAGGGGCATTAGGGTTCAGCTTTTTCATTACGCGAACCACTTTCTTAAGCTCTTCCATCAAGTTGTCTTTGTTCTGCAAGCGACCTGCGGTATCGGCGATAAGAATATCTGTTTTGCGGGATTTTGCAGCTTCTAGCGCATCGTAAAGTACTGACGCACTATCTGCGCCCGTATGCTGTGCAATAACTGGAATACTGTTTCGCTCACCCCATACCTGCAATTGCTCTACAGCAGCAGCCCTAAAGGTATCACCCGCTGCCAGCATTACTTTTTTGCCCTGCTGCTGGAACTGCTTAGCTAATTTACCGATGGTGGTAGTTTTACCTACCCCATTTACACCAACCATGAGAATAACGAAGGGGCCTTCATCGCTATTGTGGGCGTTAATGGCATCGCTCAGCGGTTCGTTAACCTTCGAGAGCATGCCCGCCATTTGCTGTTTCAGGATATCAAGCAAGGCTTCTGCGTCTTTAAGATCTTTACGGCTTGCACTATCCGTTAAGTGGGTAATGATTTTTTGCGTGGTATCCATTCCCACATCAGCAACCAATAATTGGGTTTCTAAATCTTCGTATAATTCATCATCAATTGCCTTGCCTTTGAAAAGGCTAACTAGGCCGCTACCTAAGTTTGCTTTAGTGCGAGACAAGCTTTCTTTAAGGCGCGAGAATAGTGATTTTTTCTCTTTTGGAGCTGGTGCTGCCTCAACTACAGGTGCAGTTTCCACAACGGGCTCGTTAGCAATGTCGGCTGCTTCTGCTTCTGCTTCTGCTTCTGCTTCTGCTTCTGCTTCTGCTTCTGCTTCTGCTTCTGCTTCTGCTTCTGCTTCTGCTTCTGCTTCTAAAACGCTAGCTGTTTGAATTGGAAATTCAACAGCAGGCGCTTCACTTTCTTGCTTTGATTCAAGTTCTTGAAATGGCGTTTCAAGCGATTTCTCGGCATTTTCACCATCATTTACTGACGCTGGCGAACTAGCTTCATCGGCTATTTCAACTGCATCTAACTTGTCAGGTACCACGCCCACTGGCGCAGCGTCTTCTTTCTCGACAGGTACTGACACCGGCTCATTTGCTACTGGTGCTGCGCTTTCAGCTAAATCGCTCTGGGCAGGGTCTATTGAAGCGCTATTGGCATCTTCCGATAGGTCACTACCGGCAGTGTCTTTGACCACTGGCGCGGCAGTGCTAGGTGGCTGCTCGGCGTCTGAAGTTTGTGATTCATCAGGTAAAACTGCGCTTTGATCAACTGACTTTTGATCTTGGTTTTCCTGTGCTTTTTGCTTATTTGCTTTTTTGTTCTTACCGAACCAGCCAAAAAGTTTCGACATTGTTAAGACAAATCCTTATAAATACTGGGCAATTTCGGCTACACTTGCCGAATATTGAATAACCCCATGATACCATTGTCAGCGACTATGAAGCGAGTTTCTCGCCCACTCAGGGCATCTTCAACTGCAAAAAAATCCTATTCTACCCACGCAAAAGCGAAAGGCGGACATATTCGCATTATCAGCGGTCAATGGCGGGGAAGAAAGCTACCGGTTCTCGACGCAGAAGGTTTACGCCCCACCACCGACCGAAATAAAGAAACCTTATTCAATTGGCTTATGCCTTATTTGAATGAAGCAAAGTGCTTAGATGTATTTGCAGGCTCGGGGGGCTTGGGATTAGAAGCGCTGTCACGCTATGCCCTTTCTTGTGATTTTATTGAATTAGATAAATCGGCAAGTGCACAGTTAAAAAAGAATTTGGCGTTATTGACGGCTAATAATGCACAAACTGCTAGCGTCCATCAGGGCGATGCCTTAGCAATACTCCCTACCTTTTCAGGTAAAAGCTTCGATATAATGTTTGTCGATCCGCCTTTTCACAAAGGGTTGGTAGCACCAACGTTATCGGCTATTGCCACTAATAACTTATTGTCAAACGACGGTGTGTTATACGTAGAGCACGAAGCGAACCTTGCGCCTATTTCCCTGCCGGACCACTGGCAAATTATAAAAGAAAAGCGCACATCGGCGCTTTGCTATTATTTGATAAAGGCTGTGTGGTAAAACTGCATTGTCTCACGATAAACGCGTTAAGCCCTTACTACGAGAACATTAAGCCAAATCGAGACCGATATTCGAAATACCTTCTTCTAACGCAATCGCTTTTAGCGCATCAGCCGTGCTAGCAGGTGACTTTCCAGCTTCAACACAGTCAAGCAATGCTTCTTGCACTTCTACTTCAAACACCATAAGTGGGTGCTCTTTTACGGTTTCATCATCGGCTTCGCCGCTTTCTAACAAGTAAGCTTCTACGCTACCTTGAGAAAGCTTACTAACAACTACCGCACCTTGTGGGTCGTCGCCGGCAATAAGATTAAGCACAGCGGCCAACCCAATTGCGGCATCAATCGCGGGATACACACCATAGGTATCAAAATCGCTAGTATCGGGCGTCGCCACTTCCACTTTTTCAAGCTGTACTGCAAGATTGAACTTACTTTTAGGTGCTTTTACCGACTCCCATACAAGATTGAGACAGTTACGAATACCTTCTTTATCACCAAATTCGGTGACATCACAGAATAGCTCGTAGTTAGGAATCATTCGCTCAAGCAAAGCTGCACTAAAGGCAACCGCTCTGAATCCTTCGAGCGCGCGCACACGCCCAAATGTATTAAGTTTTTGCTTTGCCATTAATCAGCTCCGGTGGCATGCATAAAGTATTGAGTAGCACCATCAAGAAGCATTTGAATGGCTATCATGACGAGGATCATCCCCATTAGTCGTTCCATTGCAATAAGACCACGTTCGCCTAATAGCTTATGAAACACATTTGAAAACATCAAAATTACTGCACTTATTAACCATGAGGCGCCAAGCGCAAGTGCCCAGTCAGACATACGATCTGGGTTTTGGTTTGCCAGAAGAATGAGCGCCGCTAATGTTGAGGGCCCCGCAATCATTGGTATAGCCAGCGGCACCAAGAATGGCTCTTCGCCAACAGCGAGCCCACTAGGGTTACCTGCTGACGGAAAAATCATTTTAAGCGCAATCAAAAATAAGATAATACCCCCAGCAATGCTGACTGTTTCTTGTTCAACATTGAGGAAATTTAACACCGACTGACCGCTAAATAGGAATAAAAACAAAATTCCTAATGCAAACAGTAATTCTCTGATGAGAATCATTTGCCGTCTTCGAGGTTCTATCGACTTTAAAACCGACATGAACACAGGCAAATTGCCAAGAGGATCCATGATCAAGAATAACATGACGGCTGCTGACCAAGTATCCATTTTTTCTTATTCTCCAATAGCTTGCTAGTTATAACTGACAGCAAGAATATTTTTTATAATACCATTTTCTGCATTGTACAAAAAAGCATTCGTAATTTGTCAATTTTAGGCTTAAATATTAACTATAACGCTTTGAAACCGTTACGGACAAAAATACATCTAGTGCAAAGCTGTAAAATTAAGCTATTCTCATATTTCTGTATTGAGTCATTTTATTAATAATATGTACTTCAATAATTGAGCGCACCGAGGTATTGCAGCGGTAGCTGCGCTTACAACGATAGTAAATTTAAAAACAAAATAACGTTGGGAACCAGCAGAATGAGTTTGATGACTGTAAAAGAAGTAGCGGCCTATTTGGGTGTTCAGGAAGTTAGAGTAGAACGCTTGGAAAGAGAAAGCCTCTTGGTGGCAAAAGAAAAAGACACTGACGGCAATGCCTTGTTTGATAGCGCAGATGTAGAGCGTTACAAAGTGCTTGCTGAGCGCTTAGGCGGTATTTAATTACCCGCAAACATTTATCTGTAAAGATAGACTGAATTAAGTGATGTCGCCACCTTAGAGTGGCGACATCCGTTTATGACTTATTTAAAGTCTTGAAGCATTCTTGCAATGCTTCGAATTCCCTTGGCTGTTGCACCTACTGGCATTTCTGCCGTTGCGCCGCCATGATAAGCCGCCGCTAAATCTAAGTGCACCCATCCTTTTCCTTCAGGGTTTACAAAGCGTGATAAGAAGCCTGCCGCATTAGATGCACCGCCACCACCACCGCCTTTCATAGGTCGGCTGTTAGCGGTATCTGCAAAGGCAGACGGGCAACGTTCTGCATGAAAAGGTTCAATAGGCAATGGCCAAAAACGCTCATTTTCAGCGCTTGCTGCCGCAAGCATTTGTGAACGAGCATTGTCATCCATTGAAAATACGGCGTGATAGTCAGAACCTAGCGCTACCACTGCTGCCCCCGTCAAAGTGGCCGCATCGATAATGAGTGGAGCGCCAGTTTCTGTTGCCGCCATTAGGCCATCAGCCAATACTAAGCGACCTTCCGCATCGGTATTGACGACTTCAACGGTCACGCCGTTTTTATAAGTAAGTACATCACCCAATTTATAAGCATGGCCACTAATTAAGTTTTCTGCACAGCATAAAATGAGCTTTAAACGCTTACTAATACCTTGGCTAATGGCAAGGCCTAGTGCGCCGGTTACGGTAGCTGCTCCGCCCATATCACATTTCATATCAAGCATACCTTCACTTGATTTAATGCTGTAACCACCACTGTCGAAAGTTATTCCTTTCCCTACTAGAACCGCTTCAACGGGCGCATCAGGATCACCTGTCGGGTTGTAATCAAGCTCTAACATCACAGGGGGGCGTTCACTGCCTCTGCCCACGTTGTAAATACCTGTCCAACCCGCGTCTTTTAATTCTTCACCCACTGTCATGGTATAAGACACATGCTCTTTACCTAATTCAGACAACCAAACTGCTGCACGCTGCGCTAAGGTTTCAGGGCTTAAATCTTCTGGTGTGTCGTTCACTAACTGACGGGTAAATAGTAAAGCTGCGTAGTTCTGCTCTAGCCACTGTTTATCGTCGTTATCGGCCCACTTGATAGTTGAAGGGTTGCGAGCTCGGGTAAAACTTAACGCGAAAGCCCATTGTTGTTCTTTGGTCCACTTGCCCGTTAAGGCCACTTCGGGAATGTTTAATCCATCAAGTTTTCGCGCGACTTGTTGAATTGTGCGCTCAAGCGCGCCACTGTCGCTATTATCGCCAATTGGCAAGTGGATTACTGCGCCATTTTCACTAAAAGAGAGCTTGGTATTTTCTCCCCACGCACTATTGGCTTTATCTGAGGATAAGCTTACGGTAAATTCTGCCATTACGTTTTAATCCTTATATATTTTTGCGTTTCATTGCTGGGGTAGATGTTTAGTTCTAGCAACGCAATGCATGTAAATTTATGTCGTTATAGGCCAATTGTTATGTTTTTTTCGCCATCACTACTACGTGGCACCTTAATTAAACGCTATAAACGGTTTCTTGCCGACGTAAAACTTGAAGACGGCTCAATAGTCACTGCGCATTGCCCTAATACGGGGGCGATGACAGGGTGCGCCGAACCTGGCTACACCGTCTATTTGAGCGAATCTGACAATCCTAAGCGAAAGTTAAAATATACCTGGGAGCTTGCCCAAACCTTTGACGGCGATTTCATTGGCATTAACACTCACAATGCTAATAAATTGGTGGCAGAGGCACTAAATAACAAGGTCTTGTCTGCATTTTCTGATATTAATCATTGGAAAGCTGAAGTAACACCGCCTGGCGGTAATAGTCGTTTCGACTTTGCCTGCGGTCAAGGTGACACCCTTGAGTATATTGAGGTGAAATCTGTCACACTGGCGCGGGGAAACCAAGGATTCTTTCCTGATGCAGTAACCGCTAGAGGTGCAAAACATTGTTTAGAACTTGCAGAACTCTCTCAACAAGGTATAAGTACCTGCTTATTATTTTGTGTTCAGCATACGGGCGTGCATTCTGTACAAGTAGCGCGAGATATTGATCCTGTTTACGCCGACGCCGTACACACCGCGGTCACATCAGGAGTCAAGTTCCTCGCAGCAAGCTGTTCAATTGATGAACAAAAAATAGTTATAAATCAAACACTACCAGTAAACGTGTGAAAAATAGGTTGATTTTTTTCATTTCGCCTTCATATTTGCGCCTTGTTTTACTGGAAGTACGTGAAATACGTAAACTAGTAGCAGTGCTGACTTATAATCAATATCCTCAGCATAATAATTACATAGACACGAGCAATTGCTTGTAATGAACGACTTTGATTTAGTTAATCGATTCATTCAGGACAAGATGGATGTCGTAGTGTAGGAGATGTGGCAGATGCCAACAGGAAAAGAAACAAAATCCCTAGGGCTATTAGCACTAGCAGGATTGCAGCCGTACCAGGCTACCGCTGACGAAGAGTACATGGGCGAGCCGCAAATGGAGCACTTCCGTTTACTGCTTAAAGCATGGCGCAACCAACTTCGTGAAGAAGTTGACCGCACCGTTACGCACATGAAAGACGAAGCAGCAAACTTTCCAGACCCGGTAGACCGCGCTGCGCAAGAAGAAGAGTTCAGCCTTGAATTACGTACTCGCGACCGCGAACGTAAATTGATCAAGAAGATTGAGAAGACTCTTAAGCGTATTGAAGAAGATGACTTTGGTTTTTGTGACCAATGTGGCATTGAAATCGGTATTCGTCGCTTAGAGGCTCGTCCTACGGCCGATCTGTGTATCGACTGTAAGACCATGGCAGAAATCAAAGAAAAGCAACTACAAGGTTAATAAACCTTCGTAGTAAGTTACACGCCTCATAGTATTTACTATAGAGGTGTGTAACAGTATTTCTATTAATGCCATCTAAAATCGACTCCTCACCTCAATATGTCGGCCGCTTCGCGCCTTCGCCGTCCGGGCAACTTCATTTCGGCTCTTTAGTTACCGCGCTCGCTAGCTACCTAGATGCACGCCATCACAATGGGCAATGGTTAGTTCGAATGGAAGACATTGACGCACCGCGATGTTTACCTGGTGTCGACAGCGACATTTTGCTTACCCTTGAATGCCATGGCCTTCACTGGGATGGTAGCGTTTTATATCAACAACAGCAGCATACACGGTATCAGGCAAAACTTGATAGCCTACTAGCAGACAAATCAGCCTATTTTTGTGCCTGTACTCGCAAGCAAATAAAAGCAAACGGCGGGCACGACAACCACTATTGTCGAGACCTAGGCCTAACCGCTCAGTCAGAAACCGAATCAGCATCTGATACCCGTAGCTTAGCAATACGATTAAAACTTGATTGCCAATTAGATGCCTTCGATGACGGTATTATGGGCGGTGTTGATAAAACAGGGGCACTATCAGTAGTGAATTCTGTAGCCCATTCAACATCATCTGGTTTAGTCGAAGCGGAACGCCACACAGTCAAACGCAGTAACAATAGTAATAGCAACGATGACTCAATAAGCGCAAGCAGAGTAACACCGTTAAGCACAGCACCAGAAGATGTAGTGATTAAGCGCAGCGATGGCCTTTTCGCCTACAATTTTGTTGTAGCGTTAGACGATGAATATCAGGGTGTAACAGACATTATTCGAGGCAGCGACCTCTTAAATATCACCCCGCTTCAACGCGCTATTTATCGTTCATTGGGCTGCTATGTGCCAAAATATGGGCATATTCCAGTTGCTGCAGTGTCACCAGGGCGAAAGCTGAGTAAACAAAACCATGCAGCGCCTATTAACAACAAAAATGTGCTGGAAAATATCGTTAATGGCCTGTCTTTTTTAGGCCAAGGTGACTACCACGCTAACGAATTTGAAGACGCCACACAACTGCTTACTATGGCAATATCGCGCTGGGATAGGAAATTAGTACCTAAAATAGCCGAAATTATTGTGGGCAAGCACGAATCCACTTATTATAGCCATCCTTTATAACCTTCGGAGACTTCACCATCATTCATCGTGTTTTCAATTCTGTTAAGCGAGCCTTTACTAAGGAACATACCGCTGACAATGTACTAGAGCCTCGTGTTATGACTCGTGGGGAGCACGGCATCTCTCGCGAAGACGTGAGCCCTAATGCGTTGAAGGTCATGTATCGCCTTAACGGAGCAGGCTTCGAGTCTTATTTGGTCGGAGGTTGTGTTCGCGATATTTTGATGGGGCATGAGCCCAAGGACTTTGATGTGGCCACCAATGCCACACCGGAACAAATTAAAGGGCTGTTTAGAAACTGCCGTTTGATTGGCCGTCGTTTCAGACTAGCCCACGTTGTTTTTGGTCGTGAAGTGATAGAAGTAGCAACCTTCCGTGGCCATCACACCGAAGAGCCTGAAGCGAAAGAAGTACCGAAGAACAAAGCAGTGTCAAAGCGAGATGCCCACGGGCAACTGGTTAGAGATAATGTTTTTGGTAGCATTGAAGAAGATGCCGAACGCCGAGATTTCACATTCAATGCCATGTACTACAGTGTGGCAGACTTCACCGTAAAAGATTTTGCAAATGGTCTAGAAGCGATTGAAAAACGTGAAGTACGTTTAATAGGCGACCCAGAAGTTCGTTATCGTGAAGATCCTGTTCGCATGCTTCGTGCTGTGCGTTTCGCAACCAAGCTTTCAATGCGTATAAGCAATGACACCGCCGCTCCTATCAAGCAGCTAGCGAGCTTGCTAAACAATATCCCGGCCGCTCGATTGTTCGAAGAAACCTTAAAGCTGTTCTTATCTGGTCAAGGTGAGAAAACCTTTATGATGCTTCGTGAGTACGGCTTGATTGCACCGTTATTTCCACAACTTGCACCGTTTATCGAAGACGAAAATAGTCGTGAAATGCAGTTTGTACGAAAAGTGCTGCAAAATACCGATGAAAGAATTAATAATGATCAACGAGTTACACCTGCATTCTTATATGCTGCATTGCTCTGGTATCCGCTAGAAGAGCGCGCACAAATAATGCAGGCAGAGTCTGGGTTAAGCGCGCATGATGCATTCAACCTTGCGTCAACTGAAGTGATTGCGAAACAGACTCAACGCATTATGATCCCCAAGCGCTTTTCCACGGTTATTCGCGACATTTGGATTTTACAGCAACGCCTTCCTAAGCGTTTTGGCCGTCGTGCCTTTCAGCTGTTAACTCATCCTAAATTTCGTGCCGGTTATGATTTTCTACTCGTTCGCGGGCAAGTTGAGGGCGGAGCCCTATTGGAACTTGCCCAGTGGTGGACGCATTTTCAGCACGGCGAACCTGGCAAGCAAAAGAAAATGTTAAACGACTTGCGTCGCCAAGAGGGTGATGGCCCCAAACCAAGGAAGCGTAAACGCCGCCCAGCATCGAGAAATACCGATGCATAAAGAGCACGTTTATATTGGTATTGGCAGCAACCTTGGCGACCCCGTTCAACACGTTGAAGACGCCTTTATTGCGCTGGGCTTGCTTGAAGGAACTCGGGTGCTTACGTGCTCATCGTTGTATTCTAGTAAGCCTATGGGTCCGCAAGACCAACCGGATTACATTAACGCGGTATCCCTGATTGAAACGACCTTAGAGCCGCATAAACTACTCGGTGAGTTACAGCGTACTGAGCACGACTTTGGCCGAGAACGTAAAGGGCAACGCTGGGGCGCAAGAACTCTCGATTTGGACATATTACTTTACGGTAGCCAAACTATTTCTACGCCTGAACTTACCGTGCCACATATTGGCATGTCTGAACGGGAATTTGTGTTAGTTCCTCTGTTTGAAATAGCCCAATCTATGGTTATGCCCGACGGAAAACCTATTTCACACTGGGTTGCTAAGTGCTCGCTTGATGGTCTTAAACGCCTGCGCGCTTCCATTTAGCTTCAAAATCCGTATAGTTCGCCCCATTATTCTTTCCCTGGAAGGTTGCTATGAAGAAAATTACCGTTTCTGGCTTGCTTAAAATGAAGCAAGCTGGCGAAAAAATTACCTCACTAACAGCTTACGATGCCAGCTTTGCAAAAATGTTTGATGAGCAAGGTATTGATGCACTGCTGATTGGCGATTCGCTAGGCATGGTACTTCAGGGAGAAAGCGACACCTTACCGGTTACCATTGAAGATATCGAATATCACACTCGTAGCGTAAGACGAGGCACCGAACGAGCCTTCGTATTAGCTGATATGCCGTTTATGTCCTACGCCACCCCAGAACAAACTTATGCGAACGCAGGCAAGCTAATGGCTGCTGGTGCAAGCATGATTAAAATGGAAGGTGGAAGCTGGTTATGCGAAACCATTCAGGGTTTGAATTTGCGCGGCGTGCCTGTATGTGGTCATTTAGGGCTCACGCCACAGTCGGTTCACGTTTTTGGTGGATTTAAAATACAGGGCCGTGAAGCAGACAAAGCAGAAAAATTGCTAGCAGAAGCTAAAGCACTTGAAGCGGCAGGTATTCAACTACTAGTGCTAGAGTGCGTACCGTCCTCACTAGGTAAGGCCGTCAGCGAAGCGCTAACCATACCGGTAATTGGTATTGGTGCCGGAAATGATACTGATGGGCAGATATTGGTGATGCATGACATGTTTGGTATTAGCGCCAACTACATGCCGAAGTTTTCTAAAAACTACCTTGCCGAGACGGGCGATATGCGCAAGGCAGTTCAGCAGTATATTGCAGAAGTACAAAGTGGTGCATTCCCGTCCCCCGAGCACAGCTTTGAGTAACGAGGTTTAAATATGAAGGTTGTTGACGACATTGCGTCATTACGAAAACTAACTACTGAATGGAAATTCAGTGGCAGCACCGTTGGGTTTGTTCCTACAATGGGAAACCTGCACAATGGGCACTTAAAACTCGTTAAACGCGCCAAGGCGAACAATTCCCGTGTAGTGGTAAGTATTTTTGTTAACCCTATGCAATTTGGTGCTAATGAAGATTTAGATGCATACCCGCGTACGATCAAAGAAGATAAAGCCAAGCTCATTGAAGCAGGTGTTGATGCCGTATTTTTACCCAGCGTTAGCGATATGTATCCCGGCGGTGTTGAGCACCAAACGGTAGTAGAAGTACCCGACATTTCGGATATTCTATGTGGTGCAAGTCGTCCAGGGCATTTTCGCGGTGTAGCGACGGTAGTGAGTAAACTGTTTAATATGGTTCACCCTCACGATGCTTTTTTCGGTGAAAAAGACTTTCAGCAATTACAGGTTATTCGCACCATGGTGCGCGACCTCTCTATGGGCGTGACCATTCATGGCATTCCTACTGAGCGTGATGTATCTGGTTTAGCTTTAAGTTCTCGTAATGGTTATTTGACTGACGAGCAGCGTCATACTGCGGCTACCATTTACAGTGAAATGACATCACTAAAAGCACGCATAGAGGCGGGTGAGCGAAATTATGTAGCGTTAGCGGCGGACCTTGCAGATATCCTAACCGATTCAGGCTTTAATAATGACTATGTGCATATAGTTAATGCCGAAAGCCTAAAACCTGCGAAACAAACCGATAAGCACTTGGTTATTTTGGTGGCCGCTTTTCTGGGTAATACCCGTCTTATCGATAACCTCCAAATACAATTGTAGCGTCAGCTATAGCTAACAAGCTCTAACGCATACCCAATAAAAAAGCCCTCGCATTCATGCGGGGGCTCTTAATGTAAAGCGTTCAAAATAAAGATTTCTATCTTCTGTTTTTCATATTCTGACGATATCATCATCGCAAGTATAATTTACGCCAATGGTATTGACTCAATCATATTCACCAACCACCTTTACCAACTCTTTGTACAGCTTAGTTCCGGTAGCTATTTTATGCTGCTCATCAAGAATGTTACGCAAGTCTTGGGTGCTAGTAAGAGGATTCGCTAACACCACCCTAAACACAGTAATACAGTTGGTAGGGTATTCTGGCGCCTCTAAGCGTGTACGAGAGACAAAAGACTTCCCAGCCTCCCGTTGCTGCTTCTGTACAATTACAGTCAGCCTATCAAGCTTCTCGTTAATCTTATCTTTAGTGGCTTCATCTGCATGTTTAAGCTTTTCTTGCAGGCCAGCTGGGCAAACGCGGTAAGTCAGCAATGATAGTGTAGGCGAAGTGGTCAGTTCAAAGTCTGGGTGATTTGCAATCATATCGGCAAAAGTGCCCGCTTTTTCGATGCTTCTATCGATTAACAGCTCATAGCCCCTACGCCCAAATATATGCATGGCAGAATACACCATCATGGCCATGCCGTTACGCGAGCCTTCAAGGGTAGTCGCCCCTAAATCTTTAGAGCCCGCACGTAATATGTATTGTGCGTGATGGCGCACTGCATTGGCATCTTCAGGGTTTTTAAATAACGCCATACCTGCGCCCATTGGCACATACATTTGTTTATGGGCATCAATTGTGACCGAGTCGGCACGCTCAATACCTTTTAAGCGATGTTTATATTGCGATGAGAACAAAGTTGCCCCGCCCCATGCAGCATCCACATGGAACCAGCAACCTAGCTCTTTAGCTACGTCAGCCAATTCATGAAGCGGATCGACATGCCCAGTTTCAGTAGTACCACCAACGCCAACAATAGCCAGTAATTTGTTGCCTTCTTCCTGATAGCGTTTACCAGCGGCCAGCGCTTTTTCAGGGTCAAGGGTTTGATTCGGAGCAGGTAATGATAATAATTGATCGCGGCCTAAGCCTAAGGCATCAACCGCTTTTGATAAGGAGTAATGCCCACGTTTGCTACACATCACACCAAGATGATTGATATCGTGGAAGCGATAAGCCGCAGCCAGCCCTGCTTTTGCTACACCAGCAAACCCCTCTTGCGGGCCCAAAATTTTATTTCTCGCTACCCACAAGGCGGTAATATTGGCAATAGTACCACCGGAACAGAAGGCACCTAAAGAACGCTTTGCACTGTGTAAGTGACTATCGTAGAAGTCTTTCGATTCGTCATAAACAAGGTTATGCATCATGCCTAGCACTTGACGCTCAAGAGGCGTGAAGGCCTTAGAGGTTTCAATTTTCACCAGGTTCTGATTAAGCCCCACCATCAATTTAGACAGAGGCAAATGAAAATAGGGTAGTGCAGAGGTCATATGACCGATAAACGTAGGCGAATAGGTATTTACCGAATGGGCAACTAGTTTATCTAGCAAGCTTTCAGCATGGGTTGACACAAACTCTGGTGATTCAGGTACTTTAGAATCAGAGAAGTCTTTCTCAATTTCTTCTAGCGAGGTTTTTTTGGTAACAACGTGCTGCGACAAAAAATCTAAGATATTGTCAGATAAATGCTGTTCAATTTGAGCCATCTTTGAGTCTTTGTGTTCAGGCTTGGTAAAGACCCTAAACAAGTGCTCTAGACTAACTTGCGCTTCACCCACTCAACCGACCTCACTTTAAAATGACTCTTTTTCAAGAAAACACAACCCAACTTCGTTGCCTACGCTGAAAGCGATCATAATACTTTCAGGGTCACGAACTTTACCTCAGATTGCCCACTACGCCAAGCGTATCCCGATGATTTGACCGTGTATCAACACAAGATATCCTGTAGTGATAATTCGCTATCAATACTGTGAAGTCGGCTAAACTTCTCAAATGATGATGGGTAGTGCTATATTTTGCTTATACATAAGAATAAAAATAAAGGCTGCAATGTGCCAATAAGAGCCGTAAGTGAAACCGTTTCTATCAATAATATCGTTCCCTACTTTCAACCCATAATGGATTTAAGGTCGAACCGTGTGTGGCGTTACGAGTGCCTGGCTCGTTTAATAACTGCCGAAGACAAAACCTTTTTGCCTAGCGAGTTTCTCTACCTGATTGAACGGGAACAACACGTTAAAGCACTTACCGAAGCGATGTTCTCCCAAAGTGCCCGTTACTTTCGCCATGTACAAGTGCCGTGGAGCATTAATATTAGTGCGCGAGATTTACTCAACGAAAACCTGACCACCACGCTTCTTTCCCATTTAATAGACTACCCAAACCCAAAAAGAGTCAGCATTGAGATAAGTGCCGCCAGTGCATTAACCCACCCAGAACTAATGCAAGCGTTTGTTGAGAGATGCGCAGAAGCAGGGCTTGGGGTTTTCTTAGATAACGTGGGTGAAAACCCAGGCAATATTAATGCAATATTGAATATGCAGATTAAGGGCATCAAATTAGCCGGTGGTTTGATAAGCCACTATGAACAAGATGACGCAGTGCAAGATTACGTCGACAATTTGCTCGCACTTTGCAAAGCGCGAGCGATTAGTGTGGTAGCAGAACATATTGAAACAGATTTACTGCTTGAAAGCGTGAACAAACTGCCCATTCAGTATGCACAAGGCTATGTCTTTAGCCCTCCACAACCGACTACCCCCCATCACTAGGCGTCGGTAGCTGTGCTCGCCCTTATTCTACGTGCCGCCTTCGGCCTCTTCTGAATTGCACTTGAGCGACCAGCAGTGTTGCCCGCTAGCGCGATATTTGCGTTCAAAAGGGGTCATGGCGTCATCAGACGTAATTTCAGTCAAATCAGATACCAAACCGTATTGAGAAGCAGCTTTAGCAAATTCCATTAAATAAACCAACCAATTACTACGCACTTCAATATTGGGGGTAATGGCCATTAAGTCTGTCATTGCTGCACTACCGTGCCAGCGTTTTTGCACCTGGGTTTTCTTCGGATACGGGTTCGGATAGAACAAGCAATGCTGGCTCACCTTCCAATTGGCCCTGTGAACCAATCGCCAAAAGTCATTCACATCGGCGCGGATAACCCGATAGTTATCTTGCCCAGCGGAATAATGCTGATGCTTATCCACCCGCTGCGCCGATTTGTCTAAACCAATAACACGGCACTCAGGGTTCGCCTTAGCAATATTTGATGTGCTTTCACCCACGCCGCAGCAAGAGTCCAAAATAATATCGCCGGTAAACCCATCAAGCCATTCGGTTGCTTCATCGAAGGCGAGTTGCGTATGCTCGCCAATAGGGCGCTGGTTTTCTGATGACTTATACCGCTTTACCAAGTCATCGAGTTTTTCGTGCACACCTTCTTGATTCGTAGTGATGCTTCTAGAATTTCCACTTGCCATTAACTACGTATTCCTTTGCCCGTTTTAAGCAGGTAATAAGCAACAGCAAACAGCACAACATTGAAGCCCACCAATAATACTAACGATAAAGTAACGTCAACATCTGAAACACCTAAGAACCCGTAGCGGAAACCATTCACCATATACACAACAGGGTTGGCCTTACTGACCCACTGCCAAAACTCTGGTAGTAAGCTGAGAGAATAGAATACGCCGCCAAGGTAGGTTAACGGTGTTAGTACGAAGGTGGGTACCACACTAATATCATCGAACGTTTTAGCAAAAATGGCGTTGATTAACCCTGCCGTTGAAAACAGTGATGAGGTAAGTAGCACCGTAAGAATAATGATACCAATGTGGTGTATTTGCACATCAACGAAGAACAGCGATACCAAGGTAACAATAATACCAATTAGCACTGCCCTTGCTACACCGCCCCCTACAAAGCCTAGAATGATCACCGACGTGGGCACAGGAGAAACCAGTAACTCTTCAATATTTCGCTGAAATTTCGCACTGAAAAAAGACGACGAAACATTTGCGTATGAGTTGGTGATAACCGACATCATGATCAAACCTGGAACAATAAACTCCATGTAAGAAAAGCCGCCCATTTCGCCTATTCGGTTACCGATAAGGCTACCGAAAATAACGAAATACAAGCTCATGGTAATAGCGGGTGGCACTAAGGTTTGGATCCAAATGCGTAAAAAGCGAGTGCACTCTTTTATCCAAATGGTGGTTAGTGCCACATAGTTTTGTTTGAACCAGCCAATCTTTTCGTCAGACTGTGTGTTTGCCTGTGAATTCATGTTTAACCCTCTGCCTTTGCCGTTTCAACCAAACGTACAAACAGCTCTTCTAATCGGTTTGATTTATTACGCATACTCAGAACTTGAATACCTTGCTCGGTTAATTGAGCAAAAACAGGGTTTAACCCTTCTGCCTTTTCTACATCAACTTCCAAGGTATGGTCGTCAAGTAAACGACTTTCGTAACCTGTAAGAAGCGGCTTTTGCTGACCAAGATTGATATCCAACACAAACGTTTCTGTATTTAATTTCGACAACAAGGCCTTCATACTGGTGTTTTCCACAATGGTGCCTTTGTTGATAATGGCAATATTGCGGCACAGCATTTCTGCTTCTTCCAGATAATGCGTCGTTAAGATAATGGTAATACCTTGGCGGTTAATCTCTTCTAAGAAGCCCCACATTGAACGGCGGATTTCTATATCTACGCCAGCGGTAGGCTCATCAAGTATTAATAAACGAGGCTCGTGCATAAGAGCACGGGCAATCATTAGCCTGCGTTTCATTCCGCCTGATAACTCTCGGGCTCTGGCATCACGTTTTTCCCATAAATCGAGCTGGGCTAAATACTTCTGTGCGCGCTCTTTCGCTATGCTTCTGGGAACCCCGTAATAACCCGCTTGGTTGAGCACTATTTGCATCACGGTTTCAAACTGATTGAAGTTGAATTCCTGTGGCACTAGGCCAATACACGCTTTGGCTTGCTCTTTTTGGGTATGAAGGTCGTAACCAAAAATCGATACCTTTCCATCGGTTTGATTAACCAAAGAGCTAATAATACCGATGGTGGTAGATTTACCCGCACCATTGGGTCCAAGTAGGGCGAAAAAATCCCCTTTGTCGACAGTGAGATCGACGCCTTTAAGCGCCTGTACGCCACCTTTATAGGTTTTGGTTAAGCCTGATATATCCAACGCTTTCATGTGCTGCCCGTAAGTTGCTCGTAAGTTGCTCGTCATTTAAGGCCTCCATAAATGAAGTCCCTGTTAATCGAAAAGCTCTATAGATCGAGAGCTATGTAAATCAAGTGTGCTTTAAATTCGGTTGAGGTGATTACCAGTTAGTCATGATACACCGACAACAGTGATAACGTGACGGCATACCCACCGCCAGAATGTTTAAAGCACAGTGCTGGTAAATGCGATTAATTCAACCTTTGCCGCGACAGAGGTATTTAATGCCTATTCCGCCAATGCTATCACCAATTTAAAGACGTCATAAAAAAGGGGGTAATTATGTCACATTTATTGTCCTTTCGGTCTGCCACTCCCCTGTACTTGCCGATTATTTTGCTGTTCTTATCGATTTGTTTATCGAAGTCTTAACATAGGGCTTTTTATATACTGCGGGCACAGCGCGTTTTGTGCCTGATAGTTAGCTGACAACAGACTAATTAGCGCAAGAGGAGCGTGACCAGAACGAGAGCGTGCTGACCGAGATAAAAGTGGCTTAACTAGAGATAGATGTATAAAAAAGCACTGCACCTAATTGGGGGCTAGGCACAGTGCAAGGGGTTGGCGTACCAAAGTGAGTCATACTTGAGTCAATCTGTCTTCCCAAGCACAGATATAGTTAACCAAGCAGACAAGGCAATATCAGGGCACAATAATGGAAAAGCTATTTTGTTTAATGGCAAATATGGCGAAAAGCGGGCGACTTTATGGAATTTGCGCCGAACTCAGGCACGGGCGCTTTTGCCAAGGTATAGTAGAGACAAGAATGATTGAGAGAAGAATTCATGCCTAAAACCATTGCACTAGTAGAAGATGATGCTGCTATAAGAGAAAACTACCTTGTTGCCTTGAGATCACAAGGGTACAAAGTTAATGCATTTGAAGATCGCCCCTCGGCAACTCAGGCGTTTAACGAGGCACTGCCAGATTTAGCTATTATTGATATTGGTTTAAAAGAAGAAATGGAGGGTGGCTTCTTGTTATGCCAGCAATTGCGAGGTTTGTCGCCCACCTTGCCTATAATCTTCTTTACCGCCAGAGATAATGATGTAGATACCATTAGTGGGCTTCGCATGGGTGCTGACGACTACTTAACTAAAGATATCAGCATGGCACACTTACTAGCCCGTATCGCCGCGCTTTTCAGACGAAGCGATTTAATGTCAGCCCCTGTTGAACAAAAAGACGAGCTTCGTATAGGTGAATTAAAAGTAGATGCCTCACGCATGACGGTAAGTTGGGGCACTGAGCCCGTCGCCTTAACCGTAACCGAGTTTTGGATGTTGCACGCATTGATTAAACACCCAGGCCACGTAAAAAGCAGACAACAGTTAATGGATGAGTCTCGCATGGTGGTAGACGACACCACCATTACTTCTCATATAAAACGAATGCGCAAAAAATTCATTCAGTTAGACCCCCAATTCGACCACATAGATACCGTTTACGGTATGGGGTATCGATGGCAGTTGTAAGGTATTGCTAACATGCGATTAAGGTTCTCCATACGCTTACAGTTACTCGTGTTGTCACTGTTCTTTTTTGCCATTCCTTACCTTGGCTATAATTACGTATGGGAGCTAGAGCAATACCTTCGCACCGGTCAAGAGCAAACCATGATAGGTACAGCACGGGCTGTTGCAACCGCCTTACATGAGCGTCCTGCGTTATTCGACAGCGAATCGGCTTATTTAAAAGACGTTCGTCCAGGCACTGATTTATACGCGCCACCTATTCCCTATCCTATTCAACTTGATGGTGAACTAAATGATTGGCAACAAGTTGACGACTTGCTTACCCACTATGGCGCTAACGAAATTGTTGAACGCTTTACTAGCGTGCAAACTAACGACGGAACCAAAAGCGCCGCTAGCGAAAATAAGGACGCCGCTAGCGAGGGCAAACAAACAAGCCTTTCATTCGAACATATGGTGGGCCGATATGATCAGTTCCTGTATGCCATGTTCAACGTTACCGACGATACCTTGTTGTGGCGACAGGAAAATAGTTTAAGTGTTGAACGAGGCGACCATTTACTCATTGGTATGCAAACCCCAGCAGGTGATTTAGCACGATATGTGGTTGCCCCCTATGAGAGTGGCTGGGTAAATGCGTTTAAATTAGCAGAGTCTGGCGCGACTAATCGTGCGGTGGAAAATGCGTTAAGTATTCAAGGGCGCTGGCAAGAAACCGCTGCTGGCTACAACATTGAACTTCGCTTTCCCCTCTCCATGACCTCGGGTGCACTCGCCTTTGCCATTGTTGACGTAGACGACCCGGTAACAAGGCAGAAGCGCTATGCTATTGGTACCGCCAACACGAATAACATTGATGAACTAGGCACGGTAGTAACACCGTCACCAGAAATTGAGCGCATATTAGCAGGACTAAAATATGCCGACTCCCGCGTATGGGTAATAGACAATCATAAGCGGGTATTGGCGCGAGCAGGTGATATACAAACGGCTTCAGGGCTAAATACTGCCAAGCGAGAAGCAAGCGAAAACCTGATATGGCGCTGGGTAGAAACCCATTGGTTACTGCCCTTGTATTACCATATTCTCACTAAGCCACCCGCTGATTTTGTAGATGAACTAGAGGATGCCTATGCATTGGCGGGCCGAGACATTGGTTTAGCCCTTAACGGTCAACCAGATTCATTATGGCGCTTAACGCCAGATAACAAAGCCGTGGTTGTGTCTGCCGCTTACCCTATTTTTATTGAGGGTGCGGTAATGGGTGCAGTGGTTGTAGAGCAAACCACTAACGGTATACGCACATTAAGAAACCGCGCTTTAGAGCAGCTTTTTCATGTTATTTTGGCGGTAATGATACTAGGTACCCTAGGCTTATTGCTTTTCGCCAGCAGAATATCCAACCGTATCAGGCGACTTCGAGATAACACCGAAGCCATTATTGATGCCAATGGGAAGATTGTCGGTAAATTACCTGTTGCCAAAGAGGGTGATGAAATTGGCGATTTGTCGCGGGCGTTTTCCGATGTTTTATTGCGATTGCAGCAATACAACTCCTATTTAGAAAACATGGCTTCTCGGCTTTCTCATGAACTTAGAACCCCTATCGCCGTGGTAAAGTCATCACTTGACGCCTTGTCTCAAGTGAGTGCTCAAGCCCATACCAGCGCTAGTCTAGAAGAGCAAGCAAACACGGTGGCGCAAAACAGTGCTCAGCAAGAAGTTTTCGTTCAACGTGCCCAGTCTGGTATCAGCCGTCTAAGTTCCATTTTAAATGCCATGAGTGAAGCCACCCGCTTAGAGCAAGCCATTGCGCAGGAAGATGTGACCACCTTCAACATGATTGACGTGATTAAAGGCTGTGTGGGTGGGTATCAGCATGCTTATACCGACAGACAGTTTGCACTATCTTATTCACCAGACGTAGCGATGCTAAAGGGCGCCCCCGATCTTATTGCGCAAATGTTCGATAAAATCATTTCTAACGCAGTAGATTTTAGTCAACCCGACAACATCATAGATGTAGCCGTTTATGCCAAAGATAAAAGAATCATTCTCACCGTAAGCAACCCCGGCCCCCTATTGCCCGAAGGAATGAAACAACAACTCGTACAATCGATGGTATCAGTTCGCCCTGAGTCTGAGACGGCGCAATCAGCAGGCTCACCTCATCTAGGTTTGGGACTTTATATCGCTGACATCATTGTCGCCTTTCATCAAGGTACGCTCACCTTGGCCAATCGAGATGACAAATCCGGAGTGATTGTTTCCGTTAACCTGCCAAAAATCTGATGTGCTAAGTTTTTTGAGGTGGCTTACAAACCGCCTTCTCCTTGCATTGATACCCCTCTAACGCAGACCTTTAAGTTTTCCTAAAAAATCCCTACAAAATTCGTGCATGAGAATTATTCTCATTAGTATTTACATTCATTTGCTGTTTCAATACACTTCGTCGCTTACACACACAGGAAAAACACACACTATGAAAAATAAAACGTTAACAATAGGCGCACAAACTATTGCTGCGGCATTAGCTTTCGGACACGGCGGCGCACTTGCACAAACCCAAGAAACTGAAATCTGCAAGGATAAAACAGAAGCTGAATGTAAAGCGCAACAAGACGAAATTGAACTGATCCGTATCCACGGTGTTCAACAGTCTATCTATCGCTATGACAAATCTGGCGATCCTCGTCGTTTAGCTGACCTTGTTGATACACCACAAACCATTAGTGTTCTTACACAAGACCAAATTCAAGAAAGTGGTAAAACTGACCTTAAAGATATTCTTGCTGCTCAAGCCGGTGTAACTCTTGGTACAGGTGAGAATGGTAATGCTTTTGGTGACCGCTATGTAATACGTGGCCACGAAGCACGCAGCGACGTGTTTGTTGATGGTTTGCGTGACCCAGGTATGACTACCCGTGAAAGTTTTGCCACTGAGCGCGTTGAAATTACTAAAGGCCCTAGTTCAACATTTGCAGGCCGTGGTTCTTCAGGTGGTGCGGTAAACAGCATTACGAAAAAAGCCTCTACTAGCTATAACTTTGGTCGTGTTGATGCTGCCATTGGTACCGACGAGCACACCCGCTTAACTGTAGATTTGAATAAAACGCTAACGGAAAACAGTGCAATTCGTGTTAACGCACTAACGTCTCAAGAAGACAAGCCGGGTCGTGAAGGCATTGAACGTGGCCGTGATGGTGTTCAACTTTCTTACGTACTAAACCCAAACGACAGACTGTCTTTCATTGGTGATGTTTATTACCTTAATGCAGAAGATAAGCCTGATTTAGGTAGCTACTACGACCGTGATGCGGGTTATCCGTTAGAAGATATTCCTGTTTATGCACAAGATGATGACTTCCAAAACTCAGAAGTCACTACCTTTACCTTCCGTACCGAATACGAAATTAGCGACAATGTTCGTTTCTACAACGCGACTCGTGCAGGTAACACTGAAAACGAATACGTAACAACCGGTATGAGTGCGACAACCCGTGATGATTCTGATGAAACAGCACCAGGTGCAGATACGCTTCGACTTAGCACGCACCAAGGCTGGCAAGAAGTAGATTACTTCACGACTCAATTTAACCTTTTCTGGGACACTTCATTTGCAGGCTTAGATCACCGTTTAGTATTTGGTTTTGAGTACAGCGATGAGTCGGTTGATAACGGTGTTTTCAATATTGAAAACCTAAATACCAACTGTGCAATTGGTGGTCGTCGTGGCGTATCACAAAGCTACTGTATTGTTGATGGTGATGGAAACCTTATCGATAACATCGGTTCACTGATGGACAGAACCATTGAACGTGGTGATGAAGATGCCCTTTTCGATATTGAAACCTATGCAATTTACGCCATGGATACCTTTGCGTTAACTGATAAGTTAGACGTGTTCTTCGGCCTACGTATGGACAGCTACGATTACAGCAACCAAACAAGTAACGACCTTTATGAGTTCTCTGATGAGTTGTTTAACGGTCATTTAGGTTTAGTATATGACATTACTGAACACGGTAATGTATACGCGTCTTACAGCACAGCTACGAACATCAATGGCGGCGAGTCTGACCTTGGTGCAAACTGTGGTTACGGTGGCCTATGTGGCACACCTGAACAAGCTGCACAAGCCGATCCAGAGCATGTTGAAAACATCGAAATTGGTACAAAATGGATGCTATTTGATGAGAATTTGATGGCAAATGCGTCAATTTTCCGTATTACGAAAAGCGATGTTCATGAAAGTATCGGTGAAGATGACTACTCAACTATTGGTACATTGAACACGGGTGAAAACCGTGTTGAAGGTGTTGAATTTGGTGTTAGCGGTGATATTACTGAGAAGTTCAGTGTTCAAGCATCTGCCGCCTTCATGGACTCAGAAGTACTAGACTCTTTCACCGAATCTAACATTGGCCTTGCGTTAAGTAACTTTGCAGACGAAAGCTTCTACCTACAACTGCGTTATCAACCAAATGAGAAGTTCGCTTTCGGTGGTGACTACACGTATAAGTCTGAAATGTTTGGTGGTCAGCCTGACACAGCAGCGGGTTACGATGCTGATACTGGCGAATACTCAATAGTTGTTCCTGATTATCAAGTATTCAACTTGTTTGCTAACTACTATGCATCTGAAAAACTAACGTTCCGTGTTAACATCGGTAACTTGTTTGATGAAGAATACTGGACTGCAGCTTATCGCTCTGGTGCCTTCATGTACATCGGTGACGGCCGTAATGTGACCGGTACGGTAAACTACGAGTTCTAAGTTAGTTTTAAGAGAAACGCTAAAAAATGATCATTATTGATAACCTACTAGACGCCGACCAAGTGAAGCAATATCGGGCTGCATTAGCCGATGTACCATTTAACGATGGAAAAGCGACCGCAATGGGCATGGCAGCAGGGGTTAAAAATAATGGTCAAGCTGATGCGCAGCACGCTACGGTTCAAGCGCTTGCCAACAACTTGTTGGCAAGCCTAGGTAACCATCCACAAGTAGTTTCTGCTGCGCTACCTCAGCGTATTTTCCCCCCTTGCTTCAACCGTTACAGTGAATCGCAGACATACGGCTATCATGTAGATGCCGCCATTATGCGTATTCCGAATACCCCTGATGTTTTGCGTAGTGATATGTCGATGACGGTGTTTCTGTCTAGTCCAAGCGATTATGAAGGCGGAGAGCTAGTTATTCAGACTGGTTTCGGCGAGCAAAAAGTCAAAGGTAACTTAGGTAGCGCGGTACTCTACCCTTCTTCAAGTTTACATAAGGTTACACCGGTAACTCGCGGCGAAAGAGTTGCGGCTATTACATGGATGCAGAGCATGATTAGCGATCAAGCTATTCGTGAAAGCTTGTATGAGCTAGACCAAAGTATTCAGTCTTTGGCACAAGGCGGCAAAGCCGACCGGGACGAGTTAGATAAACTTCATCACGTATACCACAACCTTATTAGAAAATTCTCCATCGTTTAAACTGGACAAAACCTTACCTGTCACGCAAGGTTATTCTGGTAGGTATGTTTTGGCTGTGTTGCTTTTACCCACTATATCTTGTTAGTCGCTTTCGTAATTTTGTTGTGGGTGACGATTGAGGGTTAGTCTGACATCGCCTTTTTGAGCTCGGCAGTTTAAAGGAAGGTCTTGATTCAATGCTTTTGTATAAACGCTTTAATAAAAAGTGAAATATACCTGCATTACCAACGGTCTCTATATAACTGAAAAAAAAGCTTTTAGAGAAAGAATAAGGTTTCTGTTAGATGAACAAACTGATGTGTGGATCATACTTTTTTATACCTAGCATTTGCTGGTTTAACCGCGTAACGCAAAACGCCAATAAGCTTGCTGTGCTAGTCGTTCTAGCCTCTCTAGGTTTCGTTGCAATGCTGGCTCCAATTAATGCCCGTGCTGATACTGTTACCGCCTCCATCACGTTACTAGATGCCGAACAATCTCCGGTTAAAGACGGCGTGGTTATCTTCACTCCCTTGTTTGATTTATCAAGCACAGAATCCAAAAATTCAGAAGCAGAATCAACACCTAAAACTGCGATTATGAATCAAATCAATAAGCAGTTTGCGCCCCATGTACTGGTGGTACAAAAGAACACAGAAGTCACCTTCCCTAATGCAGATAACGTGTTCCATCATGTTTATTCATTTTCACCCACCAAGCAGTTTGAGCTAAAGCTCTATAAAGAATTTACTGCAGAGCCACTGTTCTTTGAGCAAGCTGGCATTGTGGATATTGGCTGTAATATTCACGATTGGATGCTAGGTTACATCGTTATTGCCGATAGCCCTTATTTTGTAAAAACCGCAGATGACGGTAATGCTGGCATCTCACTACCCGCGGGTAAATATAGTGTTGAGTTTTGGCATCCGAACGCGCCAAACGAACAACCTTTTATAGAAACTGAAGTTGAATTAACCCGCGATAAAAACTTCACGCTAACCTTATCGAAAGTGATAGCAAGCGATGATGATTTTGATGACGGTTTTGGTGATTATTAATGCTGAGCCGTTGTATTTTCATTGTCTCTTTTTGCTGCATCAGTTTTCACGCTTTTTCAGATACAAGGTTGTTGCTTAGAGGTAGTGTTATTTCTGCAGATAACGCTGACACATTTCAAACGAATGGCGTTTCCCACCAGCGCTTTGAAAATAATGCAGTTGCCTTATCTCAAGCGGTACTAGCGTACGATAAAGTACTCAGCGATGATTGGCAGTTTCATGTTGTCGCCAACGGGTATAGTGATGGAGAACAAAAGCTCGGGGTCAGCCAACTCTATACTCAATACCGCCCCCTTACTGCATCCACCATTAAACCAGAAATTAAACTTGGCTTTTTTTACCCAGCAATTTCTGCCGAAAACACCGACATGGGCTGGCTGTCACCTCACTTTTTATCTAACTCAGCCATTAACAGTTGGATTGGGGAAGAGCTTCGAACCTTTGGTGTAGAGGCAAGCTTAAGACAAAACGGTAGGCAAGTTAGACGTGACTGGTCATGGAAAGTGGTAGGAAGTTTATTTAAGGGGAACGACACCACTGGCACCTTGCTATCTTGGCGTGGTTTTGCACTACATGACAGGCAATCGCTGAATGATGATAGAGTGAAATTCACTCCCATTCCTGGCGTGGTTTCTGAAGAAGGAATAGGCGCCCCAGCATATTCCGAGCCCTTTCGTGAAATTGATACGAAAACAGGTTATTACGGGGGGCTTCATTTAGCTCATAAGCGCCGTTCAGAGCTACGTTACTATTATTACGACAACCGTGCCAACCCACTCATTTTCGACCCTGACAGAATATACGCATGGCGCACGCGATTTCACGCGTTAACCCTTCGCCATATGCGTAACCGCAATGTAACCCTGTTCGGGCAAGCGCTGATAGGTGATACATTGATGGGGGAAAATATTGTAAATAACGACTTTTACGCGGCCTATATTGCTGCATCGTATACTCATGAAGCACATCAATTCTCGACCCGTTTAGACTGGTATCAAGTGATAGATAACGACAACACCACAGACGATCCGAATAACAGCAGAGGGGAAGCCATTACCGTTAATTACACCTATGCAATGAGCTCGCAAATAGCATTATCTGCAGAATGGCAAGTGAATCGAGGCCGCCAAGAAAATCTACGATTTTTAAATGCGTCATCGGTATCTAGTGAAAATTTTCACGAAAACTTATTTCAGCTAGCGATTACCTATCGAATCGACTGAACAAAACTAATCAGCTTTACCATTAGATTTAGACTTATCGAGTGACACATCAGGTACATTTTTGACCATCATTCTCTCTTTGCGGCGCGTCATCATTTTTGCCAACCTACGCATACTTACCGTTGTGTCTTTCTCATCAATAATATCTACGCCTAGCAAGCGCTCCAGCAAATCTTCAAGGGTAATTACCCCTTCCAATCCGCCATACTCATCTACCACTAAAAGCATATGAACATGTTTATCGATAAAATGATCGAAGGTTATCGACAGTGGCATAGAGCCTAGTATGGTCACCATATTTTTTGCATACTCAGATAGCGGTTTATCGGTATTCCCACGAGCTTGTGCTACCAATAAATCTGAACGCATGACATAACCGGTGATGTTTTCAGAGTCTTTGTCTTCATAAACAGGAATTCGGGAATACTCAATATGCGCGTGCTTATGGAAAAACACTTCTACGGTCATCGATTCTGCCACTGAAAACAACACCGTTCGGTGGGTTATGGCATCTTTTACCTTCAATTCGTGCAAGCTCAGCAAGCTTTGTAAGAATACTGCTTCGTGGTTAGCTAGCTGCCCTTCTTGCCCTGATAGTTCGGCCATGGCGTGCAGCTCACCGCGACTTAAACCACGAAGTGGGCTGTCATCTTTAAACCCTCGCGTGAGTAATTCAGACATCACCACAAAGGGTTTAAGAATAGTAATCAGATACTTAAGGAAATAGGCTGTCACTGGCGCCAATCCACGCCAATAGGTTGCACCTACGGTTTTAGGAATAATTTCAGAAAAAACCAAGATAAGAAGCGTTAATACCGCTGAAATCACGCCCAAGTATGCTTCGCCAAATACACTAGCAGCCTGCGCACCCGCACCTGCAGCTCCCATTGTGTGAGCAATAGTATTTAATGTTAAAATTGCCGATAGCGGCGTGTTGATATTATCGGTCTGCTTTCTTAACAAGATACCGCTAGGCCGGTTCTCTTTTTCTAAAACAGAAATGTAGGCTGAGGACACACTTAATATGACTGCCTCAGCAATTGAGCATAAAAAAGAGAAGCCCAAGGCAATCAATACATAAACGATGAGTAAAAACATGAGTCCTTTCCGATAATCGGAGTATGAAGCAAACGACCATTATGCAAGCCTTAACCGGACTTACAAGAGCGCAGATGAATTAAATACGAATACCGCGTAATTTACTCATAAAAATAGGAATACATATACTGTATTCCTATTAATTTTTACCTTTGTGTTAACCACAACAGTCTTGGTGGTTTTCTTCACGCTGTGCCAACCTAGCATTGACTTTTTTAACGCCCAATCGAGCCATTAGTGCAGCAAGAAGAATAGCGCACGCTGCATAGAGCGCTTGAATGTTAGCACCATGACTGTGTAGTTGGCTTTCCATATGAATTAAGCCTTCTAATGATAATGCTGACACCGCGTAATTAAGCAAATAGCCAAACCCAATACTGGCCGTAATTACACTAAACAAATACAAACACAGGGTTCTAAAACCCATTTCTTGTTTGATCATGCCCATGGTAGAGACATTAGTAGCCGGCCCTGCCATGAGAAATACCAGCACCGCGCCAGGTGATAACCCAGCAGCTAAAAAACCCACTGCAAGCGGCGTAGATGCCGTGGCGCAAATATACATAGGAATGCCAATGATGGCCATGACCAACATAGCGATAACCCCATCACCCCATTGAGTGAGAAAGTCTGTTGGTACCCAAGTTTTGATGGCTGCGGCTAAGGCTAGACCAATAAGTAGCCATACCACAATATCTTCCAGCAACTTACCTGAGGCATAACGAAACACTTGGGTCAATTTGTTACTTTGTTTTGCCAGCTCCGCCGAAGTAGCTGGCGTGTCGTCGCAACAACTTGTGGTTGGCTGCTTGCTGGCGCAACAACTGGTTTGCTCTTGATTCAGCGAGGTAGCTTCCACTTGCTTTGAAGCTGCAGAGGCCTCACTTGAACAGCAAGATGCTTTGTCAGAGTGATTGTCAGAGTGCTTATGAGCATTAGCATGTGAATGGTTATTAGCGTGCTCGTGTTCTGCTTTGTGAGGCTTGTCACCATCAAACCATCTCACCATTAGACCGGCATAAATTGCGCTAACGATAGCGGCGATTGGTCTTACAATGGCGTACAGAGGGCCCAATAATGCGTAGGAAACAGAGACACTGTCTACGCCTGTTTCAGGAGTAGAAACTAAAAATGAAATCGTCGATGGTTTAGATGCACCGCTTCTACGCAGCCCTATGGCCGCTGGAATAACCCCGCAAGAACATAAAGGCAATGGAGCGCCTATTACCGCCGCCTTTGTGATAGAGGCTATTGAGCTGCTTCCCATATGGCGCTCTAAAAAGCTAACCGGCACCAGCTCGTGCATGATACCCGCCACCAGCAGGCCCAGTAACAGCCACGGAGCAGACTCCATAAATAGGCTGATAAAATTTTGCACTAAGAGCATTAGGTCAGTCATACCACTCCAAACGAACCGCGTTGAATACTTTATTTTTTACTTACTGATTTACTGCGCCAACTTACTAAGATTGTTTAATGTACAGCAAACCTACCAAATTCGGTGAAAACGTATAATAGCAAATTTACGCTCCTACCGTGAATGAACTAGAAGTAATCCACCTCATCGAATAACCCGATTGCCTACAAAAAAGCCGACGCCTAGAATAACTCTCTGCGTCGGCTTTGTATAAAACTAGCGCTCACCCAACTAAAGATAGCGGCTCGCTATCTTTAGTGCTGTGGCTATTCCTTCTCGCCCACTTCGTCTTGATGTCCGCTGCGAAGTTTAGCCACAACAGACCAAGCTTCAAGCATCACTAACACAGACACCACCAGCACCACAGCATCTAAGAAAACTAATAAGTAGTTTTCAGCAAGATAGTACTCTTTAAGCTTTATTAGCCCAGCAAAGAAAGCCATTACCAAAACGAATACCATGGGTATTAATGTGTAACGGGCTGGTCGTCCCATCTTGATTAGCATGACGGAAATAACTAACAAGGTAAGACTCGCCAGTATTTGGTTGGTAGAACCAAACAACGGCCAAATGATCATACCGCCACCGCCTGAAGAACCACCTGCACCAAAGGCTAGTAGTAAGCAACAAGCAACCGCTAAGAAGGTCGCAACTACCCCATTTTTAAGTGCTGACAATTTATAAATATCGCCCCACTCTTGAATAATGTACCGCTGAAGACGAACACCGGAGTCCATGGTTGTGCCTGCGAACAGCACTACCATTACCGCTAATATCGTCGATGAGAAAGCTTCGGGTAGCCCCCACCCTTGGTGAATAAGCGCCGCTCCGCCGCTAATAAACGCACCCACGCTACCTGCACCTAAGTGACTGTAGACTTCATGCCACTCTTCTGGAGAGGCCGCAAACGCCACACCACTAACCGCAACAATAGTAATCAGCGCTAAGGAACCTTCACCAATCGCCCCTAAATAACCCACAAAGCGTACATCAGTTTCCTTATCTAACTGTTTAGAGCTGGTGCCTGAGGCCACAATACCGTGGAAACCAGACACTGCACCGCAAGCAATAGTCACGAACAACAATGGAATTAAGCTAGGAGAGTCCATGGCCGTCTGTGTATTGAAGGCTGGCGCGGTAATATCTGGCATAGCAAAGAAGACCGCACCATACAGTAGGAATAGGCCAACCAATAACTGCATACCGTTAATAAAATCGCGGGGCTGAAGTAACATCCACACCGGCAACAACGAAGCAATAGCAGCGTAAATAAATAAGATAATAATCCAGTTCGCTTTGTCAGCTAAACCAAACATGGTTTCAGGCAAACTAATAGGAATGTAGCTACCTGCATAAACCGAAGCATAAAGCACAACAATACCAACAAGACAAAGAGGGATTAAACCAAAGTTACGTTTTAATAACTGTCCAATAACCAATGCAACGGCAATGGCTGTCCAAGCAGGGAATACCGCATTTGGCTGAGAGACAAAGGAGTTTGCTATCACCACACCAAAAACGGCATTAACCATTAACAGTACTAGAAAGATAACAATCATAAACAATGAACGAGAACGCTTGCCTATTACGCTTTCAGACAATGCCCCCATAGATTTACCTTTGTGACGTGCACTGGCCCACAAGGCGCCCATGTCGTGCACACCAGCAAACAATATGGTACCGAAAATCACCCAAAGTACGGCAGGCACCCAGCCCCAGTATACGGCGATCGCAGGCCCTACAATTGGCGCCGCCCCCGCTACTGAAGTAAAGTGATGCCCCCAGAGCACGACTTTATTGGTAGGTACAAAGTCTTTACCGTCCTGCAGCTCGTGAGCTGGCGTGGTGAAGTTGTCGTCTAATTTAAATATTCTCGTGGCAATAAATTTCGAATAAACGAACCACCCGAGGAGCATGCCCACGATCCCGAGTAATACTATGGCTATTGACTGCATATTATTGTCCTGTGTCGATGTTGCACCGCATCATTCAATTTTGTTCTTGAACACATATACAACGCTTTTCTGTCGTTAAAAAACGCTTATTTAAGCATTAAAACATTATTTACTTTTTCACGTCGCCATATTAGACCAAAGTCTATTGTGGTAGCAGCTTTTTTACACTGCTCGTACCATGCGAGCTTCATAATTTTTACCCATCATTTACAACAAAAATAGCAGGCAAAACGAAAATAGCAGGTAAATATAGTTTTAATCTTACCTTCACCCTTCAAATACCCCTCAGTCTCGTTTATAAAGGCTCATCTATAAATAAATCTATTAGTAAGTAGTTATGGCATCACCAAAATTTCACATGGCCGTCCGTAAATATCACCGATGGTTAGGCTTTTTCTTAGCAGGCATAATGGCAATTTATGCTGTCAGTGGCGTGTTACTCATTTTTCGCCCCACCGATTTCCTGAAATTCGATCAAACTGAGGTCCGTCAGTTGTCTCAAGACTTGAACGGCAAACAGGTAGCATCGAAAATTAAGGTGAAAGGTTTGAAGGTGGTTGAAGAGAATGACAACCAAGTTGTGTTAAATATGGGAACATATGACAAGGCAGATGGTGTCGCCACCATTACCCGTAAAGACTACCCTCTTGTTCTGGCAAAAATGGTGAAGCTTCACAAAGCGACTAATAACAGCCCCTTATTTTGGTTGAACATTAGCTTTGGCGTTGCCCTTTTGTTTTTTGTCATATCTGCATTTTTGATGTTTATGCCGAAACTGCCTATGTATAAAAATGGGCTTAAAATAGCGGGATTAGGTGCCGTAGTGGCTGTACTTGTTGTGATGTTCGGATCATAATTTCACATGTTCGAATCACCTTGGTGTGGTTCGAACACTTTTTAGCACATGCTTGAACCCTGTGGTAACGTATCTGAATAGTAACGAATTCGTACGCTCACTATCAGGGAAGATTCATGCCGCGCCACTACAGACCGCACCATTTATTCACTATAAGCACGCTCGCTATAAGCCTTCGCGCCAACCACACGTTGGTTTTAAACACGCTTACGACACTCACACTTAATACCCCCTTAAACGCAGCAACACATATGCACAGTGAGCGACTATGAATTTTGTCGATTTCACGGTAGTGGCTATATACCTTGTGGGTTTGTTAGTCATGGGTTTTGTGTTTCGAAAACAAGTGAGTAAGAAAGATTACTTTCTTGCTAATCGACAGCTGGGCTGGAAGCCACTTTCCCTCTCCATTATGGCCACGCAGTTATCTGCAGTAAGCTTTATCTCGGCTCCTGCTTTTGTTGGGCTAAGAGAAGGTGGTGGCCTTATTTGGTTATCATACGAGCTCGCCCTCCCTCTTGCCATGCTGGCCTTGCTCTATTTTATTTTACCCACCTTGTACCGCTCTGGCGTCGTCAGTGTTTATGACTTTTTAGAGCAACGTTTTGGCCGCTCATCACGAGTATTGATTAGCGTGGTGTTTCAAATAAGCCGTTCTTTTGCCACCGCCATTATGATTTACGCCATTTCTATTATATTGCAAAGCACGATGGGCTTAGCGTTCTGGCAAAGCGTGTTGTTGATTGGTGTTATTACCCTTATTTACTCTTTGCAAGGTGGCATGAAAGCCGTTGTGTATGGTGATGCTGTGCAAATGATATTGATAGTTGCAGGCGCCTTGGTGTGTTTAGGTTTCGGGCTATATCATATAGGCGGGTGGACAAGCTTTCTTGAGCAAGTACAGCCTGAACGACTCTCTACACTAAACACATCATCTTATGGATTTGATGGCGAAGGTTTCGGCCTGCTGCCCATGGTTTTTGGTGGCATCGTGCTATACGCTTCATATTATGGCTGCGACCAATCCGAAGCCCAGCGTTCGCTGTCGGCAAGGAGCCTAGGCGATTTAAAGAAAATCATTATGACTGCCAGCTTCTTACGTTTCCCTATAACCCTTATTTACTGCTTCGCAGGGTTAATCATCGGGACATTAGCACTGACCACCCCAGAATTCCTTGCTCAAATTCCTGACGATCAACCCGATTGGCTGATGCCTATCTTTATAGTCAACTACCTTCCGAACGGTATTTTAGGTTTGTTATTAGTGGCCATTTTAGCCGCGGCCATGTCATCTTTAAGTTCTGCGATTAATAGCTTGGCTGCGGTATCAGTTGAAGATTATTGTCGGGTAGTGGGTAAAACACTGTCGCCAGAAAGTACCCTTCAAGTGGCTAAGTACACTGGCATGTTCTGGGGCTTGCTCACATTGGGTTTGTCATTTGTGGTAGATGATATTGCGCCCACCATTATTGAGGCCATTAACAAGATTGGCTCGGTTTGCTTTGGTCCTATTTTGGCTACATTTTTCTTAGGCGTGTGCACAAAACACCTTTCGGCAAAGCAGGTTAATACTGGGCTTATCGCTGGTGTATTGGTCAATATATATTTGTGGCTAAACCAGCCGGATGTATTTTGGTTTTGGTGGAACGTGACTGGCTTTTTAACCGCACTTAGTGTTTCACTCGGAGTGTATTGGCTAAGCCCAGGCCTGAATCAACAAAAGGTTAAACAGCCCTTTATCAACATCCGCCAAGATGTACTCACTAAAGCCAATATGGCGGCCCTAATTACTTGGTGTGTTGTGCTTATAGGTATTTGTATCGCCTTACCTATGATGCTTATTTAATAACCGGCTATGTCGTACATTTGGGATGCTAACCGTCATTATCGACGGTTAGTCGAAACTATTAGTACTAACACTTAGCAGAAACTGCTTGAGCTCTTGGTATACAGAAAGAGACTCTGGGGTTTCATAAGCTACAACGTAGTCGGCATGGGATAACCCTTCGAAAACTTCTAATTGCGTACGCACGTTCGCATTACGCAACTTACGATTCACTCGTACCGTATCACTTAAAAACATATCCCGCGTGCCCGATACGAGCAACGTAGGCGGAAAGCCATCAAAATTGCCATAAAGAGAGGAAATAGACGGGTGGGTTAAGCTCTCACTCCCTGCATACAACTTAGCTGAAGCGGCTAGAAAACCTTGGTATGTCAACAATATGCGATCAATACCTTCATTGGTATAAAGGGTATCGCCGGTTTTCGTCAAATCAGCCCAAGGGGTGCCAGCATACACCGCCAACGGCAACGATTGTTTTGTTTCAATAAGCGTTTGCACGGCAGAAAGTACCAATCCTGCTCCTGCAGATGTGCCACCTATAAAAAGGTTATGTGCGCCATGCTCTGCAGCCAAGCTGCTATAAACCGACACTACATCGTTAAGCGCAGCGGGAAATGGCGCATGAGGTGGCATTCTATAGTCGATACTAATCACTGTAATACCGACTCTATGGGCGATTAATAAGCTTTCTTCTATACTGGGAAGCCCAGCAAAAAACACGTAGGCTCCCCCGTGTACATCAATAAACACCTTGTTTTTAAATTCAGGTGCAATTGTCTTAGGCGTAAGTCGCCTGACCGTTACGCCATTAATTTTTTCCAAAGACACATCAACATCAAACTGCTTTCGCATTTTTTTGATTTTCTTTTTCTGATCGCCGTTTCTTTTTTGAATCAATTCACGCCACTGCTCTACAGATTGAGGCGTGTTGTTAATGACTTCATCAACTGACGGCATGGGGTATTCAGAGATAGCGCTTTTAAGTTCATCGCTCGCAGCGCGAGGTAGCGGTACCATTTTAGTCGGCACTGTTAACAAAGATTCAGTAGTCGATTTGGCTGTATCAGTGTTGTGGGCAGAAGCTTCAGATGTAGAAGACGAAAATGTCATTGATACCACCAAAATGAAAAAGGAGAAGATGAAGGACAAGGTAAGTAGATTCATGCGCAAAACGCTTTTATATTTTTGAGGTTGTTATAACCCATAGACTCACCCGTATCCTGTTACTTTTCAACAGTAATCGCCATTCAATTCAGCTGCGCTCATTACTTTCATATAAAACTTAGGGGCGATTACGACCAAACTGGTCATGACTCGAAACCCATTCATCTGCCACCACTGCCGCGCCCAAAGATAACTCGCCGCACAACACGGTTGCAGCAATAATTTCGGCTAACTTATTCACGCCGCCTTTACCATAACACCCTAGCGTTTCTAAACACTCTCGCTGGGTTGCTAACCCAGTACCACCACCATAGGATGCCACTACAAGTGAAGGAATAGTAATAGAGAAATAGTAATCGCCATTCGGAGTGATTTCGCTGTAGGTATACCCTGCTGATGATTCGGCTACATTCGCAACATCTTGGCCGCAAGCGATAAATAAAGCGGTAATACCATTGGCAAAGTGGGCTCCATTGCTGACGCTACCCGCAATGAATGCCCCCATGTTAGACAACTGGCGTTGCTTGAATAATGCTTCCGGCGAGCAATGCATTAATGACTTCATTAAATCTGCAGGAATAGTAGCTTCGGCCACCACCCGCTTGCCTCTGGTGTGCAGCGAATTTAAAAAAGAGTGTTTTTTGTCGGTATCTAAATTACCCGATAGGGCAAAGTGTTCAAGCCCAGCTATATGCTGCGACTGCATCCATTGACAAGCATGCCGGGTGGCCTTGCTAACCATGTTCTGCCCTGCCGCATCGCCGCAGGTAAAGTTAAAGCGTAACCACCGCATTTTAGATACGGCATACTGCTCAATATCACGCAACTTGCCAACCGAAGTCGTTTCTTCTGCTTTAGCTTTAATTAATTCGAAGTTGTCAGTTACCCACTTCCCGAATGCTAGTGCCGCGCGAGCGTCTTCAAACACAAATACTGGTGCCCGCTGCATAGCATCATCAATAACGGTAGTTTTAACCCCTCCCGACTCTGCGGTTAAGCGCATGCCGCGGTTATAGCTTGCAACTAACGTCCCTTCCGTGGTTGCCATTGGTACATAGAATTCGCCTTTTGCGGCTACTCCGTCTATAACAAGCGGCCCGGCCAATCCGATAGGTACTTGAGCAACACCGGTAAAGTGCTCAATGTTACCTGGCAAGGTATCTGGCTCAATTGAAAACGTACCGACATGTTTCATTTCAGCGCCGGTTTTATTCTTCACAAACTGACGCCGTGTTTCCGCCATTTCTGCGCTGTAGTCGTTGGAGGCACTATCTTTTGAGCTTTTGCCATTGGAGCTGCCGCGTGGGATCTTAGCCATAACACTTACTTGTTAATTTAATGTTAACCCATTATGTTATGCCTAGTGCTCCTGCGCAAATCAACCCTATGTATTACTAGTCATAGTTAGCTGCAATAGTTCGTAGCGCTAGTTCGTGGCAATAGCTCGTAGCACTAGCTCTTAGCGCGAGTTCTTAACCTTAGTCTGTAACACATAGGCACGGGGACTGATATGGGTATTATTGATAGATCACTTTAGTTGCGGGCGCTTATGAAAAGGCAGGCGTATAAATAGTGGTGAAGAGTAAAAGGTGTAAATAGCATTAAGCGTTTAATAGAGATCTCTATGATACCGACGTTTTTCGATAAGCGTGGAGTACTGCTCTTCACCCAACACATCTCGTAGGGCAGCATCGACGCCTTTACCCATTCCTTCAAAATTACCACAAACATAAATCTGCCCATCACGGTCAGTGTATGGACTAGCATCGCTGCTAATGCATTTACCGGAGTTAGAGGCTTTACCAGAACTAGCACCTAGGAACGCTTTTAAAGCGTCGGCCTGTTCTACTATCATATGCTGAACATACTTTTTAGACGCAGTGGTAGAATCTAAAGAAGACTTCGAAAAAATAATAGAGGTTTTATGAATGCACCGTGCATTGTGAAAGGGTGATAGCGCCTTACTTAAAACGTTATCAAGTTCTGAGTCTCGTTCACCATAAAAAATCCATACTGGACCACTTTCTTTAAGTATGGCTCGTTTAGCAAGTTGAGCCCTAACACCAGCAATTCCACTTCCAGCAGCTATAAGCACTAAGGGGCATTGGGTATCGGTGATCACCGCATTAGTATTTTTGCGTATTTGTGCATAGGCAGCTTGGTTCTGAAGTAATTTGTGCGTTAAAAAGCCCGAACCATAGCCAAGTTCTCCTTTCGCATTTCTTACCTCTCTCACTACCAGTTTTAAGTCATCTTCTTGGGGTGCTGAGGCTATGGTATATGAACGTCCGACTAGCTTTCTTAAGGGCTTTGTCAAGGACTCGCTTGAGGGGCGCTTCTTATGCGCTATATCAGGGTAGATATCTATAATATCTCCCGCTTCCCAAGTTGTTGGTGCTGTGCCCGTCTCATCCGCTGATGGAGGCGGCTTTAAGGTGATTGCATACAAGCCACGGGTATTGTCTTGGTTCAGCTGTTTGCGGTGTTCTAATACCCAAGGTTGAATTTGTTCAGATGAATCATTCGCTAAGGAATTAAGATGTACTAGATGTTCACCCTTTCCACTATCTAATGTAGTAAGCGAGTTTAATGGCGTGGCACCTAGTAAGCTCATGTTCTCATAAAGAGAGACTGCAAAGCGGCAAAACTGTTTGTATTCCCGACTTCCCAACCCGATAACTTCGAATGACAAGTTTGATAAAGGTGTAGCTCCACTCTTTTTTGCTCGCTGTAAAGTGTGATAAAAGCGAGTGCCTGCATCTGGTGGCTCTCCCTCACCGTAAGTGCTAACGACAAACAATGCCTTTGATACATTGCCAAGCATTGCAAGATTTAAAGAAGCCATGGAAACCAAGGAAATCGCTTCGTTTTCGGCCAATTCTGCTGCTTTAGCCCGTGCAATTTTTTCGGCGGTGCCGGTTTGGCTAGCATAAACAATCAAGGTTTGATTTTTACTATCACTACTATCAACGTTAGTCTTACTTTTAAAAAAAATCACCGCTACCCACAACACATAAAGCGTGACGCTAGATAGTGCAATGAGTAAACGGTGAGTTTCAGTCATGGTACTTTTAAAATATCTTAGTAAATGCTTAAGTTGAGCTTACAGTGGTAGCACTTCAAAGGTACCTGAGTAACTTCCGGTTCTTACCGTTGCTGGCAGTTCAGCTTTATCATCTTTGTAACTAATTTCGACAAAGTACATACCTGCTTGTGGCCAGGTAATGTTAATTTGTCCTTCGTTATTTGATGTTACCGAAATCATTTCTTGGGTGTTTCTATAACGCATACCGCCACGCACCACTTCAACTTCTGCACCTACTGCTGGCTTACCATCAATAAGTAAAGTAAAGGTAGCGGTTTCGGTAGCAAACAAATCATTAGGGTGGGTTACTGGAATAAGTTCTAAGCCCTCGTTGCTTGGGGTAAATACTTTTTCTGAAGGCGCACCAAGAGTAACAAAGGTTTCAACACGGCGTGAACCTTGAGTCACACTTAAATCGGTCGCTTTTTTAGGTACTGATGTAGCAAACTCTTCTGCTACATAAGGCTTACCGCGACCAGGCCACATTTTACGGTTACCCTCTTCATCTTTCCAAAAAGCGCGTATACCAGAGCTGAAAGACGTGATCTTAAACGTCCCTTCCTCTTCCAATTTTACATCGAAAGTAGTGCGATACTTTCCACGTGCGCTATTTTCAGTTTCTATTGTTTCACCACTAGGCGCAGTCACCACTAAATCATCAGTATTCATTGCAAAATGATCAGGGTGAAAAATAGTGTTTGAGATAGCGGCATCAAACGTTACGTAAGCTTCTTCACCCGACAGAACTGTTGAGCTTGGCAATAGCCATGCTCTGTGAGCGCTGGCAGAAAATGAGACTGCTAATGTTGCGGCTAACGCGACCAGTGATGTAGTTACCGATAATTTTTTCATAATGTCCTCTGAGAGTTTATTAATCTTCCAGACGCAATGAAACGCGTCCAATTTCTGATTTACCTTCCAAAGTAACTGGAAGTGATTCTGCCGAGATTGGGAGACTAAATGGAATTGATAGTACTTCTCTGCCCCCTACTTCACGAGACGCTTCTACACGAAGGGTATAATCGCCGTCACTTAACTTCGAAAGCGCGCTATTAAGTTGAGTATCGATAACGTGCGCCCCCGGGCCTTTCGTTGCACTGGTTAAACCGTCGTAAGGTAAATCTAAACTTCTACCACCACGACGCCACCACTGCCTAAGATCCTTAAGCCATTCTTTACCTTCGTGTTCACGCATATCAACGTCATACCACACCGCGACCTGAGTAGATTTACGCTTGCTGTTTTCTATCCACACAGCCACATACGGTTTGTGATACTCAGCAACATCTAGCTGAGGCAAAGCTATATCAAGCGTTACTGACTGCGCAGCCATAGAGACTGATGAGGCTAACATAAGCCCTAGCGCTCCAGACGCTATCGCAAGTCTATTTCGCACTTTCATTGTTTCACTCCTTTTCAAGTTCACATCCCCAAACCGCTAATGCACAAATAACAGCAAAATGACAAATGGGATTAATACGCCCAGAACAGTTACAGGCCAGGTGGATGCTCTACTTGGTGCATGACGCATAAGTAACTGCAAACCTGTGACACTAAAAATAATGCAGGCAACAGCAAACACATCAATAAACCACGGCCACACTGTTCCGGTATTTCTACCTTTGTGGAGATCGTTGAAATACGAAATCCATCCTCTATCCACGCTTTCATAGGTAACCATTTCAAGTTCGCTATCCACAGCAACCCAACTGTCAGTACCCGGCCCAGGCCAGGCAGCATAAAATTCAATACCGTCCCATTCCCCCACCACCGAAGCGGGGATAGCAACATCATATTTATCAGATACGAAATCCACCAAGACATCAGGAATAACAGCTTCCCCTTCTGGCAAAGCCACAAATTCATCTATTACTGATGCAGGCAACGAGGCATCTATTTCAGTTATTTTTTTGTTGGCAGGAATATCAGCAGCGTGATTAAGCGTTATACCCGTTAGGGAAAACAGTAAGATGCCAACAAGACACCACGCCCCGCTTATCCAATGCCATTGCCTAATGCTGCCTAATGAGAAGCGCATAGATATTTTGCTATTCCTTATTCAAGGCTATTTCATCGTTCGAGGTGATAGATAATACAGATTTTGTGCCTCGACTCAATGCAAATGAGATTTATTCTCGCATTTATAGTTACTTCGCGATTATAGTCATTTAACAAAGGTATAAAGGTATAGATGCTGTAGCAAAGGCCCCATGGATGGGTTTACGCCCCACTACCTCAATGTACTGGTCTGCGTTTATATGTGAGGGAGTCGCGCCCATCAGAAACCTTCCACAGCATGGATGCTGTGGCAGAGGCCCCATGGATGGATTCACACCGTGTTTATATCGGTGACTATCTTGAGCTTCATCAGCGACCTTCTGAAGTTACAAGAGAGGTAGTAGTGCCCCATCAGGAACCTTCCACAGCATGGATGCTGTGGCAGAGGCCCCATGGATGGGTTCACGCCGTTCCTTCTACTCTACCGATAAACAGTCTGGGTTGTTGAAAGAGGCGGTAGTAGAAGCCCATGTGAGACCCTCAGCAGCATGGATGCTGTGGCAGAGGCCCCATGGATGGATTCACGCCGCTCCTTCTACTCTACCGATAAACAGTCTGGGTAGTTGAAAGAGGCGGCAGTAGAAGCCCATGTGAAACCCTCAGCAGCATGGATGCTGCTGCGGAGGCTCCATGGATGGATTCACGCCGCGTTTCACATGGGCTTCTACTGCCGACTAAACCTACAGACACAAAAAAGGCGCTCCAATGAGCGCCTTTTTCTTAATGCTTTGGTTTGCTTAGATTAAAGAATCTTAGCTACAACACCAGCACCTACAGTACGGCCACCTTCACGGATAGCGAAGCGTAAACCTTCGTCCAAGGCATAGGGCCATCAGTCGCAGCTACTACTAGGATCGCGCCGTCCATCTGAGCAGCACCGGTGATCATGTTTTTAACGTAATCAGCGTGTCCTGGGCAATCTACGTGAGCGTAGTGACGAGTAGGAGTGTCATACTCTACGTGTGAAGTAGAGATGGTGATACCACGAGCTTTTTCTTCAGGCGCGTTATCGATTTGATCGAAAGCCTGAGCTGAACCACCGTATGTCTTTGAAAGAACAGTAGTGATAGCTGCAGTAAGGGTAGTTTTTCCGTGGTCAACGTGGCCGATTGTACCCACGTTTACATGGGGTTTCGTACGTTCAAACTTTTCTTTTGCCATTTTTCTCGTTTCCTAAGTTAAAAGTCCGACCCAATACGGGACCGGACCGAACCTTCATTTAGATTAAATTCTAGATTCAATAATAGCCTGCGCCACATTTTTCGGCGCCTCAGAATAATTGAAGAACTCCATAGAGTATGATGCGCGACCCTGCGTTTGTGAACGCAAGTCAGTAGCATACCCGAACATTTCTGAAAGCGGCACCTTAGCACGTACTATTTTAATACCTGCTACGCCTTCTTCCATACCTTCGATCATGCCGCGACGACGATTTAGGTCACCAACCACATCACCCATCCAGTCTTCTGGAGTAGTTACTTCAACTTTCATCATGGGTTCAAGCAACACCGGATTTGCTTCTGCGGCGCCTTTTTTGAAACCCATAGAGCCGGCGATCTTAAACGCCATTTCAGAAGAGTCAACATCGTGGTACGAACCGTCGAACAAAGTTACCTTTACATCTAGTACCGGATACCCTGCTACAACACCACTTTGCAACTGCTCCTGAATTCCTTTATCAACCGCTGGTATGAACTCTTTTGGTACCACACCACCGGTGATGTCATTAACAAATTCGTAGCCTGCGCCTTCTTCAGCTTGTGGCTCAATACGAAGCCATACATGACCAAATTGGCCACGGCCGCCAGACTGACGTACGAATTTACCTTCAACTTCTACTTTCTTACGAATAGTTTCACGATAAGCAACCTGAGGTTTACCTACGTTACATTCAACCTTAAATTCGCGTTTCATACGATCAACAATGATATCAAGGTGAAGCTCACCCATACCAGAGATAATCGTCTGGCCAGACTCTTCATCAGTCTTAACCTTAAATGACGGGTCTTCAGCGGCTAGCTTACCTAACGCGAGTCCCATCTTTTCTTGGTCAGCTTGAGAGCGAGGCTCAACAGCGATAGAAATTACCGGATCAGGAAATTCCATACGCTCTAGCGTAATGACATTATTCGGATCGCAAAGCGTATCACCTGTGGTCACATCTTTAAGACCAATGGCTGCGGCGATATCGCCTGCACGAACTTCTTTAATTTCTTCACGGTCTTTAGCGTGCATTTGAACTATACGCCCAAAACGCTCGCGTTTACCTTTCACTGGGTTGTATACCGTATCACCAGTATTAACAACGCCAGAGTAACAACGGAAGAAAGTCAGCGTTCCTACGAATGGGTCAGTAGCGATTTTAAATGCAAGGGCCGAGAATGGCTCGCTGTCGTCTGCATGACGCTCAGCTTCAGTTTCATCTTTATCGTCTAAAACACCCGTAATAGCTTTCACTTCACTTGGTGATGGTAAGTATTCTACTACCGCGTCTAGTACTGCCTGAACACCTTTGTTTTTGAAGGCACTGCCACAGGTGGCAAGAACAATTTCGTTGTTCAGTGTACGGGTACGTAAACCAAGTCGGATTTCAGCTTCAGTTAGCTCTTCGCCTTCTAAATACTTATCCATTAGTTCGTCAGAGGCTTCAGCTGCTGCTTCAATCATCTCTGTGCGATACTTTTGTGCGTTGTCTAAATATTGCGCTGGAATATCTTCATAGGTAAAAGTCATACCCATGTCTTCGGCATTCCAGTTTATGGCTTTCATCTTAATAAGATCGATAACGCCATGGAATTCTTCTTCAGCGCCCATGTTCAATTGAATCGGAACACAGTTTGCGCCTAAGCGTTTACGGATTTGACCCACAACACGCTCAAAATCGGCGCCAGCTCGGTCCATCTTATTGATGAACACGAGACGTGGCACCTCATATTTGTCAGCCTGTCGCCAGACTGTCTCTGATTGAGGTTCAACCCCAGAAGACCCGCAAAAAACCACTACAGCCCCATCCAGAACTCGTAATGAACGTTCTACCTCAATGGTAAAGTCCACGTGTCCTGGCGTGTCTATAATGTTTATACGATGCTGATCGAACTGCTTTTCCATGCCTGACCAGAAACAAGTCGTTGCAGCAGACGTGATAGTGATACCACGCTCCTGCTCTTGTTCCATCCAGTCCATGGTTGCAGCACCATCATGCACTTCACCGATTTTATGAGACAACCCTGTATAAAACAGGACTCTCTCTGTGGTCGTGGTTTTACCCGCGTCCACATGAGCCACAATACCAATATTGCGGTAACGCTCAATCGAGGTCTTACGAGGCATACATCTCTCTCAGTTATATTACGTTTATTACCAACGGTAATGAGCAAACGCTTTGTTTGCTTCGGCCATACGGTGAACGTCTTCACGTTTCTTAACCGCAGAACCTTTGTTTTCTGATGCATCAATCATTTCAGCAGCTAGGCGTTGAGCCATAGACTTTTCGCCACGTTTACGAGCAGCATCTACCAACCAACGCATACCTAGGGCATTACGACGAACTGGACGAACTTCTACTGGTACTTGATAAGTTGAACCACCTACACGACGAGATTTAACCTCTACAGTAGGACGGATGTTATCAAGTGCTTCTTCGAATACATCTAGGTGAGCTTTGCTGGTTTTTTCAGCAACAATATCGAGCGCACCGTAAACGATTTTTTCAGCGACTGACTTCTTGCCGTCAAGCATTACGACATTCATGAATTTTGCAAGCAGTTGTGAGCTAAATTTTGGCTCTGGTAGGATTTTACGTTGACCTACGACTCTTCTTCTTGGCATTTCTATTCTCCGTATGAATTCAGGAATTACCCAAAACTCTTAAACTTCAGTTTGGCCTTACTAACGGAGAACCGTTAAGACTTAGGCTTCTTCGCACCGTACTTAGAACGGGCTTGCTTACGATCGTTTACACCTGCGCAGTCTAATGTACCGCGAACTGTGTGATAACGAACACCTGGTAGATCTTTAACACGACCACCACGGATAAGTACTACACTGTGCTCTTGTAGGTTGTGACCTTCACCACCGATGTATGAAGAAACTTCAAAACCGTTAGTTAGACGTACACGACATACTTTACGTAGTGCAGAGTTTGGTTTCTTAGGCGTAGTAGTATATACACGAGTACATACACCGCGTCTTTGAGGACAAGCTTGCAATGCAGCTACGTTGCTTTTTTCAACGGGCTTTTTGCGCGGCTTGCGGACTAACTGGTTAACTGTTGCCATTAACTAGCTCCTGATTAAAAACTACAAAAACCCAATCACTCTGATTGGGTCCATTAAAGCGACTTTTCTAGCGTCGCTCATTCAATGTTAATACTGTGCTTGTCAGCATTAACTGAGCTCTGATACAAAAAACCGCGCCCATTTTCTTCTGCCTTTTAGAGGTCATCCAAAATCGGGTCGCGGAATATTAATGATCATAGCTCGGCGTGTCAAGCTGTACAAAGGTTAAGCAGCCATTTAACTGCAATCTGTCAGCTTAACATGCCAATTTGTTAGGAGTACGTTAACGTACTCCTACGATCATGCCTTATTCGGCTGAGTCGTCACCGGCGTTAAGCGCTTCGGTTAGTGCCTGTTCTGCATCAGCAGCAGAAACTGACATTTCTTCGATTTCTTCTTTACGACGTTGTGCACGACGTTCATGGTAAGCGAAACCTGTACCCGCTGGAATCAATCGACCCACGATTACGTTTTCTTTCAGACCGCGAAGGTCATCTTCTTTACCTTGAACTGCAGCTTCGGTAAGAACACGTGTTGTTTCTTGGAACGATGCAGCTGAGATGAATGACTCAGTAGATAGCGACGCCTTAGTGATACCAAGCAGTTGTGTTTCATACTGCGCTGGGATCTTACCGTGTTTTTCAACTTCACGGTTGGTCACTTTCACGTTAGACACTTCAACTTGTTCGCCTTCAAGGAACTGAGTATCACCTGAATGGGTAATAACGCACTTACGCAACATCTGACGAATAACAACTTCGATGTGCTTATCGTTAATTTTTACACCCTGTAGACGGTAAACTTCCTGAACTTCGTTCACGATGTAGTTTGCTACAGCAGAAATACCACGTAGACGCAAGATGTCATGCGGTGACTCAGGGCCATCTGCAATAACTTCACCACGTTCTACTTTCTCACCTTCAAACACGTTAAGTTGACGCCATTTTGGAATCATCTCTTCGTATGCATCACCCTCTGGCGGCGTGATAACCAAACGTTTCTTACCTTTGGTTTCTTTACCGAAACCAATAGTACCTGAAACTTCAGCAAGGATAGCTGGCTCTTTAGGCTTACGTGCTTCAAACAAGTCGGCTACGCGAGGTAGACCACCCGTGATATCACGTGTCTTCGAGCTTTCTTGAGGTATACGTGCTAACACGTCACCTTCATTAGCAACCTTACCTTCTTTCGCTTCGATAGTAGTAAAGCTTGGTAAGCGAATCTCTTGAAGACCGAACTCATCACTTTCTAGGATAAGTTTAGGTTCTTTAGAGTTACTCTTCGCAAGATCTTTAACTACGATACGCGTAAGACCAGTTAGTTCGTCTTGTTGCATCTCAGTGTTAGAGTCGTCGATGTCGGCGAAGCTAATCTTAGCTGCACGTTCAGTAACGATTGGGTGACTATGCGGATCCCAGTTAGCAACAACGTCGCCTGCTGCAATAGTTGCACCGTCATCCACGCTAAGTACAGCACCGTAAGGTACTTTATAGCGCTCTTTCTCACGACCTTGTTCATCGATAACAGTAAGTTCTGTTGAACGAGAAACAATAACCACTTTGCCGTCTGAGTTACGTACTGATTTTTCATTGTGTAGCTTAAGGCTACCCGCAGTTTTAACCTGAACGCTGTTCTCAGCAGAAGCTCGTGATGCCGCACCACCGATGTGGAACGTACGCATGGTAAGCTGTGTACCTGGTTCACCGATTGACTGTGCGGCAATAACACCCACAGACTCACCGCTTCCAACCATATGTCCGCGAGCAAGGTCACGACCATAACAGTTTGCACACACACCGAAGTCGTTATCACAAGTGATAACTGAGCGCACTTGAATTTGGTCAACAGAGTTAGTTTCAAGCATGTCTACTAGCGCTTCGTCTAGTAACACATTACGCTCAACCAATACTTCTGTAGTACCTGGTTTAACTACATCTTCTGCAACTACACGACCTAGTACACGCTCGCGAAGTGGTTCTACAACGTCACCACCTTCAATTAGCGGTGTCATCGTAACACCACCGAAGGTGCCACAGTCGTCGTTAGTAATAACCAAATCTTGTGCAACATCTACTAGACGACGAGTTAGGTAACCCGAGTTCGCTGTCTTAAGTGCTGTATCGGCTAGACCTTTACGCGCACCGTGAGTAGAGATGAAGTACTGAAGTACGTTAAGACCTTCACGGAAGTTAGCGGTAATTGGCGTTTCGATGATTGAGCCATCTGGCTTAGCCATCAGACCACGCATACCAGCTAGCTGACGAATCTGAGCGGCACTACCACGAGCACCAGAGTCGGCCATCATATAAACAGAGTTAAATGAGGTTTGCTCTTCTTCTTCGCCATCGCGGTTAATTACGATGTCAGTCTTAAGGTTATCCATCATGGCCTTAGCAACTTTTTCGTTGGCATTTGACCAGATATCGATAACTTTGTTGTAGCGCTCACCGGCTGTTACAAGACCGTTTTGGAACTGTTCCTGGATCTCGATAACTTCCGCTTCTGCAGCGTCGATAATATCTTTCTTCGCAGCTGGGATTACCATGTCATCAATACCAACAGATGCACCCGCAATCATTGCGTAGTGGAAACCGGTATACATGATTTGGTCAGCAGCGATTACTGTGTCTTTAAGACCCAGTGTACGATAACAAGCGTTTAGCAAACGTGAAATCTGCTTTTTGCCCATTGCCTGGTTGATAATTTCAAACGGCAAACCTTTAGGAAGCATCAATGAGAAAATTGCACGACCAACAGTAGTATCTGTTAGCGTTACTTTCTCAGTCTTCACGCCATCTTCGTCAATATCGTATTCAGTGATACGTACTTTAACGCGAGAGTGAAGTTCTGCATTACCTGTACGGTATGCTTTTTCTGCTTCATTCGGGCTGGTAAATACCATTGCCTCGCCTAAGCCGTTCACTTTGTCACGGGTTAGGTAATAAAGACCCAATACAACGTCCTGTGAAGGAACGATGATAGGCTCACCATTTGCAGGTGACAGAATGTTGTTGGTCGACATCATCAACGCACGTGCTTCAAGCTGAGCTTCGATAGTCAGCGGCACGTGTACAGCCATTTGGTCACCATCGAAATCGGCGTTGTACGCCGCACATACTAGTGGGTGAAGCTGAATCGCTTTACCTTCGATAAGGGTTGGTTCAAATGCCTGGATACCCAAACGGTGAAGTGTTGGTGCACGGTTAAGCATAACAGGGTGTTCACGGATAACGTCGTCTAATACGTCCCATACCTCTGGTGCTTCACGTTCAACAAGCTTCTTCGCTGCTTTGATAGTTGTCGCTAAACCACGGCCTTCAAGTTTTCCATAGATAAACGGCTTGAATAACTCAAGTGCCATTTTCTTAGGAAGACCACATTGGTGAAGACGTAATGTAGGACCAACGGTAATTACAGAACGACCAGAGTAGTCAACACGCTTACCAAGTAAGTTCTGACGGAAACGACCTTGCTTACCTTTAATCATATCGGCAAGTGATTTAAGAGGACGTTTGTTAGAACCTGTGATAGCGCGGCCACGACGACCGTTATCTAGTAGTGCATCTACCGCTTCCTGAAGCATACGTTTTTCGTTACGTACAATAATGTCAGGCGCCGCAAGGTCTAAAAGACGCTTAAGACGGTTGTTACGGTTGATAACACGACGGTATAAATCGTTCAGGTCAGACGTTGCAAATCGACCACCGTCCAGTGGTACCAACGGACGAAGATCCGGCGGAAGTACTGGAAGTACAGTCAAGATCATCCACTCTGGCTTGTTGCCAGACTGTTGGAATGATTCAAGCAACTTAAGACGCTTGGTGATTTTCTTACGCTTAGTTTCAGAGTTGATTGAAGGCAACTCTTCACGCATAGCAGCTACATCAGCATCTACATCTAACACTTTTAAAAGGTCAAATACGGCTTCAGCACCCATTTTAGCGTCAAATTCGTCACCGTGCTCTTCAAGTGCATCCAAGTAATCTTCTTCGTTAAGAAGTTGGCTACGCTCAAGGGTAGTCATACCCGGCTCGGTTACTACGTAAGATTCAAAATATAGTACACGTTCAATATCACGAAGTGTCATATCAAGCATTAAGCCGATACGAGACGGAAGTGATTTAAGGAACCAAATGTGTGCAACTGGGCTTGCCAGTTCAATGTGACCCATACGCTCACGACGTACTTTAGTTAGGGTTACTTCAACACCACATTTTTCACAGATAACACCACGGTGCTTCAGACGCTTATACTTACCACAAAGACATTCGTAGTCTTTAACTGGTCCGAAAATACGCGCACAAAACAAGCCGTCACGTTCTGGTTTGAACGTACGGTAGTTAATTGTTTCTGGCTTCTTAACTTCACCAAAAGACCATGAACGAATCATGTCAGGTGAAGCAAGACCGATTCGAATATTATCGAATTCTTCGGTCTTGTTTTGTTGCTTTAGAAACTTTAATAAGTCTTTCACATTACTCTCCCAGCGGAGTCAGTCTCTAGAACCCGGCGCAAGCGCCGGGCCATCTCTTGTCATAACGTGGCGATTGCCGTGTTACTTCTCTTCCAACTCGATGTTAATACCCAACGAGCGGATTTCTTTAAGTAATACGTTGAATGATTCTGGCATGCCAGGTTCCATTCTGTGGTCACCATCGACGATGTTCTTGTACATCTTAGTACGGCCGTTAACATCATCCGACTTAACAGTAAGCATTTCCTGAAGGGTATATGCTGCACCGTAAGCTTCAAGGGCCCACACTTCCATCTCTCCGAAGCGCTGACCACCGAACTGAGCTTTACCACCCAGCGGTTGTTGTGTAACAAGGCTGTACGAACCAGTTGAACGAGCGTGCATTTTGTCGTCAACCAAGTGGTTCAGTTTCAGCATGTACATGTAACCAACCGTTACCGGACGCTCAAACTCGCGACCAGTACGACCGTCGAACAACGAAATCTGACCGCTTTCAGGAATGTCAGCTAACTTCAACATTTCCTTAATTTCAGATTCACGTGCACCGTCGAATACAGGTGTTGCAATTGGAACACCCTTACGTAGGTTGTTTGCAAGACGTGTAATTTCGTGGTCGGTGAAGTTATCGATGTCCACTTCTTGGTGATTTTCGCCAAGCTCATAAATTTCTTTTAAGAAGTTACGAAGCTTCTGCATCTCTTCATGCTCTTTAAGCATGCGATCGATTTTCACACCAAGACCGTGAGCAGCCATACCCATATGTGTTTCTAGGATCTGACCGATGTTCATCCGCGATGGTACACCTAGTGGGTTCAATACGATGTCTACCGGCGTACCGTTAGCATCATATGGCATATCTTCCACAGGCTGAATCGTTGAAATTACACCTTTGTTACCGTGACGACCGGCCATCTTATCACCAGGCTGGATATGACGTTTAACAGCTAGGTAAACCTTAACAATTTTAAGGACACCTGGTGCTAGGTCATCGCCTTGTGTGATCTTGCGACGCTTAGTTTCAAACTTCTTATCGAAGTCTTCTTTGATTTCTGCGTGCTGATCAGCAATTTGGTCGATCTCAAGCTGTACGTCTTCGTCGTTTAATGCAATTTCAAACCACTTCTCACGCGGCAGGCTGTCAAGCTTAGCTTGTTCAACACCAGAGCGTAGTAATGCGTTTTGTGCACGAGCAAAGATGCCGTCTGCAAGAATTTCAAATTCGTCAGTAAGGTCTTTCTTAACCTGACGAAGTTGCATGTCTTCAATTTCAAGCGCACGTTTGTCTTTCTCTACGCCGTCACGGGTAAAGACTTGAACGTCGATAACCGTACCGTGAACAGAGTTAGGCACACGTAGTGACGTATCTTTTACGTCAGACGCTTTTTCACCGAAGATTGCTCTTAATAGTTTTTCTTCTGGCGTAAGCTGAGTTTCACCTTTAGGTGTTACTTTACCTACCAGAATGTCGCCGCCTTTCACTTCCGCACCAATGTAAACAACACCTGATTCATCAAGTTTGCTTAGTGCAGATTCGCCAACATTCGGAATATCAGAAGAAATTTCTTCTGGCCCAAGCTTAGTATCACGAGCAATACAGCTTAGTTCTTGAATGTGGATAGTGGTGAAACGGTCTTCCTGAGCTACACGCTCAGAGATAAGGATTGAATCCTCGAAGTTATAACCGTTCCAAGGCATGAACGCGATACGCATGTTCTGACCAAGAGCAAGGTCGCCCAAGTCAGTAGATGGACCGTCAGCCAATACATCGCCAGCAACAATCGGGTCGCCTACACTACAAGTAGGACGCTGATTGATACAGGTGTTCTGGTTAGAACGTGTGTATTTAGTCAGGTTGTAGATGTCGATACCTGCTTCACCAGGAAGCATTTCATCTTCTTCTACTTTAATAACGATACGGCTAGCGTCAACATAGTCAACTCTACCACCACGCTTAGCAACTACAGTAACACCTGAGTCAACAGCAATGGTTCTTTCCATACCGGTACCAACAAGCGGCTTATCAGCACGTAATGTAGGTACAGCCTGACGTTGCATGTTCGCACCCATCAATGCGCGGTTAGCATCATCGTGTTCTAGGAACGGAATGATACTCGCAGCGATTGAAACGATTTGCTGTGGAGAAACGTCCATGTACTTGATGTCTTCTTTCGGCATCAAGGTGGTTTCACCACGGTGACGACATGGAATAAGGTCGTCTACTAGCTCACCGTTTGCGGTTAAAACAATGTTTGCCTGTGCAATTGCGAATTGACCTTCTTCAATTGCAGACAAGTAATCGATTTCTTCACTTACCACGCCATCAACAATGCGACGGAACGGCGTTTCAAGGAAACCAAAATCATTGGTGCGTGCGAAACTCGCCAATGAGTTGATCAAACCGATGTTTGGACCTTCAGGAGTCTCGATAGGACACAGACGACCGTAGTGCGTAGGGTGTACGTCACGCACTTCGAAGCCTGCACGCTCACGCGTAAGACCACCCGGGCCTAATGCAGAAATACGACGCTTATGCGTTACTTCTGATAACGGGTTGTTTTGGTCCATGAACTGAGAAAGCTGTGATGAACCGAAGAACTCTTTAACCGCAGCCGAGATAGGCTTAGCGTTAATTAGGTCTTGCGGCATAATGCTATCAAGGTCGCCTAAGCTTAGACGTTCTTTAACAGCACGCTCAACACGTACTAAACCAACACGGAATTGGTTTTCAGCCATTTCACCCACAGAACGAATACGGCGGTTACCCAAGTGGTCGATATCGTCCACTTCGTCTTTGCCGTCACGAATCTCGATAAGTTGCTTCATTACTGAAACAATATCGTCTTTATCTAGGGTGCCTGAACCAATCAATTCTTCACGGCCTAAACGGCGGTTGAACTTCATACGACCTACAGAAGATAGATCATAACGCTCATCAGAGAAGAAAAGGTTTTGGAATAAGGTTTCTGCTGCGTCTTTTGTTGGTGGCTCACCAGGACGCATCATGCGGTAAATTTCAACAAGCGCTTCTAGGCGGTTTGTTGAAGAGTCGATACGCAATGTGTCAGAAATGTATGAACCGTGGTCCAATTCATTAATGTACAGCGTTTCGAACTCTTTAATACCAGCTTGGCTAAGTGCCGCTAAGTTCTCAAGCGTTAACTCTTCGTTAGCGCTAACGATAACTTCGCCAGTATCTTCATTTACGTACGTTGCCGCGAATACGCGACCGATTAGGTAATCTGCTGGAACTTCAAGTTCAGTTAAACCCGCTTTTTCAAGCGCACGGGTATGACGTGCAGATACACGACGACCGGTTTCAACAACAACATTACCTTCACCGTCAATGATATCAAATGCCGCTGTTTCGCCACGAAGACGATCTGGCACCACTTCCATCATTAACTTGTCTTTATCGATACGTACACTGACTTTCTCGAAGAACGTATCCAAGATTTCTTCTGATGTCATTTCAAGCGCGCGTAAGATGATTGTTGCTGGCAACTTACGACGACGGTCAATACGAACAAACAGGTTATCTTTTGGATCGAACTCGAAATCAAGCCAAGAACCACGGTAAGGAATTACACGTGCATTATAAAGCACTTTTCCTGACGAGTGAGTTTTGCCTTTATCGTGATCGAAGAACACACCAGGTGAACGGTGTAGTTGTGACACGATAACACGCTCTGTACCATTGATAACGAACGTACCGTTCTGAGTCATCAATGGGATTTCGCCCATGTACACTTCTTGTTCTTTAATGTCTTTTACGGTACCTGGCGCAGCGTCTTTATCAAACAATACTAACCGTAGTTTTACTCTTAATGGAGCAGAGAATGTGACGCCACGAATTTGACATTCTTTAACGTCGAATACTGGCTCTCCCAAACGGTAGCTAACATATTGAAGCTCCGAGTTACCTGAGTAGCTTTTTATCGGAAAAACGGAACGAAATGCTGCTTCCAAGCCGTATTGAGCATCGGCGTCGATCTCAATAAACTTTTTGAAAGAATCAAGCTGAATTGAAAGAAGGTATGGAATTTCCAATACCTGTGGGCGTTTGCCAAAATCCTTACGGATACGTTTCTTTTCGCTATAAGAGTAAACCATGGGTTCCTCAGCCTGCTGATTTATGACCCAACCTGCTGCATTATGCATCGCTACGAGTGCTTCAAGCTATGAGCTTCGTGTTGAATTGCGCATAAGCAACAAACTTCCACAACCCTTTTTCGGGGCAATTCCACAGCATACAACAAAATTTAACCAATTATTAGTTAACTTGTTGGTTTTATGCTTTTATGTGAAATTTCCGAAGTGCGCATTTAGTAGTGTAGTCAAGGGTTAGAATCTACACACTGTACAGCGCAAAAAGGCTGGTGGTTTAAAAAACCACCAGCCTTGCCGTCTCAGGCAAATAATCTAAACAAATAGATTACTTAACTTCAACTTCAGCACCAGCTTCAGTTAGCTGTGCTTTAAGTTCTTCAGCTTCTTCTTTGCTTACGCCTTCTTTGATAGCTTTAGGAGCAGATTCAACTACTTCTTTAGCTTCTTTAAGACCTAGGCCAGTCGCTGCGCGAACTGCTTTGATTACTGCAACTTTGTTTGCGCCGAATGAAGTCATTACAACGTCAAACTCAGTCTTTTCTTCAACTGCTGCTGCTTCGCCCGCTGCTGGACCAGCTACAGCTACTGCTGCAGATGCGTCAACACCGAATTTTTCTTCAGCTGCTTCGATTAGCTCAACCAATTCCATAACTGGCATTTCAGCAATCGCGTTTAAGATATCTTCTTTAGTTAGAGCCATGTGGTCTAAACTCCTGGGTTTTTAAAATGTTAAAAAAATCAATATGCCAAAAACGGGAATTACTTCTCGTCTTTGATCGCCGCCAATACGCGCACAAACTTGGTAGGTACTTCGTTGATAGTACGAACGAATTTCCCAACCGGTGCTTTGAAGGTTGCAAGAAGTTTTGCAAGCGCTTCGTCGCGAGTAGGAAGTGAAGCAACTGCGTCCAATTTATCTGGACCAAGAAGACCACTACCAATAGATAGAGCTGTTACGTTCAACTTATCGTTTTGCTTCGCAAAGTCTTTAAAAAGACGTGCTGCACCACCAGGTGCCTCAACTGAGAAGCCGTAGATAAGAGGACCAGTAAGGGCGCTATCTAAGTCTGCAAATTTACTGTCTGCCAATGCACGCTTAGCTAGAGTGTTACGTATAACCTTAAGGTATACGCCTTGCTCACGAGCTTTTACGCGAAGGTCAGTCAGTTCTGCAACTTCCATCCCACGGTATTCAGCGACGGCAACGGATAGAGCGCGAGACGCAACTTCAGAAACTTCTGCTACGATCTCTTTTTTTGCTGCTAAACCTAGTGCCACTGAGTTCACCTCTTTGTATCTGACTTTGTATACAGTCACCTGTTTACGCCATCAGGGTTCACAGATTGATATCAACATAATTGATGATACCGCTCTACGGTGTTTGTTACCCCAGAGAGTCTGAGTCAAACCACCGTCTGCGCAGGTTGTTGTATTAAGCGATATGTTTAATGTGATAGTTCTCTTACCTCTATCACCACATCGCACCTGCGGTCTTGGACGGGAGTTGCCAATCAGCACTGCTGTTTTGACGACTCCAACCCATTACCTTTACAGAGAAACCGAGTTGCCCCGGCAGGCTATTAAAGACCTACTGAAGCTTTATCTAGAGATACGCCAGCGCCCATAGTGGTGCTTAGGCTGATCTTCTGGATATAAGTACCTTTAGCAGAAGAAGGCTTAGCTTTCTTCAATGCTTCTAGTAATGCTTCAAGGTTCTCTTGAATTTGGTTTGTTTCGAACGCAATCTTACCAATGCTAGCATGGATGATACCGTTCTTATCGTTACGGTAGCGAACCTGACCAGCTTTAGCGTTCTTAACAGCAGTAGCAACGTCTGGCGTTACTGTACCCGTTTTAGGGTTAGGCATTAGGCCACGTGGACCTAAGATTTGACCTAGTTGACCAACAACACGCATAGCGTCTGGGCTGGCAACAACAACGTCAAAGTTCATTTCGCCTTTCTTCACTTGCTCAGCAAGGTCTTCCATACCAACGATGTCAGCACCAGCTTCTTTAGCTGCTTCAGCGTTAGCACCTTGAGTAAATACTGCAACGCGAACGTCTTTACCAGTACCGTTAGGTAGTACAGTTGCACCACGAACGTTTTGGTCAGATTTCTTAGCGTCAATACCAAGGTTTACTGCAACATCAACGCTTTCAGCGAATTTAGCTGTCGCTAATTCTTTAAGCAAAGCAACTGCTTCGTTGATTTCGTATTCTTTAGTCGCGTCTGTTTTTTCGCGGATAATGCGAGCGCGTTTAGATAATTTAGCCATTCGATTAGTCCTCTACGTTCAAGCCCATTGAGCGAGCAGAACCCGCGATAGTGCGAACCGCTGCATCTAGGTCAGCTGCAGTTAAGTCTGGTTCTTTAGTTTTGGCAATTTCTTCCAACTGAGCGCGAGTAACAGTACCCACTTTTTCAGTGTTAGGACGGCCAGAACCGCTCTTGATGCCCGCTGCTTTCTTAAGCAGGTAAGACGCAGGAGGAGTCTTAGTTTCGAATGTGAAAGAACGATCTTCATAAACCGTAATTTCTACAGGTACCGGAGCACCTTTCTCAAGGCTATCTGTTTTTGCGTTGAACGCTTTACAGAATTCCATGATGTTCACACCGTGTTGACCTAGTGCAGGACCAACTGGTGGACTTGGGTTAGCAGCGCCTGCTGCAACCTGAAGCTTAATAATACCGCTTACTTTTTTAGCCATTTTAAATGCTCTCTTGTTTGGGTATAGCGCCTTGCAAGTACAGAGATTACCTGCTCAATCGGCTTCCCGTTTCCGTTTAAAAGGGCGCGCATTATATAAGGTGTGCAAATGGTATGCAAGTATAAATGTGACTAAAAAACGATCTCATGGCCAGTATTTTTTCTTTTTCGAATAGCGGAATATTTTTAACGCGCTGTTGCGTAATTTTAAATTAACTATTTGGAGAACGTTATATGGAGTTACTTACACAAGAAGACATCAACTGCGTATCAGGTGGGGATGGATGGGATGTCGCCTCAGGCGCACTTACAGGGGGGAGGTATAGGAGCTGCTGATGCAATATCAGACTATGACGATACAATGGATGAATAAGTGAATTTATCACCTATTCTAAGGCTTTATTTGGCTTGTACCATATTGAGCCTCTTCTCATTGAGTGCGTTTATTGCAAATAATAGTTTTATACTACTATTTAATCATTTGGGCGTAGCTGTAATTCTGTGGGTTCGATTAATTCGCCTCAATTGCCTATGAGCAAACTCGAATATTTTAACGTTGGCCGCATACTCGTACCAACGAGCTTATTTATCACAACGCTATCTTTTGGGTTATTGTTTCTCTATGAATATAAATGGTGTCTGATAGCGGCCGCAACGGGTACGTTTATTATAAACTACCGATTCCCTTTTTATCTAAAAACCAAACGGTAAGAATGTTCATTACAGACCTTACGATTCCAAAGTATGAATTGAACATCTAGATTGAAATTTAAAGCTCAAATTTTGGCAAGCCATTCGTGATGCGGCAAACATTAAGCCTTGGGTAGCAGATCTTATACTGTTTATTTTCATATTCCTGGCAACCTTCTCAGGCCATTTCATCTTATAGCCTCAAAATGCCTATGCCTACATCTTCATCCACTGTTGAAACAAGGGCCCGAGCGAGTCTTTCACTCTTGAATTTCAGACATAAAAAAAGACGGTAACCCGTCTTTTTTCTATGGTAAGTAGCTAGGATTAACCCTTTTCTACCTGACCAAATTCTAAATCTACCGGTGTAGAACGACCGAAGATAAGTACCGACACTTTTACGCGGCTCTTTTCGTAGTCTACTTCTTCTACCACACCGTTGAAGTCGGCAAATGGACCGTCTGTAACGCGAACCACTTCGCCTGGCTCGAACAATGTCTTCGGCTTAGGCTTATCAACTGACTCTTCAAGACGGTTAAGAATTGCGTCTGCTTCTTTTTGGGTAATTGGCATTGGGCGATCAGAAGTACCACCGATGAAACCAAGTACACGAGGAACGCTTTTCACTAAGTGCCAAGATTCTTCGTTCATTGCCATTTCTACCAAAACGTAACCTGGGTAAAACTTACGCTCAGATTTGCGCTTTTGGCCAGCGCGCATTTCTACAACTTCTTCAGTCGGAACTAGAATCTGACCAAAGTGCTCTTCCATGCCATGCATCTTAATATATTCAAGTAGCGTTTTTTGAACGCGACCTTCGTACTGAGAATATGCTTGTACTACGTACCATCTTTTTTTAATTTCTTCAGACATACGTTATGCTCCTATTCCAGTAATGTATCCAACAACACGAACGATAATGCCGTCTAATCCCCAAAGGATTAATGCCATTACCAACGTTGCCGCAAGTACGATGATAGTAGTTTGGTTTGCTTCTTGACGGGTCGGCCATACTACTTTGCGAACTTCAGTGCGCGACTCTTTAGCAAAGCTAAGGAAAGTGCTGCCTTTAACCGTTGATGCTGCAATAAAACCAGCAATAACCACTACCACTACTGCGGTAACTGCACGGTATAATACTGAAATTTCACCGAACACTGTGTTGGCCGTAACCAATCCAGCAAGTAGGGCAAATACCACTACCCATTTAAACATGTCCAATGCATTGGACTGATTTTCCGTCTTTTCGCTCATGTCACGATCCTAGCACTACAGCGTCGTTTTGCTCGCGCTAACACGCGAACTTGTAATTTGGCAGGGGTGGAGGGACTCGAACCCCCAACCATCGGTTTTGGAGACCGCTGTTCTACCAATTCGAACTACACCCCTGTGGTGTTTAACTCACAAATTTTACTTACACTACCCTTGGGAATTCAGCGTCATTTCAATGGAAAGTGCGGTATCGCAAGGGAGGGACGCGTATTATACTCAAGATAACAAGCGGCACAAGGTTTTTGTTAACCATGTTAGTGGTAATACCCCAGTGCAAGTTGTCCTGCAACTTACTGTGCCGTTTAACTCGTTATCTCAATGAAAGGCTATTCCACGCCAATAAAGCCGCCTGTTTGATGCGTCCATAACTTGGCGTAAATACCATTGCGTGCAATTAATTCGGCATGTGTCCCCTGCTCTACTATCTGTCCTTTTTCTAACACTAATAATCGGTCCATTTGCGCAATCGTTGAGAGCCTGTGTGCAATAGCTAATACGGTTTTTCCTTCCATAACTTTATCTAGGCTTGCTTGAATAGCAGCTTCAGCTTCTGAGTCTAACGCAGAAGTGGCTTCATCTAAGATTAATACAGGTGCGTCTTTCAATAGCACGCGGGCGATGGCAATACGTTGACGTTGACCGCCGGATAGCTTCACACCACGTTCGCCCACATGGGCGTCGTAGCCTGTTCTTCCTTGGCTATCTGTAAGGGTAAGAATAAACTCATGAGCTTCTGCTAACGTGGCTGCGTTTATCATTTCTTCTTCACTGGCGTTGGTACGCCCATAAAGAATGTTGTCACGCACCGATCTATGCATTAGCGAGGTATCTTGGGTAACCATGCTAATTTTAGCCCGTAAGGTTTCTTGGCCAACTTGCGTTATATCTTGCCCATCAATAACAATACGCCCCGATTGGGTATCGTAAAATCGCATCAGCAAATTAACCAATGTCGATTTACCCGAACCTGAACGCCCTACCAAGCCCACTTTTTCACCAGGATGAATGGCGAGCTCTAAATTAGAAAATACATCAATGGGTTGGTTATCGGCACCTGCGTAGGCAAAGTCTACGTTATCAAACTTAATGCCACCGCCCTGCACGCTAAGCGCTGTCGCTTTAGGCTTATCTTTCACTGCGATAGGTTGGGCTAAGGTATTCATGCCGTCTTGCACCGTTCCTAGATTTTCAAACAGTCCGGATACTTCCCACATGATCCAATGCGACATACCGTTTAGACGAAGAGACAAACTAATCGCAATGGCAATATCGCCAGGTGTGGCTAAGTTTTCCATCCATAAATACACAGACAGTGCGCCAATCGTAAAGACCAATATGGCATTCGACATTTCTACACAAAATTCTAATATCGTCACTAAACGCATTTGTGGGTATACGGTTTTTAAAAAGCCATCCATGCTTTCTCTGGCGTAGTCAGCTTCGCGGCGACTATGGGAAAATAATTTGACGGTTGTGATGTTGGTGTAGCTGTCGACTATTCGCCCCGTCATCATAGAGCGGGCATCGGCTTGCTTTTGAGACACTTCTTTAAGCTTGGGTACCAGCATGCGCAAGATGAACATATACACAAAGAACCACACTACAAGTGGAACCGCTAAGCGCCAATCGGTACTGAACACCAGTACCACCATAGAGATAAAGTAAACGCTGATGTACACCAGTAAATCGAGCACTTTTGTTACAGTTTCACGCACCGATAGCGCTGTTTGCATTACTTTAGTGGCTACGCGCCCTGCAAACTCATCGTGAAAAAAGGTTAAGCTTTGGCCTAATAAATAACGGTGGGCTTGCCAGCGAATACGCATAGGGAAATTCCCCATCAGCGATTGGCGTGAAAATAACGAACGCAACAATATAAAGCCTGGAATAAGCACCAGCACAGTGACTGCCATGCCGATTAAGGTCCATTTTTGCTCGGCGAGAAAGGTTTCTCGATTCTGTTCTGAAAACCAATCTACCAATTGGCCCAAAAAACCGAACAGCGCGACTTCAAGCACTGCAACAATAGCACTTAAGATAGAGACGGTCGCGATAACGCCCCACATACCTTGCGTGTAGTACTTACAAAAGGCAACAATACCTGTTGGAGGTTGCCCTGGCTGGGCTTTAGGGAAAGGCTGTGTTAATCGTTCAAAAAATGAAAACATGCAACAAAACTCGTGTCGTTCTACATCAACTGCGTTTAATTACGTCATTCTACACGATATGTTCAATACTCGGGTTTAAAACATCGGCTTACTCATCTCTGTAGCCTAAGTTTGTCAAAATGCGCTCTACCTTTTCGCTATGCTGCGCTTGCCACTGCTGAAGATTCATCGCTGCATCTTTCTCGCCTCGGGCAAGGGCTATATCGAAGGCTTCTTGGGCCTGCGCTTGCGGTATTACCGCAATACCTTCTTCGTCAGCCACAATAATGTCACCCGCATTCACCGTCACCCCGCCACATTGAATGGGCTGATTAAGGGGCGATATACACTTTTTAGCGCCTGGCTTAGGCACTACCCCACGGGCAAAGACCGGAAACTGATTTTCTCTCGTTTCTGCCAAGTCTCTAATGACACCGTCGATAACAAACCCTTTGATACCTCTAGACTGTGCAATTGCACACACGTTACCACCGGCCACTGCGAATTTATCATCGGCCTCAACCACGATGATATCGCCCGCTTTTGCGCGATAAATAGCTGCGTGAAGCATAAGGTGATCGCCCGCCTCGCATTTCACTGTAAAGGCTGGCCCAGCAATACGTGGAACAGGTTGCCACAACGGCTTAATGGTATAATCCATAAACTGCTCACGTGGCAATGCGTCGGCGTACTCGCAAGGTGACACAGTATCGAATTGAATCATGTTAATTCCTTCAGCGTTAAATGAAGTGCAAAGGTGATTTTGTCTGCCCAATGTGGTCAATATATCGAAATTACACACAGAAGTTGTTACAAGCTATGTATTTTCACTATAAGTGCTTTTTCTAATGGAAGGGGCGTGATAAATATTACGGTAAGAGAATACTGTCTTTCTTGCCTTATTTTTTTAAAGGCTTTGTTTTAGAGAGCATACACTCGCCTGCGCGAGCTAGTGCATCACCAAAAGGCGATAGAGGCAACAAGTCAGTATTCGGCCAACGAGATATGAACTTAACGACATAAATTAATAACGACTTGGTTCACAAACAAGCTTATAAAAATAGGAATAATAATCCATGTTGAAAAGCGTAGCTAGCTTAAGCGTTGCATTAGCACTTAGTGCATGTAGTCCGCAAAATACACAACCAGAAAACCAAGCGCCAACCGCTGTATCGCAACAGCAAGAGTTAAAGTCGGGCGTGAATAAAGAAAACATGGATTTGACTGTCGATCCAGGTAACGACTTTTTTCAATATGTAAATGGTACATGGGTTGATAACCTTGAGATCCCAGCCGACAAATCAAGTTACGGCGCTTTCACGATTTTGCGTGACGAATCTCAAGACCATGTAATGAAAATTATCAAAAGCTCTGCCGAAGGCGACTTTGCAGATGGTACCGATGAGCAAAAAGTGGGCGACTTCTACCGTGCTTACATGGATACCGACAAGCTTAATGAATTGGGTATAAGCCCCATTAATGCCGACATTGAAAAAATTCAAGCTATCACTAATTACGATGAATTAGCTGCATACTTTGCCTATGCCATCCGTTACGGCTATGCGAGTCCCTTCAATGTTGGTCAAAATGCAGATTTTAAATCGCCTGAATCTTATATGATTTATACATGGCAGTCTGGCCTTGGTCTGCCCGAGCGCGACTACTATTTTAAAGACGACACCAAATCACAAGAAATTCGCGATGCTTATGTTAAACATATTGAAACCATGTTTACGCTCGCGGAATTTGACGCGCCGTCAGATAACGCTCAACTGTTGTTTGATATGGAAAGCCGTATTGCAGAACTTCATATGAAGAAAGAAGAAGTGCGCAATTGGGCGGCTAACTATAACAAAGTGCCGGTATCAGAACTAAGCACTCATATGCCTAACTTCCCGTGGGAATTATTCCTTAAAGAAATGGAATTAGACGATTTAGATAGCATTGTATTCCTGCAAACTGATTTCATGAAGCAAATGGATACGTTCATTACTGAAACCTCTCTAGAAGATTGGAAGGTATTTTTAAAATGGGGCTTACTTAATGCCTCAGCCAGTCGTTTAAGTGAAGATTTCGACACCGCTAATTTCAACTTTTACAGCAAAACATTGCGTGGTGTTGAAGAGCCTGAGCCGCGCTGGCGTAGAGCTGTTAGCCTTTCTAATGCTCATGTAGGCGAAGTTATCGGTAAAGTATACGTGAAACAATACTTCCCACCTGAAGCGAAAGAGCGCATGACCGAAATGGTGAGCAATCTTTTATTAGCCTACAAAGACAGTATTGAAAAGCTTGATTGGATGACAGATGAAACACGTGAGCAGGCGTTAGATAAGCTCTCTAAATTTACTGTTAAAATTGGCTACCCCGATACTTGGAAAGACTATTCTCAGCTGGTAGTGAAAGGCAGCGATTTATTTGGCAACTTAAAGCGTTCGTCCGATGTTGCCTACGAAGAAATGCTTAAGAAACAAGGCGGCCCAGTATGGAAGCATGAGTGGGGTATGACGCCTCAAACCGTTAATGCCTACTACAACCCAACGGCGAACGAAATTGTTTTCCCCGCAGCTATTCTACAGCCCCCATTTTTCGATATGAATGCGGAAGACGCGGTTAACTATGGTGGTATTGGTGCGGTTATAGGGCATGAAATTGGTCACGGATTTGATGATGCAGGTTCAACGTTTGATGGCGATGGCGCCTTACGAAACTGGTGGACTGATACAGACCGTCAGGAATTTGAAGCGAGAACGGCGAAGCTTGTCGAGCAATTCAACGAATTTGAAGCCCTGCCAGAGCTATTCGTTAACGGTGAATACACCCTTGGGGAAAACATCGGCGACTTGGGCGGCATTAGTATTGCGCTTAAAGCCTATCACTTAACCTTAGAGGGTGAAGAAGCCCCTGTTATTGATGGTTACACTGGCGATCAGCGCGTATTTATTGGTTACGGCCAAGTATGGGCAAGCAAGTACCGTGATGAAGCCCTACGCAGCCAAATTCAAACCGACACTCACTCACCAACAAAATTCCGTACTAACGGCGCATTGCGCAACGTGCCTGAATTTTACGAGGCGTTTGATGTGACCGAGGAAAATGATTTGTATTTACCGCCAGAAGAGCGCGTAAAAATTTGGTAATAGGCATTAATTAATATCATTAACGAGGCGGCAATTCATTGTCGCCTTTTTTTATATCTGCACTAAAAGTGTGAATTGTGGCTAAATTGTACGAAATCTATAGCCTTAATTCGCTAGCCACGTAACCCTGATATGTTCCCTAGGAGCAATGCGCGAGGCCTATGGCTTATGGCTTATGGCTTATGGCTTATGGCTTATGAAGGGTTGGCCAATTCAAGCAATACTGCAATGGCTTCGTCTGCTCGGCTAGCAGGAACGAAAATGTGGTCATGATAAAAGCCCGCTACCACATTAGCGCTAATGTTAGCCCGAGTAAGCCCAGCCGACATCGCAGCGGTCATACCCACCGCATCTAAACTTGAATGGACATTACACGTTATGCGCTTATAGGTACTATCTACTGCAAAGCCTTCATTACGTGCAAAGGATGATTCAAGAATAAGGGTTATCCCTTCATCTTCTTTATACACCATTAACGCATTAGCCAAATGAGTTGGCGAAACAGCATAGGGAACACTTACAAATACAAACGATTCAGGGCTTAGAGCCGGCTGAAGTGTTTTTAGCAATGTATTTAAATCTGTTTCGCCTGACATAAAACCGCCTTTGCTCTGCGTATCCAACACGTTAAATATATTTGCCCAAGCCGTGTGTTCCATACACTTGTGATGTTCGATGCTAAATCACCTACAGCTTACGCGCTCTTATGCGCTTGCCTTTAATCTTACCTTCGCGGAAATGATTCATAGCGCGCTTTACGCTTCGCAATTTAACCGCAATAAAGCTTTGGCTATTTTGCACCGCAATTTTGCCTACATCATCGCCTGGTATGCCTGCATCTTTAGTAAGCGCACCCACTAAGTCACCAGGACGAAGCTTTTGCTTTTTACCGGCACTTAACGAAATGCAGCTAAACTCAGGTTGTATGATACGGTTTTTATGAAAACGTAAGCCTTGTGCGCCTTTTAGCGGAATATCGGTGCCTTGCAACACTTCAATTTTACGCAAGAAATGCTCTTCTTCATCGCTCACTAGTGTTATTGCTGTACCCTCAGCACCCGCACGAGCGGTACGTCCAATACGGTGAATATGTGTTTCCGGCTCTTCACTCACGGTGTAGTTAATGACACAAGGAATATCATCAATATCGAGCCCACGTGCCGCCACATCAGTAGCAACCAGCACTTGTAGTGCGTCGCTAGCGAATTGGTTGAGTACTGCAGTACGCTCGTACTGCTCCATTTCGCCTTGCAAACCTGCTGCGCTAAAGCCATCTTCAAGTAATGATGCGACCACTTCGGTTACTTGTACTCTGCGGTTACAAAACACGATAGCAGTTTTAGGCTGAGAATCGGTCAGAATGGCTTTGAGCGTTTGTATTCGAGTGTGTGGAAGTACGTTGTAGCCAATTTGAGTAATCGACGGCTTGCTCGACTCATCACTTTCAACCTTACAAATTACTGGCTCGGTTAAATACTGATCGGCAATACGCTCAATTTCTTCCGTATAAGTCGCAGAAAACAGTAAAGTTTGCACACCTTTCTTCATTGGCGAAAAAATGACTTTTAAGTCATCTTCAAAGCCCATATCTAGCATGCGGTCGGCTTCATCAAGCACGCGTAAACGCACATTTTTTAGCATAAGCCTGCGTTTCTCTACATGTTCCATCACACGTCCGGGTGTACCCACTACAACATGAGCGCCGTGTTTGAGCGATTGAATTTGAGGGCCCATAGGTTGGCCGCCACAGATGGTCATGACTTTAATATTGCCAATTTGCTTTGCGGCATTTCTATACTGCACGGCAACTTGATCTGCCAACTCTCGCGTTGGGCACAGAACCAATACTTGAGTAGCAAATAATGTCGGGTCAATCTTTTCAAGCGCCGGTATTACAAAGCAAAGTGTTTTACCACTGCCTGTTTGCGCTTGTCCAATAATGTCGCTACCTGCTAATGCATGAGGTAAAGACTGTGCTTGAATGGGCGATAAGGCAAAAATACCCTGTGCATCTAACGCTTTTGTGATAGCTGGATTTATTTCCAACTGCTTTACAGTTTCAATTGTCATTTCTGTTTTTTCCAAAGATGCATATACGTAGCGTTAGTCTGCCGAGCGTGTTTGGAAAGTATCTTGAAGTTTCCATTGAAGCGTCTGCCCTGCATAGAAAGGGACCATATCGGTACCATCAGCTAACGTAACCTGTTCAGGTACTGTCCACGCTTCTTTCACTAACGTCATTGTTGTGTTGTTTTTAGGTAATCCGTAGAAGTCGGCACCATAGTTACTGGCGAACCCTTCTAGCTTATCTAATGCGCCCAACTGCTCGAACACTTCAGCATAAAGCTCAATCGCAGACCATGCGCTGTAGCAACCTGCACAACCACACGCATTTTCTTTTTTATGTTTTGCATGAGGCGCTGAATCGGTACCTAAGAAGAATTTGCTATTACCGCTAGCTACCACATCTTGCAGTGCTTTTTGATGTGTATTTCGCTTTAAAACGGGCAAGCAGTAGTTGTGTGGGCGCACTCCACCAACCAACAAGTCATTACGATTTAACAATAAATGCTGCGGTGTGATTGTCGCGCCCACGTTGGCGCTAGCATCAACCACAAAGGCTGCAGCGTCTGCGGTAGTAATATGCTCAAACACTACTTTTAAGTTCGGAAAAGCCGCCACAATTGGTGCTAAATGCGTATCGATGAATACTTTTTCACGGTCGAAAATATCTATGTGTGCTTCGGTGACTTCACCATGGATAAGTAGCAATAACCCGTGAGCCTCCATAGCTTCAAACACTGGGTATAAAGCTTCAATGCCTTTTACCGCAGCATCTGAATTGGTGGTGGCGCCAGCGGGGTATAATTTACACGCTGTTACGCCAGCTGCCTTCGCATCAGCAATATCTTGTACTGATGTGGTGTTTGTCAAAAAGAGAGTCATTAGTGGTTCAAAGTTGCTGCCTGTAGGGCGAGCCGCTTCGATACGCTGCTTGTAAGCAACCGCCATACTTGCATTTACCACAGGTGGAACCAAGTTAGGCATAACAATGGCACGCTGGAAACAACGGGCTGTAGCTGGGACAGTTTCTGCCAACATGTCGTTGTCACGAAAATGTAAGTGCCAATCATCGGGGGTTCTAATCGTTAGCGTTTGCATAACCGAAAGCTCTCTTCTTTAAGACCAATTAAGATTTTTTTGTATAAGCCGCAATAATGACAATGCGGGTACCATTCACTTTACCTTCAATATGCAAAGGATTATCGCTTAGGCTGATGCCTCTTACCGGCGTACCGCGTTTAGCCGTAAAGTTAGCTCCCTTAACGGTAAGGTCTTTAACAAGGTGTACATTATCGCCAGCTTGCAGAGCAGTACCGTTACAATCAAGCGTCGCTTCTCGCTCGATAAGCCCCGCTTCAGCCCATTGTTTTACATCGTCTTCTAAATAAGCCATGTCTAACAAATCTTGTGCCCAGCTTTCGCCGCTTATTTTGTTAAGCATACGGTAAGCAACCACTTGAACTGCGGGTGTAGGTGACCACATGGCGTCATTAAGACAACGCCAGTGGTTGGTGTCTATATCGGCTTCACTGTTAAGTTGCATGCGGCAGGTTTGGCAGGTAAGTACCGCGCAGCCAGCAGTTTCATCTGGCGACTCGGGTACCATATAAACGTCTAAATTTTCGGTGTTCTTACACAACTCGCAAGCGTTATCCGCTCGATTGAAAACAGCTTCTTGAAGCACAGCAAATGTCCCTACAATATTTTGCCGCAAAGTATACCACAATTCGGCTCAATAGGGGCTGGCAAAACGCCTGCTAATCACTGTCAAGGCGTGTCGTGAGAGACCCAAATCAATTTACTGGTATCGTAGCCGCTCTGTGTCGCTTGGGCTAAAAGGGCGTCAATAGTGTCTTGAGGTAACGTTTTTTCTCTGGCTAGAATCCACAGGTACTCTCTATCAGGCCCTGTTATCATGGCATATTGATAATCTTCTTTATCTAATGCCATCACGACATAACTGGCATAAAAAGGGCCAAAAAATGATACTTTTAAGTGCGCGGTATCGTCACTCGATACAAAATAGGCTTTCCCTTCGGCTTCATCCCACTTTGCCTCTTCTTGAGAATAACCTCGGTTGATAACCTTTACGCCCCCATCGTCGCGCATAGAGTAAGTGGCCGTAACATTAGATAACCCCTCTTCAAAACTGTGATCGTAGCGCGCTACTTCGTACCACTGACCTAAATAGCGGTCTAGCTCAAACCCTTCCACCGGCGTAACGCCATCTGGCACTGATGTACATCCAACTAAGGTAAATAACATGGTTGCACAAAACCATTTTTTACTATGCTGGCTAAACAATCGGTGGAAAATACCTTCATACGTATTCAATGTGTTAAACATCGACTAATCCCCTAGCTTCATCTATATATGGCTTACTTTAACAAAATAGCACGTTATTGTGGCTGCCAACGCAGTTGCATATTTATTTGGAGTATAAGATGCAAAACTATTTCCCAGACGCAAGCAGACTTGTTTATGGCTGCATGGGCCTTGGTGGTGGCTGGAACAACGAACCAGCAGCAAAAGAACATGTGTTACAAGCACACCAGTTAATAGAACAAGCATTGGCTCTTGATATTAATGTGTTCGATCATGCAGACATCTATACCTTTGGCAAAGCTGAAACCGTATTTGGCAAGGTTTTAAAAGAAAACCCTTCTTTAAAAGAACGTATGATTCTGCAGTCTAAATGTGCGATACGGTTCGAAGATGATTTAGGACCAAAGCGCTACGATTTCTCAGCAAAATGGATTGAATCTTCGGTAGAAGGGATCTTGCAGCGTTTGAACATAGAGCAACTTGATATTTTACTGCTTCATCGCCCCGATCCATTAATGGAACTGGATGAAGTTGCTACCACGCTCTCTTCCTTACAACAACAAGGGAAGATAAAGCACGTTGGCGTATCAAACATGCATGGGCATCAAATGGCGTACCTACAATCGGCGCTTTCAAGCCCAATTGTAGCGAACCAATTGGAAATGAGCTTAGCGTTTCGAGACTGGCTAGAAGACGGCGTTACCACTAATAGCCCAGCAAACCGTAACTCTGGCTATGCACCAGGCACCCTTGAATATTGCATGATGAACAAGGTGCAACTGCAGGCTTGGGCTAGCTTGGCACAAGGTAAATATACTGGCGCCAGTACCCACAACGAAGCGGATGCCGCCACTGCGGCGCTAGTGAATTCTCTGGCCGCTGAATACGAGACTAGCCCTGAAGCTATCGTATTAGCGTGGTTAATGCGCCATCCTGCCAATATTCAGCCGGTACTAGGTACAACCAATATCGAGCGTATAAAAGCTTGCCATAAATCGATGGATGTCCAACTGACTCGCGAACATTGGTACTTATTATTAGAAACTGCTCGTGGCCAGGAAATGCCATAAGGCAGGGTGTGTGTCACACTCTGGTTTCATGTTTTAACGGAGCTTATTTATGCTAAAAGGAATTCATCACGTTGCATTAATTTGTAGCGACTACCCTGTTTCTAAACGCTTTTATACTGAGATTCTTGGCCTTAGCGTTATTGCAGAAAATTACCGCGAAGCAAGAGAGTCATACAAGTGTGATTTAGCATTACCTGATGGCGGACAACTCGAACTATTTTCGTTTCCGGGTGCGCCAGCTAGGCCTTCAAGGCCAGAGGCTCAAGGCTTGCGCCACTTGGCGTTTAGAGTAGATGATATTAATGAGGTGATTGCACATTTAACCATAAATAAAGTGGAGTGCGAGCCCATTCGTGTAGATGAATACACGGGCAAACGGTTTACCTTTTTCGCCGACCCTGACGGGTTGCCGCTTGAACTCTATGAAATGTAACCTTGAATAAACCGCTTGTATGAGCAGTCTTGATAAAAAGTACTTGTTGACTCTTCTGATAAACAAGCAGGCTTGGCCTGCTTTTTTTCCAACTATATGCAGCTAATATCTAAGGGGTTTCAGTGCGCCCCAAACCATAAACGCAGAACGACTAAATAGATAAGTAGATTCCTTAACAAACCTAAACTACAATACAACTTAATCGATTAAGTTTGCCGTGATAAATTTCGCTTAAGCCACCGAAAACCATATTGAGTTTACGTTGCCACGCTTTTTTTTCAGGTAGTTTAAAGGTAATAAAATGGAACAAGCTATGAACTATGCCGCTGATAGTAACGTTTGCCTAGACCGAATTATGGCAAACACTGATTTATCCATGCTAACTAAAAAAGATGCCGCCCTATTTACTCGCCGAGTTAACGCGCATTTTGGCGACTTATTCGATAAATACACCACTATTTATGGCCACCAGTTCGACTGTTACTTTCATCTTCAACAGCTTATCAATGTGCTGCGCGATGGCGTTAAAAACCGTAAACCTGCGCTGAAAAAATTAGATAATCTTCGACTTAAATCTCCTAACTGGTACAAAGATGAAAACCAAGTAGGTATGGCGCTGTACGTAGACCTCGCTGGCCCAACCCTCAAAGATTTGCACACGCGTATTCCTTATTACAAAGCGCTGGGGATAACTTATCTACACCTAATGCCACTTTATGATTCACCTAAAGGAGACAGCGACGGCGGTTATGCTGTATCTGATTATCGCAAAGTAAACCCCAGCTTAGGCACCATGTCAGAGCTTGAATCGTTAGCGACCGCACTACAAAAAGAGGGCATAAACCTCGTTCTCGATTTTGTGTTTAACCATACATCAGACGAGCATCACTGGGCGAAAGAAGCATTAGCGGGAAACAAACAATTTCAAAACTACTATTACTTGTTCAACGATCGCACGGTGCCAGATCAGTTCGAGCATACGCTTCGAGAAATATTTCCTCAGGTAAGGCGCGGAAGCTTTACTTTTAATGAACACATGCAGAAGTGGGTATGGACAACATTCAATAGCTTTCAGTGGGATTTAAATTACAGCAACCCCGAGGTATTCAATGCCATTACCGGTGAAATGCTGTTTCTCGCCAATATTGGTTGTGCAGCACTGCGACTGGATGCCCTAGCCTTCATCTGGAAAGAAATGGGAACCGACTGTGAGAACCAAGAGAAAGCCCATCTACTTATTCAAGCCTTTAATACCTGCTTACAGATTGTTGCGCCAGCGGTGGTTTTTAAGTCTGAGGCGATTGTTCACCCTGACGAGGTGATTAAGTACATTGGTAAAAACGAATGCCAGCTTTCCTATAACCCGCTATTAATGGCCTTATTGTGGAACAGCTTGGCTACCCGTAAAACACGTCTGTTAACGCGCTCAATGCAAAAAAGTTTTTCGATTAGCGATGAGTGCACTTGGGTTAACTATGTGCGTTGTCATGATGATATTGGATGGACGTTTGACGATAATATTGCCAACGAGCTTGGGATTAATCCCCAAGATCACCGTTTTTTCTTAAATCAATTTTTTACGGGCAGATTTGAAGGCAGCTTTGCTAATGGTGTGCCATTCGCTGAAAACCCATCGAACGGCGATTGCCGTGTATGTGGCTCACTGGCTTCACTTTGCGGCTTAGAAGGTGCGCTTGATACCAATGACCAGCAAGGCATTGAAGATGCTATTAACCGCATGCTGCTTATGTACGGTATTACCTTTAGTATCGGCGGCATTCCTTTGCTGTATTCAAGTGATGAACTCGCTAAATTAAATGACTATGATTATTTGAATGACCCATCGAAGCGCCACGATGACAGATGGGTTAATAGGATTGCTGTTACCCAAGAAGATACTGAACTTGCGCTTTCTGAGCCAAGCAGTCAGCTAACGGCTGAACAAGATGCTAGCTTGCAAGTATTTCGAGGCTTGCAAAACATGTTAGCGATAAGACGCAATAACCCTATATTTGGGGCATCACGTACCACCATTTTAGACACCGACAATCAACATTGCTTCGCTTATGTAAGAGAAAACGATTCGGGTGAAAAGCTGTTGGCGATTTGTAATTTCAGCGAAGAAACCCAGCAAATTAACGGTAACTTACTCGGCGCGCTTGGACACACCCCCTCTATCGACTTACTTACCGGTAACACACTGAACGACAACAACACAGCAATCTTGCTTGCTCCCTTTCAGCAGTATTGGCTGAAGCAATAACATTGCTTTTATCCCCTATTCTTTTCGGCGGTAAGTTATAGGGCGATTATTTTTTGTTACTCCGCCGCAACTTAGCGGGATTTTAGCGTATTCCACAGGTAATCCATCAATTTGCGACTATACTTCAGTCAGATTAATCGATTTGCCAAAACTCATCGTATTAATTCGTGATGAGACTCAGTCTTTCACCACCGAAGCTTAAAATACGCAGTCACCATATGGATATGGGTGAAGCTTAAAAGGACAATACATGAAGACCGAAACAACCTTAGAATACATGTGCCCATACTGCGGCGCTTTCAACGAATTTTCTGAACACACCATTCGCGATATGTATCAAGAGCAGGTTGAAACTTGCGGATGTTGCAAAAAGAATTTAAGCCTTACCGCAGCTAATGGTGTCGAAGGTCGTATCAACCTCATCATCAGCGAATTAGAAACCGAATTCCATTCAAAATAAAAAAACCGCTTCAAAAGCGGTTTTTAGTGTTTGCCACAGTCGTTAGCATTTTTAGACACAACTAACTAAAAAATGCTCTTCGTAATTCTACATCGGACAAAAATTTGCCCCCTAAGGCAGACGTTTTGGTGTACGAGTTGGTATCCCGTATTCCCCTGGCTTTCACACAATAATGGGTAGCATTAATGCTTACTGCAACGTCATCAGTAGAGGCTAGTGTCTGGATGGCGACAAGCACTTGCTGCGTTAATCGCTCTTGTACTTGAGGGCGCTGTGCAAAGAAACTAACCAATCGATTTAATTTCGATAAACCGATAATAGTATCTTTGGGAATGTAAGACACGGTAGCGAGTCCGTCGATAGTCACAAAGTGATGCTCGCATGTGCTCGTTAAACTAATATCGGACACTTGAACAGGCTGATCAAGACGCATCTTATTTTCAATTTGGGTTATTTTGGGGAAGTTTCGGTAATCTAAACCACCAAACACTTCGTTCACGTACATCTTTGCAATACGGGTAGGCGTGTCGTGCAAACTATCATCGGTAAGATCGAGCCCAAGCGTATTCATCACATCACGCATTGCGATTTCAATCTTCTGACGCTTTTGTTCATCAGACAAACCATTCGCCACCATCGGTGTCTCCAGCCCTTTTTCTTCAAGCGCTGCTCTAACACGTTGTGCCGATTCAGAAATTGATGGCTCTAGTGCATCACGCACAATTACCGCTTCTTTTGCTAACATTAACCCTATCCGTAAATACTTCTTTACCCTTAAACGCAATCAACACGACTAAGGCTAACTTGATACCAAGATGCAAATGACAATACCGCCTGAAAGCCAACGCAAGACTATTGAATAGCATGATTACGGCCAAGGCATACAACCACGCTTTGGCAAAGGTTTGGCGACGTCTAACGGTCACATTTTAGCATTCTAGCGGCTATTGATCGAGCAAATGCTGAGATTAGCCTAATCTGAAAATGCTATTAAAGGCGTGTTTTATTGTTATTGAGATAAAACGGCGTTTAAACGGGAATGAGATCAAAAAACAAACGACTAAAATTAGCCACTAGCAATGGTAGCGCAGCTCAAGTCACTCAAATAGCGCTTCGCTTAGTAAAAACAAAGCGCTATGAAAAGCAAATTACGTATTAGTAAATATTAGTTGGCGCTTTCACTTGGGGTAGGTTGCCCATACTTCGGCGAGCGAGGACCGTACAATAACCCGTTATGACTTTCTGCCGACAACAAGCGGTTTGATGTTAAAGCTGCGATATCAAAACCTCTATCCGTTACTGTTTCGAATATTTGACTAACCGCGGCTTGCACTAACATCCCAACTAGCCCTCCAGCATTGCTGTTCTGGGTTTCTGCCGATGAAGCAGTTGCCATACCTTCCCACAGCACAGTATTGCCTTTCAAATCCACTAACGACGCAGAGACTGTCACTCTTGTTTCGCTCGAAATAACAACATAGCTAGTACCATAGTCTGTGATCGTGACATAAAGTGCGGTATCAGCACCAAATATTTCATGCAATTTAGTGGTAGGAACTGCGTGAATATCCTCTGCTACCGTAAGCCCATTATTTTTAAATGTCTGATCTACTACAGCCACAGGGAAAACATAAAAGCCAGACTCTGCGATTGGTCGACCGAGTTGAGACATTACGCTGTAAGGTGCAATAATTTCTGGTGTATTGTTAATGGGAGGTAATACCACCACTGACGCTGGGGACGCATTCTTAAATGCCGTGTAATCGTATGCGGGTGGGGCGCTGACACAGGCTGATAATAAACCTATCGCCATCAATGAAGCCGCTAATTTAAATATATTCATCTTACTAGGCTCCTTTAGCGTTAGCGGCATTTAACAAAAAGTCGATATATTGCGCCGACTCTGGAAATAACGCCTTTTCTTGTTCAAAATGCAGTGTTCCTCTATCCCCATTACCGCTTTCAAAATACAACATCCCCAAATGTGCATGAATACCTGGAGCAATGGCTTTATCTTGCGCAGCCGCCTGCTCAATAGCTTGTTGTAGCACCGTAATCTGCGCTTCTAACGAAACATCTTCAGATTTAAAGTAACTATAAACTGCGCTGTTATATTCGCCATAATAATAAAGCGGTTCGGTGGTTTTACAGCCGACTATCCCTAGAACAAGTAAGGTTGTTAGTATTATTTTTTTCATTATTTTTACTCACGACTTTTCGATTGTTTTAAATTGCCCAAGCACCAGACTCTAAGCCTTCAACTAAATTGTTCACTACTTCACGAATGGCTAAATCAAGCACCTTTCCATTAAGTGTTGCATCGTAGCTAGCGGTACTACCAAACCCAATAACTTCACGCTCAGACAAGCTATATTCGCCAGCTCCTGCTACTGAATAAACCACTTCAGATGTAGTGACATCTACTACATTAAGAGTGACTTTTGCATAAGCAATTTGAGATTTCCCTTTACCTAGAAGACCAAATAATTGCTTATCACCGATGGCTTTACGTCCAAATTCGGTAACATCACCTGTTACGACGAATCGTGCGCCAGCTATCGATTGCGTAGTACCTGAGCGAGATGCTTCTGTCGCGAGCAAATCCATATTGTCGCGATCGAGTACACTAAACCGATTTGTTTGCTGCAAATGGCCCATTAGGGTGGTTTTTGCTTGATTACCTAGGCGATCTTGACCGTTTGAAAAAATGCCATTCTGAAAGCTAGAGCGGTTTACAAATTGCCCCACAACCAGCTTACTTTTTGTGCCCGTATACTGAGAGTTGAAGCTTTCCACTTTTGGGGTTTCAACCACTTTTGAAGAAGTACTAGCGCAACCAGAAACTGCGGTAATAGCGACAACGGCTAAGGTAAGAGACTTAATACTCATTAATTTTTGAAATTGCATATCACATCCTTTTTTATTAATTTCACATTGGTGGAATTCACATTTCCTGAAAGCCAAACACACCCAACGCGTTATCGCGCATTTATAGCAGCCTCTGATAAAAGTGCCAATTAAAATAGGAGGCCTAATTCGTCACCGATTAAAGTCACAAACCTAATTGTCGAATTAGAGGCTAGAGTTACTAGGAAGCTCGCCTTTTAAAGTGAGCAAATCTAGGCTTCCAATAGGCAGCAAAAGAATTGTCACAAAATGTGTCCGTAGAACAAGTCGCTCTTCTAATTGTGACACTGGTCGTGACAAGAAAAGAATTTCATCAAGTTTGCTATTGGTAGGCATGAGTAGGATAGTTATAATCGTCGCTTTATTTATTTCTATCGAGAATATACATGCAAGGTAGTCGTAAGCTGGTTCCTGAATGGGAAACCGTTGATGCTGTGATGCTGGCGTGGCCGCATGCAGAAACCGACTGGTCGCCATGGCTAGAAGAAGCCCGTGAAACGTACTTGAACGTCATTGCTGCGGTCAACCGTTATCACGCGGGTGTGATATTGCTGTGCGCCCCTGACGATGTTGATGATGTGATATCACGCTTAGGCGATCACGCACGTGTGCTTATCATGCCTGCGTCATATAACGACACTTGGGTGCGTGACTACGGGTTTTTAACCTGTCGAGATACCGAAGGCTCTGGCGCGCCAGTAGAGTTTCGTTTCAATGGTTGGGGCGAAAAGTTTGACGCCAGTGAAGACAATATGGCTAACCAACGCTACCTTGCCTCGTTATGTAAATTACCCCTTCGAAGTAGCCCAGTCGTTGCTGAAGGCGGCGCGTTAGAAATTGACGACTTTGGCCACTTGCTTAGCACCTCTCAATGTTTGTTAAACCCTAAGCGCAACGGTGATATGACCATCGAAGATTACGCTGAAACCTTTAATGACATGTTAGGCTGTAATACGTTTACGGTGTTAGAACATGGTCATCTTGAAGGTGACGACACTGACGGACATATTGATACGCTTGTGCGTTTCACGCCCAATAAAGGCCTAGTCATTCAAGCGGCTGATAATCGAAAAGACGACAGTCATTATGCAGGGCTAAGTGCGCTGTGTGAAGAGTGCGCCACGGCAATGCCTGAGCATGAACAATATCGATTGCCACTGCCACACATTGTTAACAACGAGGGCGAGTGTTTACCCGCATCTTATGCCAATTTTTTGATCTGTAACCGTGCGGTGCTCTTACCTATTTATGGGCAACCTGAAGATGAAGCGGCAATTACCCAAATGCAGCAAGCTTACCCCGACCATATTATCGAACCTATTGATTGCTCGGTGTTGGTAAAGCAATTTGGCAGTTTGCATTGTATTTCAATGCAGGTACCCACAAATACGTTGAAAGAATCTGTTATTTCCACCTTTTCAAAAGGAGTGTCTGTACATGCAACGAACTAAGCTAAAGATAGGCTTGGTACAACAGTCTGTTGCTGATAACGACAAAGCGACTAACTGGAACAAAAGTGCTGAGCAAGTTGCAAAACTCGCAGCAGAAGGCTGTGAGTGTATTTTGCTACAAGAACTTCATAGCACCCTCTACTTTTGCCAGCAGGAAGATACCGACGCCTTTGATTTAGCAGAACCTATTCCAGGTGCTGCAACAGATTTCTTTGGTGCACTTGCTGAAAAACACAATATTGTATTAGTGACATCCTTATTTGAAAAGCGCGGTTCAGGCCTTTATCACAATACCGCTGTGGTATTTGATAGAAGCAAAGAGATTGCCGGCAAATACCGTAAAATGCATATTCCTGACGACCCAGGATTTTACGAGAAGTTTTACTTCACGCCGGGTGACATGGGCTTTACGCCAATTGAAACCAGCGTGGGTAAATTGGGTGTACTGGTATGTTGGGATCAATGGTATCCAGAAGCCGCACGCTTAATGGCAATGGCTGGCGCTGATTTATTGTTTTACCCAACGGCAATTGGCTGGGATACTACCGATACCGAAGAAGAGCAGAGCCGCCAGCATGGCGCATGGGAAACCATTCAGCGTTCACATGCAGTGGCAAACTCTGTGCCGGTTATCGTAGCAAACCGCACAGGGTTTGAAGCATCGCCAGTGGCGGGCGACCCAGGTATTCAGTTTTGGGGGCAAAGCTTTATAACAGGCCCGCAGGGTGAAATTTTAGCGAAAGCAGAAGCGGATGGCGAAACCACACTATCGGTAGAGCTAGATTTAACCCGCACGGAAAAAGTAAAACGCATTTGGCCTTATTTCCGTGACCGTCGCATAGATGCTTACGAAGACCTAACTAAGCGCTGGCGCGATTAGGCTAGTTTGATAGTAGATTCATAAAAAACGGGCAACTTTGTTGCCCGTTTTTTATTGCGCTCAGCATTATGATAATTTGACGATTAAGCTTTAAAAATCGTACCGTCATACAACATATAACACGCGCGTTTATTTTTAGATGCTAACGCTAGCATAACCTTTTCATCCACATCTAAGCCCCCCGTAAATTGCCCGAAAGCTGGCATGATAAACAAGTCTTCAGTCACCACGAAGCACTTACCGGAAAATCGTCGACGGGAAATGGTTTTGCGTATTTTAGGATGGTAGTGACCAATAACTTGATGCTTAGCTTGGGGTTTAGTTTTACCTACACCCTTCGTACTTGGCTCTTGTTCATGTGACTCTTTTTCATGCGGCTCTGGTTCACGTGATTCTGGCTCACAGATTTCTGGCTCATGGCGAAATACCACATTACTATGCACTATTTCATGGCAAGGGTTGCCAGGAATACCCTTAGGTAAGTCGGGGTCATGATTTCCTTCTACCCAATCCCAATTGGGAACGCTATTTATGATATCGCATAAGAGGCTTCTGTCTTCAGCAGTCATACGAGACATACTGTGTTTATCGTGGAAACTGTCACCTAAGCTAATCACCCGAGCAGGGTTGTAATCGCGAATAATCTGCTGCAAACGTTTAAGCGTGGCAACGGAATCTACACTTGGCAGCGGATTACCATAACTACGTAAATAACTGCCTTTTTCAAGGTGTAAATCGGATACCACCAGCCAATCAAGCGCAGGCAAATACGCCACACCTCTGGCATCTAACAACCAAAGCATCTCTGCAAATTTCACAATACTAATACTACGCAACGCCACCTGTACCGATAGCCACTGCTCACTGATTGCCACTTACTGACCTCTTTGAAAATGCTTTACTCAGTGCATTATACGCATTCCCACCCGATTATCCTTAAGCGGGTGAGTGGGGTTAATTCTTAAACATTGTGCAACCATGAATTGCAGTTGCTGACATGTGGCCTGCTATTTTACGTCGCTGGATTTCGACCTACTGGGGAAACTGTTATAGACCTTGAGTTTAAAGGGTGATAGTTAAAGAATATGAAATATTAAGTCAAAGCCTCTATGTTGGACTTGGTTTAATATGGTGAAAGACTATTTTAAAATAATGGACTCTAACAGTTAGAGTCCATTTATTAAACTTTGTGCGCAGTACATTTTTACAACATCTAATAGCAATAACGTAGAGCGTTAATCCATTTTAAAATTGATTAAGCATATTGCCACCTGAACCACCTGAACCACCTGAACCACCTGAACTACTATCTGAGGGGGCTGTAGGATCGCAAAGTCCCGCACTAGTAACCATAAATGTAGATGCTTCATCATTGAAGTCATAATCACTAAGCGTGCTCACATCATCATCAAATTCTACTTTAGTTCCACCAAAGTTTGCATGTTTTGTTAAAACCGCACACAAGCCAGAAGGTACTTTTATACTTGTTATTTCGTCGTTTAAACGATGAATCCCATCAGAAGTATCTGCTGGAGCAGCTAAATGACTACCTCCGAAATTACTATCTCTATAAAAATAAACTAAATCTGAAGAGTTGCAGGAGTTTGTTCTAGATAGTCCCTGAATCGGGTATACCCATAGTGATGAAATTGTATCATTGAAATTGTAGGCTCCAAGGCTCGAATACTCACCTTCGGAAAAAAATATATGATCACCTCTGTAGTCTGAATCTTTAAATACTACTAAACATGTCCCTGTGCTTACAATAACAGATGAAAATGAATCATTATCCACACCGACAACTCTGTACGAGTTATCGTATGACGACGCAAACAACGAACCGGCATTAATATTAAAGTTAGTGTCTTTATATAAGATGGCATAATTTGCCCAAGAAGTTGCGGAAGCTATCATTAATACAAATATAGCAACAAATTTAAAATACTTTTTCATATTAGTTCCTTTAACTATGTTAGTAGATATTTAACGGCATGCCAAAATAAATTAGGCATACAAAAAATAAACTAATTTCATTATGGATTTATGTAAAATAATTTACAGTTTTAGGGACTTATTATTACACTATTTTTTAATAAAGAGCTCTGTAGCAAGGGTCTAATAAATAACACCATTTAGAAAACAGACCTAAGAAAATCAACAGACGAGCAGATTTCTCAAGCGCAACTTTCTCTGAAATTAAGAACAAGGAAGTGCATTGATTACAAATAACCTGAAGTCGTCTATAGTGAATACGCGGAGCGGCCTAATTTAGTGAGTAGCGCTGTTCATTTCGGACTTTAATTCGCGACAATGTATTAATAACTGATTAATTTTTGAGGAATAATAACATGGGTTAGATATAGCCTATCTATTATTTTTAGCTTCTTGTAATTTCATTTATTAAAAGGTGAAACTTAAATTTCAGTAGATTTAAAAACTTTATAAGAGGATTTCCACGAACAGCACCTCTCTTACCAAGCCGGTCAATTTCGCTTTGTACCTTTCTTGTTTTAAACGGGTAAGGCTTTATACCAAAAGCCTTTATTTTATCTACTGACAACCATTGAAGTTCAACATCAACAGGTCTAGAAAAAGACTCTGTATATTTTAGTAATTTTACTGCACCGTTATAGGAGACTAATTGTGCAGAAGCGCCAATAGGTAATTTTTTATATTTTACTACCTCCCCCCCCTTAGCCGTGAACATAGTTTTCGTGGCCCGCTTCTCATGCACCTCATTAAGCTTAATATAATCCCAAGACTCGTTAAATTTATCTATCACTTCACCTAAATGGCGAAAGCTAGCCTCAAACATCACATCGTCTTCTAACACAATGGCGAATGGTAATCTCTGCTCGACAATAATAGACCAGGCTTTTCTGTGACTAAGAAAGCAGCCAATCTCCCCCTTAGTTAATTTTTTGTAGTAATCGAACTTGTTAGCGCGCTCTGAATACTCTTGACACATTGCTCTATCGGACAAGCTAATATTGATTCCGGTTGTTATCGAATAATCAGCTGAATAGCGCTTAGCACTTTCCGAAAAAAGTTTGAGTCTATCGACAGATTCAGGCAAATTAATTAGCAGAATTTTCATGCACTTACTACATTAAATTAATTTTCATTTATCTTACTAGTCCTCTATTACAAAAATATTTCAGCTTAGATTTTTAAGTACACATGTATTCATCATTACAGACACGTATTACTAACCTATTGGGTATGTTGATGCCTAGATACATAAAAACACAATGATTGCAATAATATTTCACTGAGGTCAAAGTTTAAAGAGGAATGGAGCTAGGGACGATATCGACAGGTAAATCAGCGTGCTGTTTTTACTATTTCTAAAAATGACACTGAGTTATGGACTAGCTAACAATTTCACGCATGATAATTACACTCATCATGCGTGAAAACATAATTTTCTTGAAAAATATTATTAATTAGAATTTGATATTAATTTATAATGTAGAATTTTACCTTTTAATTACTAGGCTTGTATTAAATATTGCAAACAGTATTAGTTACGTTAATAGTCAGCTAGAGACAAGGTATAGTCACTCGCATCCTATAAACGATAATTTAGGTTTTAGGATATGTGCTCGGTTCATACGCATCTCAGACAACAACATTTGATGTTTAGCGCTTTTGTTTCGATGTTTTGAGTACGCTTACTCTAAAACGAACACTCAGGGATTGCTTCTAGAATAGCCGCTATATTTTCTTCGAAAGACTGAACTGACATATCCAACACGATAACTATTGGGAGAGTAACTATTTCTAGAACAAATGATTTTAGCGTTCTTATTAGATTGGGCTTCATCCAAGCATGATGTCTGCATCCATTATGCTGATGGTACAAGGGAGTTAGCCGTTGTAAAACTTTCAGCTGAAGCTATCGAACAGTGGATTACAAAGCTACATCAACTGCACCCAGGGCAAATTGCTATTGCGCTTGAGCTGTCAAAAGGGCCAATCGTCTATGCCTTGCAAAAGTATCCTTTTGTCACCTTATTCCCAATTAAACCGACGATGCTGTGCCTATATCGTAGAGCGTTATCACCGAGTGGGGCCAAAGATGATCCAACCGACGCGTCAATCGCACTTGAGCTATTAGTTCGCTATCCAGATAAAATCACGCCGCTTTTAGCTTTTAGGACAACAAAGCTCGTACTTCGTCTAGCATATTTTCTGCTTCGGCATATAAATCGGCTTGCTCGATGATCGCCTGAGCACCTGCCCCTTTTATTTGCTCACTGCGCATATTCAGCACAATCGGTATGGCCATGGGCGATACTTTTTCTAAGTTTACTAACGTGGTTTTATCTACAAAGCGAATAAGCAAATTCGCTAAGCGCTGTAAATCTAACAACTCCCGTTCAGCATCGGCCCGCGCGACCGCTAAAAGAATGTGATCAGGGTCGTGCTCACGCAGCGTGTCGTAAATTAAGTCAGTTGAAAACGTTACCTGCTTCATGGTTTTCTGGCTGGCATGATAACGCTGTTCGGTTAAGCCGCTTACTACTGCCACCTGCCTAAAAGAGCGTTTTAACATGGGCGCCTGTAACATCCAGTCTTCTAGCTCATCGCCTAATATATCTGGCTGAAACAGTTGCTGTAGTTGAGTGTCGGTAATCTGCTTCACTGCACTTATCGACAACCCATAATCAGTCACACTAAAGCTAAGCGGCTTAATCTCCATTTTTTCCATTCTACGGGTAACCAGCATGCCCAAGGTTTGGTTCGCTTTCCTACCTTCGAATGTGTAATACAGCGTATGGTTCACGTTGCGAAAAGGAAACTGCTCCACCAACACCTTTTCAGGTTCAGGAAGCTGTGAAAACTGCTGTTGTAACTTTAACCACTCTTGCACTTGTGCAGGTAAATTGCGCCAACTTTTTGGGTTAGCGAGTATGGCTCTAACCCCATCAGCCAAGTATGTCGACAGTGGCATTTGGCCACCGGAATAACTGGGGATTTTAGGCTCTTTGGCTTTAGCAGGGCGTGCATGTAATTGCATATCCCGAATGGCTTCGTACTTAAGCACTTCACCAGCAAAGTAAAACGTATCGCCTGGGGTAAGTTGCTGGGCAAAGTACTCTTCTACCTCACCAATAATTTTGCCCTGATTACCACGGCGAATCCGTTTTACTTTTAATCTACCCGCCTCAACAATTGTGCCTATGTTCTGACGATGACGTTGAATCACCCGCCTATTGGCCGGTGAAAAAGTGCCATCCTCGTTTTGCATTAGGCGCTGATATCGCTCGTATGCGTTAAGCGCACTCCCGCCATCTAACGCAAACTGCCATAATTTTTCAAAATCTTGTTTATCTAGCCCTTGATAGGGCGAGGCCATGAGTATTTGCTCGTAAAGGGTGCCTGGGCTGTCAGCATTGCTGCATAGGCAATTCACAATAAACTGGGGGATGATATCCAATGCCCCCGGCTGCGGGGCATCGCCATCTAGCTCGCCCTTATTAATTGCATCAATAGCCGCTTGGCATTCCAGCGCTTCAAATCGGTTAGCTGGTACAAGCAACGCTTCACTGGGTTCATCTAACCGATGGTTTGCTCGGCCAATACGTTGCAGCAACCGGCTAACACCTTTGGGCGCACCTACCTGAATGACCTTATCTACATCGCCCCAATCAATACCTAGCTCAAGCGCCGAAGTACATACTACTGCCCGTAACAAGCCGCTAGACATCATGGCTTCTGTTTTGCGCCGCTGCTCTTTACTCAAGCTTCCGTGGTATAAGGCTATAGGTAAGGCAGCGGTATTGTGTTCCCACAGCATTTGAAAAATCAGTTCAGATTGCGCCCGAGTATTAACGAACACCAAGGTCGTTTTTGCGTCTTCAATGGCCTTGTAGATATCGGTGATGGCATAACGCGCCATAAAACCACCGAAGGGCATGCGGTTTTCAGATTGCAGCATCTCTACTTTGGGTTTTTCACCCGCTTTCACGCTGATGATATTAGCAACGCCTTCTGTGCCAGCAAGCCATGCACCTAGCGTTTCTGGGTAAGCTACCGTGGCCGACAAGCCTACCCGTTTCATTTTAGGTGACAATACTGAAAGCCGCGCTAGCGCTAAAGACAGGAAGTCTCCCCGTTTGTTTGCCACCAAGCTATGGGTTTCATCAATAATGACTCGCTTAAGTTTGCCAAATAGTTTGTCAGCATCGGCATAGCTCAGCATCAACATTAAAGATTCTGGGGTGGTAAGTAGCAGATTGGGCGGTTTTTTTCGTTGGCGCTGTCGTTTATACGACGGTGTATCGCCAGTGCGGGTTTCTGCCGTTATCGGCAATTCCATCTCTTCAATAGGTTGTAATAAGTTACGATGAATATCTTGAGTTAACGCTTTAAGCGGGGAAATGTATAAGGTGTGCAAGCCTGGCTGTGGCGATTGAGCTAACTCGACTAAGCTAGGTAGAAAGCCTGATAAGGTTTTTCCAGCTCCGGTTGGGGCAATGAGCAAAGTAGTGTTATGGGAGTCTTGCTCTAGCATTTGCCTTTGATAATCTCGAAGCGCCCAGCCTTTATTTTTAAACCACTGGCTAAACGCCGGTGGCAAAATGTCACTACCGGTTTTAATTGCTTTGTTAAGTGGTGCTTTGGTCTTAGACATAAAAACTTCGCACGACTTTATGCCCTTGCCCGAACTTCTCCTGCGCCATGATTTTTCGTTACTCTGCTGTTCTATGATAAGCAATAGTAGATATACGTTAATTCACCAGAAGGGTTTAATTTTCCTCTACGCTCAACCAATTGCGTAAAACCACCGTAGTCATATGAAACGCTAACCAAGAGCATATGGGTTTTAATATGACGGCCAAAAATACAATGCACCCTTCAAAGTGGATGAAAACGGACGACGCTGGTTTGTATTGTGTGCCGGGCGATTTTCATATCGACCCTATGCAGCCTGTAGCAACCGCACTGGTTACCCACGGTCATGCCGACCATGCTAGAGCCGGCCACAAGCGAGTATTTGCCCACCCGCAAACCATGGCAATTATGACCACCCGTTATGGCGACGATATGGCTGAAGTACAAATACCAGTGCCCTATCGCGAGAGCGTAGAGTTTGATGAGGTAATCACTACTGATAGTAACAGTGCCTCAACTGAACAGGAGCAACGCAAGATAAAAGTCACTTTTTACCCTGCTGGCCATATACTAGGTTCGTCACAATTGCTTATTGAGTATGCGGGTTATCGGCTAGTGATATCTGGCGATTACAAACGTAGGCACGATCCCACTTGCCCGCCGTTTGAGGTAGTACCCTGCGATGTGCTCATTACCGAAGCCACCTTCGGTTTACCGGTATTTGCCCACCCACCAATTGAACAAGAAATCCAAAAGCTTCTTCACTCCCTTAATGTATTTCCGACACGTTGTCATTTAGTAGGAACCTACGCATTAGGCAAATGCCAGCGGGTTATTTTAGCGCTTCGAGAAGCTGGCTATACCAAACCTATCTATTTACACGGTGCACTACTAAAACTGTGTGATTTGTACGAACGAGAAGGCATAGCTTTAGGCGATATTATTCCAGTTAGCGAGGTAGAAGATAAAGCATTATTAGCCGGTGAAATCGTGTTGGCTCCCCCCTCTGCATTAGCCGACAGGTGGTCGAGAAGCTTGCCACATGTTCGCGCTGTGTTGGCGTCTGGTTGGATGCAAATTCGCGCGCGAGCTAAGCAGCGCAACGCTGAGCTACCACTTATTATTTCAGATCACTGCGATTGGCCAGAGTTATTGCAAACCCTTACTGAAGTGAACCCTAGCGAGGTATGGGTGACCCATGGCCGTGAAGATGCCCTTATGTATCAAGCACAAAAGATGGGGTTTAAAGCGCGAGCATTATCGCTGGTAGGTTACGATGAAGCGGCGCAGGAGGAATAGCAATGCAGGCATTTAGTGACTTACTTGAACAGCTTTACTATACCGCTGGTACTAAAGCCAAATCTCAGCTCATTCTGCATTACCTTGCTACTACGCCAGACCCCGATCGCGGCTGGGCTATTGCCGCGATGGCAGGTACTCTTCGATTTGATTTCTTCAAACGCAATACCGTTAAAAAGCTGATAACTGAACGGGTAGACCCAGAACTGTTTGCAATGAGCTACGACTATGTAGGCGAAGTCAGCGAAACGGTAGCCCACTTATGGCCCGAATTTACACTAGGTGAAGCACTGCCCAGTTTGTCTGAAGTGGTTGATACATTTGCGAATGTGAGTAAACAAAAAGTCGCTTCAACGTTGGCGAATTATCTCACCATAATGACCCCATCACAGCGCTGGGCTCTATTAAAGCTTGGTACACGGGGGTTGAGAATTGGCGTATCGGCTCGCTCTATCAAACAAATTTTGGCGGAATACGGTAACCAAGACATCACTGAAGTAGAAAAGCTGTGGCATGGGGTTACACCGCCTTATACCGACCTTCTCGCATGGCTTGAAGGTAACGGCCCTAAACCGGATATTAGCAATGCTGTCACCTTTCATCCTGTTATGTTATCCCACCCCATTGCGCAAGATGATATTGATGACTTTAGCCCCGAGCAGTGGCAAATAGAACACAAGTTTGACGGCATTCGAGTACAGCTGGTGTGTAATACCACCAAAGAAGAGCCAGAAAAGGCGCTGTTTTCCCGCACCGGTGATGACATCAGTCATGCTTTCCCCGACCTACTCGATAGCGTTGATGGCAATATGGTGATAGATAATATGGTGCTAGACGGCGAACTGTTGGTGATGCATAACGACGAAGTCGATACGTTTAATGCCCTGCAACAACGACTCAATAAGAAAAAGCCTACTGCTGCGTTAATGAAAACCAACCCCGCAGGGCTTATTGTTTATGATGCACTGATGTTAGACGGCAAACACTTAACCGAATCCCCTCTTACTACCCGACGTAGAGCGCTAGAAGCGTGGTTTGACAAAAATGGTATTCAGGGACACGACAATAAATCACGACTGCACTTATCTGAGTGCTTATCTGCCGATTCACCAACAGATCTTCGAGCATTACATAAAAAGGTATGTGAAAATCGCGCGGTAGAAGGGTTAATGATAAAGCGTTCAATCAGCCACTATGTACCAGGCAGACCTAAAGGCCAATGGTACAAGTGGAAACGCGACCCGCTGGTGGTAGATGCGGTGATGATGTATGCCCAGCGTGGTCACGGCAAGCGTTCTAGCTTTTATTCCGATTACACCTTTGGCGCATGGCAAGATGAGCAATTGCTGCCTATTGGAAAAGCTTACTCGGGCTTTACTGATGAAGAGCTTAAGAAGCTGGATAACTGGGTAAGACGAAACGCCATAGGCCGTTTCGGGCCGGTGCGAGAAGTTAAAAAAGAGCTAGTACTAGAAGTGGCTTTCGATGCGGTTCACCCGTCTAAACGGCATAAATCAGGCGTAGCGCTACGATTTCCTCGTATACACCGTATCCGCTGGGATAAGCCAGCTAACGAGGCAGATACACTTATCAACGTGAAGGCACTTATCGAATCATAATCTTAATGAAACATTTTTTTTACAAACCCTGTTTTTAGCTTACACTTAAAGTATATTAGCTTTTTCTTTTCCATCTAACCTACTGTTAGAAAAGAAATTACAGAAAAATTTTTATGTGCGCCTGCATGAGTTAATGCTGCGCCAAGGACAAAAAATGTTGTTTTCGCGATCGTTCAAACATTGCCTTATTGGTTTCCTTCTCCTTTTTTCCACAGCGAGCAACGCTGGGCTAATTACTAATATTGCGACTGAAACGGTCAGATATAGTATTTTATCTCAAAATCCTTGGGGTAACTTCCGGTGGACAGCTAGTTACGATATTGGCTTTGTTAATCAAGATTTACTTATTGATGTCGATGTTTATTTAGACGGTTATGAACCCGGCAGTGCACTTCGAGACATTTGGGAAGATGGTATTGAATCCATATGGAGTAATGCCTTTGACTTATCTGACGGCACCTATTTTTACGACACTGTGTTTAATGTAGATTGGCTGAGCACGGATGTGGGCGCTGACCATACTGTTATTGTCTATGAAGGTGACGGGAATGTGAACTTAGTACAATGGTATACGGGTAAACCATCTGGTTACGCATATTCTCGACAGGGAGTGGTAGCTGCTCATGAATTTGGCCACATGATTGGCTTATTTGATGAATACAATGGCGGTGCACTCAATCCAGACGGGCTTATTAGAAATAACAGCATAATGGGCAGGAATCTATCCTCACCTCGCACCGATCACTTCGATGCTTTTTTAGAGTGGGCGCAAGTTAATTCGGGCGTCGCTTCTCTAGCGCTAGTTGCCGACAGTGGTGTAGATAACTACTTTGTTTCCGAGCCTAGTTCGTTAGTCATTTTGCTACTTTCGATCTGTATAGTTCTTTTCATCAAAACTGAGTCTAGACGAAACCATATAGAGGTAAGTGGACGTAGTCTCTTCGCATAAATCGTATCGCTATTTTTCGCGACAATAAAAAAGCAAGGCATACTCGCCTTGCTTTTTGAATTATGTATCTAGACTCATATCAATACACTATGTGCACCAATACACTACCTATTTCGCGATATTTTCCATAGTTGGCAGCGCACTGAAGGCACCATATTGCGTTACCGTATATGCACCGCAGCGAATAGCAAACTCGGTGGCTTCGCTTACGTTTTCAAAGCTACTTGCCCACTTATCGAATTCTGCGCTATTAGCCACTTTGGTAGATAAGAAATACAGGAAACCACCAATGAATGAGTCGCCAGCGGCAGTCGTATCTTTCACGTCCATTTTTGGCGAGGCCAAAGTGCCACTAAATTCTTTTGTAATGTACTGAATAGGTTCGCCGCCATCGGTCACTAATACCACTTTAACGCCGCTATCTAGCCACTGCTGTACGTGAGTCTGCGCATTTTCTTCACCGTAAAGCTCAGCCAGCTCTTCGCGACTTGCTTTTAAAATGCTTACTTTTTTAGCTACTTCATCAATTCGGCCTGGCGCATTAGCCGTGTCGTCCCAAAACGCTGGGCGATAGTTAATATCTAAACATACCAGCATATTTTCTTGCTTAGCTTTGTTTAGAATATAGTCGGTGCCGGGAAGCAATTCGGGGCCTGAAATTGAGCCAGAACAAAAGTGCAGCACGCTAGTATCGTCGCATGCAACCGTGGCCAAGTCGTCTTCACCAATGTGCTTATGTGCAGCATTATCAACATAGAAATCGAAAGAACGTTCACCGTCTTTATCTAAGTTAACAAAAGCCAATGCTGTATTCGCTTCTTTCGTACTCCAAACATAATCAGTGTTTACGTTGTGGTAGCTAAGCATGTCTTGAAGAAAACGACCAAAAGTATCGTCACCTACTTTAGACACCATAGCGCCTTGACCACCAAGTTTAGCAACAGCAACCGCGACGTTAGCAGGCGCACCACCAGCATAAGGCTGGAATGAATTCATTGCTGGCATTTCGCTTTGGTCCGCTGCACCCGCACTTAACATATCGATAAGCACTTCGCCTAAACATAAAATTTTCATAAACACCTCTGGCTGAAGCTTACAGCGATAACATTAGTCTTTAAACCGCTGCAGTCATGGATAATAAGCGTAGCCGAGGGACTTTCCGACGGGCACGTTAAATTATAGTTAATTAATTGGGGCATAGTATTAACTAGCTTCAAATATAAATCAACCTTGTTGATTTATTATTTTATCACTTTGACATTCCCGATGATGAATGCGTAATCTATCGGCTTGATTGGTAGAGAAAAACTCGCCTCGGTGAATTGTGTTAAAGATATTGAATTAGTATCTATCCATGACTTATTGATGCTGTTTGTTATAACATTCATTTCATAATGACTCAGGTACACTGTAAATGACAAAACCCCACGAGCACACAGATTCATCAGAAAGATATACAAACCATTCTGCATCTGGGCGACTAGACAACCGCACACAAAATGAACGGGATATACTCACCCTTATTCGTCACGATGGCGCTATTCCAAAAGCAGACATCGCTCAACGTACGGGCTTATCGGCACAGTCTGCAACGGTCATTATCAAAAAACTAGAATCTGACGAGCTCGTTAAGCGACTACCGCCGGTTCGCGGTGGTGTTGGGCAACCTAAAGTGCCTTTTGGATTAAATGCAGATGGCGCCTTTGGATTGGGTTTGAAAATTGGTCGGCGCAGTTTTGATATGACCTTGCTAGATTTGGCTGGTAATGTAAAAGCTTCGCTTCACGAAAAAGTCGCCTACCCCACCGTCGATCATTTACTTTCATTTACCCAGCGCGGTGTGTCGGTATTAACGCAACAACTCAGTAACGAACAACGAACGCGTATTCGCGGACTAGGCATTGCTATGCCATTTGAAATTTGGAGTTGGGCAGAAGAAGCGGGCGCACCTGCTGATGCGTTAGAGGCATGGAAAAGCCTTGATATTCAGGCTGCGTTATTTGAACTTCTAGACTTACCCATCTATGTGAGTAACGATGCGACGGCGGCTTGCAGCGCAGAAATGGCCTTTGGTAATCCACATCGATTTAACCACTTCCTCTATGTTTTTGTTGGCACTTTTCTTGGCGGTGGCTTGGTCATTAACAATCAGCTATTTACAGGAAAATCGGGGAATGCTGGCGCAATTGGCTCCTTACCTTTTTTATCTAACGCCCAAAGCCAACAGCAACAACTCATCACCCAATCATCGCTATACTTATTAGAAAAGCAGCTAAATGAAGCGGGACTTGATGGTAATAAATTGTATGAGGCACCGGAACACTGGTCTGGTTTAAAAACCAATCCAGAATTTATGCGCATCGTTCAAGTGTGGATGGAACAAGCCGCCCAAGGGATTGCCTTTGCCACACACTGTGCATTTAGCATGCTCGACCTCGATGGCATTATCATCGATGGAGCCATGCCACAGAATATAAAACAAGAATTGGTTACCTGCGTGAAAAGTGCGTTAAAAGACGCTGATCTTCGGGGCGTATATCAAGGTAGTATTAGTGCAGGTAACGTAGGGAGTAAAGCGCAGTCTATCGGTAGCGCAAACTTGTCGCTTATCGCGAACTACTATTAGCTTATACCAGTCCGCATAGATAATTACCCTCTCAGCGAGACTTAAAATGTTCGTAATCGCGGCGTGTTACCACAGGTATACACAACAAAGAGTACGGACATTTTAAACTCGCCCTTCGGGAAGGTCTGGCAAGCTTCCTAGCTTCATTCTGGAAATTTGAAAGGGAACAGCCATTCCTGCATTCCCACGCTTTGCTAGGAAACTTGCCAGCGCCTTCTGAGTGGGCGATTATCTATGCGGATTGGTATTACATATATTAAACAAAAGCAGGGGTAACGTGGTTACAACTTTACGCACAGCAAAGATCACAGACACTTCGTCAACAAATCCATCGTCAAACGTTTTAATTCTTGATGGGGGATTAGGCCGCGAATTAGAAAGAGTTGGGGCTCCCTTTAGGCAACCCGAATGGTCTGCTCTTTCTTTAATGAAAGCCCCTGATTTAGTAGCCCAAGTACATCAAAACTTTGTGGATGCGGGTGCAAAAATCATTACCACCAACACTTACGCGTTAGTGCCTTTTCATATAGGACAAAAACAGTTTGATGAGCAAGCATTCTTGCTTGCCGAGCGCGCGGCCGGTATTGCCAGAACTGTTGCTGAAAAGTGTGATGTGTTAGTTGCAGGTTGCATTCCTCCTGCGTTTGGCTCTTATAAACCTGAACTATTTTGTGCAGAGCAACTCTCTTCAATTTTACTACCATTGATTGAAGCACAAGCGTCCTACATCGACTTTTGGCTTGTAGAAACCGTATCTTCGGTAGAAGAAGCCATCGCGGTAACGTCTTTATTAAAACAGCACTCATCTAAACCAATTTGGCTTTCCTACTCGCTCAGTAATCGTCATGACTTTGCAACCCCTGTGACCTTGCGTTCTAGTGAGCCACTGAATGCAATACTGCCCACTCTAGATAACCTGGATGCCGTGTTGTTTAACTGCTCGCAGCCTGAAGAGATGGAAGCTGCCATTGCGTTTACACACTCGCACAATGCCCATATTCCTATTGGCGTTTATGCTAATAGTTTTTCAGAGCATGTTAGAAAGCATGATGCTAATGAAATGCTCTCTACGTTGCGTGAAGATGTCACCCCTGAAAAATACTTAACGTACGCACAAACTTGGGTGAACGCTGGCGCTTCAATTGTAGGCGGGTGTTGCGGTATAGGTCCTGCGCACATACAAGCATTGGCGCAGGGATTAGTTAACGCATTAGAGTAACGTGTTATCGGGTGACGTATTATCGAGTAACCACGTTTTTAGCGCCTTTTATTAACGCTTCTTTATCGATTTTATTCGGTACTTCAACACCACGGCGCGCCGCAGGGCGTGCCTCGATACTGTTTTTCCAGCGAGTTAAGTTATCTAGCCCTTCAATACTTACGCCCGACCATTCATAGGTACGCACCCAGCACCAGTTCGCCATGTCGGCAATGCTGTAATCACCGGCTAAATATTCGTTGTCTTCTAATCGCCCATCTAGCACCGTAAACAATCGGCGTACTTCATTTTGATAACGGTCGATAGCAATGGGGATCTTTTCTTCTAAATAGCGATGGAACACATTCGCCTGCCCCATCATTGGCCCAATACCCCCCATTTGAAACATAACCCATTGCATCACTTGGCTTCTGCCTTTGGCGTCTGCGGGTAAAAACTTACCTGTCTTTTCAGCTAAATAAAGCATGATGGCGCCAGATTCGAAAACCACATGGTCGCCTTCGCTTTTGTCCACAATAACGGGAATTCTGCCATTTGGGTTCATGGCGAGGAACTCAGTAGTTTTTTGCTCGCCTTTCATTAAGTTTACTGCGTGCACGGTATAGTCGAGTTCCATTTCTTCTAATGCTACTGACGCTTTCCAACCATTGGGTGTTGCTGCGCTGTATAAATCTATCATTAGGCTTTTGCACTCGCTCTGCTACTAACGTTGTCATACCAACGCTGAAGGTTGGTTTGTTCGTCTTTAATTCGAATATCCACCACCCGTGCAAAATCAATGGCACACAGCGCAGTAATATCCGCAATAGAGAAGGTATCTCCCGCTATAAACTCGTGTAATTCGAGTCGGCGTTCGAGGATATTAAAATACTTTGATGCATTGATACCGGCTTCTTTACCGTATTCCGGCACAGGTACCATTCTGTCTTTAAAGTACCCTGTGGTGTGTTGAAAACACATGCCTACTTGTAACATTAGCGCCATTTCTACTTGCCGCTGCCACATAGCGATGGTGGCTTTTTCAATAGGCGTAGAGCCTAATAACGAAGGCTCAGGATGAATGGCTTCAAAATACGTGCAAATGGCGTCAGTTTCAGCAATACAGGTACCGTCATCCAATTCTAAAATAGGAATCTTACCTAGTGGGTTTTTAGCGCGCATTTCTGCGCTTAAATTTTCACCCTTTTGAATATCTACTTGTACATACTCTATTTGTGATTTATCAATCCCTTTCTCAGCAAGGAACATGCGAACACGGCGAGGATTAGGCGCAGTTTTGGTCTCGTAAATTTTCATAGCCAATATCGTATCGTTAGAATGTTAACAGTCAGACTAGTGCTGCTTGCCCATGGGTTCAAATCATATTCGGTTGGGGTATAACTATTAAAAGGTTGAATGGTTATACCTGTTCACAGATTTACATCTACAATCACTCTCAGGCGCTTTTGTTCGGTATTCGAAAAGTGGGTTTGTTTGTAAGTTGCTAAGGCGTCTTGCTGTGCTTGCGCTTTCATTGCACTAGCGCTCACGTATTCTTGATAGTCTCGGTAGGCATCAACTCGTTGTTGCCATAGTGCTTGCGTCTCCCATAATGCAGAGAATCGCTCAGCTACCTGATGGCCAAATTCAGCGGCAATAGCGTGGTAACGAGACTCTGAATCTGCATGTTTTTGCTTAATTTGGTTAATTTTTTCCATGTCTAAGGTAGGTTCAAACGCCGCTTTTTCCTGCCCACCTAGTGCATTTAATTGATCAAATATCTCATTGCGTTTTTGCTCCCTTGAGAGGTCGCGATCTTGAGCAATAGCAAGACGAGCAAGTGCTCTTGCGTCAATCGCCGCATCAAGTGAAAACAAGTATTCATACTCTTGTTGGGAAAAGTAACTAAGACGCAACGTGTCTCTCATTGCTAGTTTTTGTTCAACTTCACTTAACGAAATACCTGCATACGTGACATCGGTAACGGTGTTCTCGATTGGTACTGTGAGCACTTTCTCGATTTCGGTATCAGTATCTGCCAATGCCACTTTATATACTACGTATCGAGTGAATACATCAGCAGCGTACGTAGCCGATCTTGGCTCATACATATTAGTAGCATTCACAGTAAACAGAGCCTTAACCTCATCTTCTGAAGCGCCTTCATTGGCAAAAATAAAGCGATCGAAACTGTCTTTTACGCCAAAATATAAGGTAAATACTGGTAGAGCTGACGCGTGGGAATTTACCTTTTTTACTGGCTGAATTGCCTTTTTAATTTCAGTTGCAGTCGCATCTTTGCTGGTTATTGCCGCTGCGGTAGCTTGAGGTTTTCCAAGGTGCTCACCATCAGAAGTATCACTATTTCCGCTTATTGAGATGCTAATTACGAGCACAAGAAAGAGGGCAGCGCCCCCTCCTATGAACAACCACCGGTGCATTATAAGCCCAGATTTTTCAAACGGTTTGCTTGGTCAACAAACACATCTACCGGATTGGTTTCAAACCAATGGGTAATACCAAAGCTTTGATTAACTTCATCGAGGTGATTCATCTTGTAGTTATCTTTAAGTACTTTACCTAAATGCGAACTACACGAAGACACTAACCCATCATTGGTTTCACCAAATGCCAAGCCTGTAATGGCAAGAAAAGGGTCGACCACGTCCAGCGCATTTGTGTAAGTTCTACCACCGCTCCAGGAGTAGTAGTACACGCCATTCTCGCCTAATTTTTTACCGTCATTTCGACAGTAGGCCGAGGGCATGCCTTCGGGGTAGCGAGCGTTAAACGCAATTGAACCAGCGGTTGATAGCGAGGTTAACGCAGCTACAGAATCTGTGGGTTTATCTCGGGGATCTGAGCCCGATGCTAGTTCGATAAGATTAGCAAAAGCGTCGGTGATCAAACCCACTGTACCTTCTTGCACAGACCCTTCAGTAAGACCACTTTTTAATACATCTGCCACAGCGCTCCCCCAGTTAACTCCGGCTACGGAGGTAACCGAAGCCACTTTACTGGGCGCTACACTTGCGGCATACCTTGCCGTAGGTCCGCCATGGCTATGGCCAATAAGGTTAACTTTTTCGGCACCAGAAAGTGCTAGTACCTCATCAATATAGTTAAGTAACTGCTCTCCCCTCACTTCGGTAGAATTAGAAGGAGACACTTCTGCGATATAAACCACCGCGCCGTTTCGAGATAGTTTTTGAGGCACTTTGTAAAAGTAATCTACAAACAAAATGTCATCAAAACCGAAGAGACCGTGAACCAGTACAATTGGGTATTGTGTTTTAGCGTAATTACCCGCCCAAGATTGAGAAGGTAATACTGCGGCAAGCAAAAACAGCATGAGTGTTGTTATTTTCGTTCTTAGTTTCATTGCATGTTCCTTGAGTGATAGACATTAGTGGTCTGAGGCCAGACCTGTGTTATTTTTATGTTAATTTAATGTGAATAACAAGGAGGAGAGCAGAAGTTTGTTGATAGACTTACGGTAAGGTTCCAGTAGTTAGAACGGTTTTCGCGAAAAATAAAATGTAAAACACTTTAGATTCAGCCGACTAGGTTGTTCTGAGAGTATACTCAACCATACCATTCAGAGTGGAAATAAAGAGAATATCGAACACTTATAATATCGATTATTGTCCACTGTCGTTCAGGAACATGAGTAAGCGGGAATGAACGGGAATGTGAGTTTAACAAAAGCGAACCGTCAGTATCGGCAACACTTAAAATAATCCTGAAAGGGGGACGTGCCTACCAACAGCTTTATAGTGAACGATGGTAAACCTGAAGATAATTCACACTCGGATTGGGTGTAAGCTTCCATACTTTGGTGAATGGATTTAATGCCATTCCGGTCTCGTGCTTAAGCGTAAACCCTTCACCTACCCATTGATTTAGCTCAGTGGGTTTAACGAACTTTTTCCAATCGTGAGTACCAACGGGTAAATACCGCATTACATATTCAGCGCCGACAATCGCGATGATAAAACTTTTGATGGTTCTATTTAATGTCGCAAGCACCAATAAGCCGCCTGGCTTCACTAAGCTTGCACACTCCTTTATTAACTGCACTTGATCAGGTACGTGCTCAACAACTTCTGCATTAATGACTATGTCAAATTGGCGGCCTTGGCTTACTAGGTCAGATGAAAGGCCGTGTATGTAGTCAACCTCCACATTGCTTTTCTTGGCATGCCGCTTCGCCACTTCGATACTCATGGCGCTTGCATCTATGCCAGTCACATCTGCCCCCTTTAACGCAAGCGGCTCACTAATAAGCCCACCACCACAACCAATATCTACAATTGAGAGCCCCGTAAAAGGCTTGGTTTTATGAGTGGCATTCGTCAGGGAATTTGCCGTAGGCGCATTTTGAGGAGAGCTCTGGGCTTGCTCACTTTTCAAAAAGTGACTGATTATTTGAGACTCAATCACAGATAACCGTGCACGATTAAAATCTAACGCGGTTTTATAATTACCATTGGGATCCCACCAGCTTTCTGCTAGCGCATCAAAGCGGTCAATTTCCTGCTGAGAAAAATTAATGGGCGCTGACTTTTGGCTTTTATCTAACATGCACTAACACCAGTTTAGAAAATGGGTAATTCATTCAAATCTATCTACGCTAGGTTCCCGTAATTAAAACACCTAGGATATTGTGCAGCCAACGGCTAGCAGATGCCTGAGTTTTATGAGAAATAGGTATACAATCAATGCTTATACGCGCAAAAAGAGGTATTCGTTTTGGCCAATGCTAAAAATGTCTATGGAAGACCATTACAACTGTGTTGTGGTAACACAGGTTTCACGAGAGAAGGCTTTTGCTATGTGCCCGATGCAGATGTGGGCAACCACAGTGTTTGTGCAGTAGTCTCCGATGAGTTTCTACAATTCTCCTTACGCCAAGGTAATGACTTAATCACGCCCTGGCCCAGTATGGATTTTGCAGGCTTACTTGCCGGCGATAGATGGTGCTTGTGCGCCGCCAGATGGTTACAGGCTTACGAAGCGGGTGTTGCACCCAAAGTGCGATTAGAAGCAACCCACGAACGAGCCCTTGATATTATTCCCTTGGCTACCCTTGAAGCTTTTGCGGCAGATTAAAAAAAGCGGGTGACTTCTGTTAGAAGCACCCGCTTTATTGTGGTTGATTATGTCTTGTTTGGCTTTTAAGGTTTTATTATCGTTGCCACCTTATAAGCGTGTCAGCTGCTCTAATTCCTAAGGCGTTCGAATAACCATAAGCCGTGTTTCTGTCATGTCTTCTATGGCATAACGAATACCTTCACGGCCAAGCCCTGAGTCTTTTACACCGCCATAAGGCATATTATCTACACGCCAGCTAGGTACATCACCTATGACTACTCCGCCCACTTCAAGCACATTCCATGCTTTATGTGCTTTGTAGATATCACGGGTAAAAATGCCCGCCTGTAGCCCATAACGACTGTTGTTTACTTCATCTAAGGCACTATCGTAATCATCGAACGGCTGCAAAACAGATAGCGGCCCAAAGGCCTCTTCAGCACTTGCGTCGCAGTCTTTTGGTACGTTTTCCATCACAGTAGCCTGCAACATGGCACCATCTCTTTCACCGCCGCATAGCACGCTAGCGCCAGCTTCTTTAGCGTCTTTAATCCAGCCTTCTAACCGCTTAGCCTCGCCCTCAGAAATCATGGGGCCAATGAAAGTATCTTCATCACTTGGGTCGCCAGACACCAAAGCCTTGACCCGTTCTACATAGCGAGATTTAAAATCATCGTAAATGGAAGAATGCACTAATAAGCGTTGCACTGAAATACAGCTTTGGCCCGACTGATAATATGCGCCAACAATAATACGGTCGATGGCATCACTAATATCTGCATCTTCATCCACCACACAAGCAGCATTGCCGCCAAGCTCTAATACCACAGGCTTTTTGCCCGCTTTAGCTTTTAGCGCCCAGCCCACATCAGGTGAACCGGTAAAGCTAAGCAGCTTTAATCGCTCGTCGGTAGTAAATAAATCAGCGCCGTCTCGGCTACAAGGAAGAATGGAAAATGCGCCTTTGGGCATTAATTCGCATTCCGCTAACACTTCGCCAATAATCAACGCACCAATAGGCGTGCGAGAAGCAGGTTTAAGCACAAACGTGCAACCAGCGGCGATGGCTGGAGCTACTTTGTGCGCAGCTAGGTTTAACGGAAAGTTAAACGGAGAGATAAACGAACAAGGGCCAATAGGCACTTTTTTCGTCATGCCCTGATAGCCTTTGGCACGGGCAGAAATTTCTAAGTTAACCACTTCACCATTAATTCTTACCGATTCTTCAGCCGCAATTTTAAATGTATCGATTAACCGGGCTACTTCGCCTTTGGCATCTTTAATGGGCTTACCCGCTTCAATACAAAGGGCTTTACCTAGCTCTTCCTCGCGTTCAGTAAAGCGCTTAACGCAATACTCTAGAATCGCTTGGCGCTCGTAAGGTGCCAGCGCTGTCATTGCAGGCTGTGCTTTCTCGGCAGCGGCTATGGCTTTATCAATAACTCCAGCGTCGGCTAGCGCCACTTTTGTAGCCACTTCGCCTGTGTATTTATTGGTTACGTCTAAATCGGTATTAGCAAAACAAGGTTCGCTTGCAAGGTAATAGGGATAGCTGTCTTTTAACATGATCACTCCTTATAATTTCGCGCTTAATTCGGCAATCGTATGGTTCAGCGTTTTGTCATTCATGCTGTAGTCAACCGGGCAATCAATCACATGCACACCCGGTGTGTTTAAACAGCTTTCCACCATAGGAATTAGCAACTCGGTACTGTCTACGCGCCAGCCGTGGGCACCGTAGCTTTTTGCGTATTTCACAAAATCCGGATTACCGTAGTCCAAGCCGAACTCATCAAACTGCATATTGGCTTGTTTCCACTTAATCATTCCGTACGCATCATCCCGCAGTATGATCACAATAAGGTCGAGTTTAAGACGAACCGCTGTTTCTATTTCTTGGCTGTTCATCATGAAGCCGCCATCGCCACACACGCTCATAACAGGCACATCAGGCTTCACTAACTTTGCGGCTATCGCCGAAGGTAATCCTGCGCCCATTGATGCTAACGCATTGTCTAACAACAAGGTGTTGGGGTGATAGGCGGGGTAATTACGAGCAAACCAAATTTTGTATACCCCATTATCTAAGGTCACTATGCCATCATCTGGCATGACCTTCCTGATGTCACGCACAAAGCGCTCAGGCAGAATGGGGAATCGATTATCGTTTTCTGCTTCCGCCCTATGTTTTTCATAGGCATCGTGTACATCCTTATAAAAATCAAGCTTCCAGTCAGTTTGAGGCGTAATCCCCTCTTTTATTTGCCAAACACTATTCGCAATATCCCCTACCACCTCAAGCTGTGGAAAATACACTGGGTCGACAGCGGCTGACTCAAAGTTCATATGAATGACTTTTTTACCATTGTCATGCATGAAGAAAGGCGGCTTCTCTACGACATCGTGCCCAACATTAATTATAAGGTCGGCCCTTTCTATCGCTCTATGGACAAAGTCGTTATCTGATAATGCAGTATTGCCTGCAAACCTAGGATCGCTTTCGTTTAGCACCCCTTTACCCATCTGTGTAGTCACAAAGGGGATACAGGTTTTATCAACGAACTCACGCAGCATTTTTGCGGTCAGCTTCCTGTTTGCCCCCGCTCCGATTAATAACAAGGGTGATGTAGCTTCTTCAATCATTGAAATGGCTGATGAAATGGCTTTGTATTCAGCAATAGGTCGCCTTGACGTACTAGGCGTTAATAAGGGGACTGAGGTGTGCTCATCGGCAATATCTTCAGGAAGTTCTATATGGACGGCACCGGGCCGTTCTTCAGAGGCTAATCTAAATGCTTCGCGCACTACAGAGGGAATACGGTCGCCGCTCACCACTTGCGTGGTAAATTTAGTAATGGGACGCATCATATCGACAATATCGATAACCTGAAACCGGCCCTGTTTACTGGTTTTAATGGGCTTTTGCCCTGTGACCATTAACATGGGCATCGCGCCAAGCTGTGCATACGCGGCAGGAGTAACAAGGTTGGTCGCACCTGGACCAAGGGTAGATAAGCACACCCCCACTTTACCGGTTAATCTACCGTAAGTTGCAGCCATAAAGCCCGCGCCTTGTTCATGGCGGGTAAGTACGAGTTTAATTGAGGAGGTTCTTAACGACTCAAGCAAGTCGAGGTTTTCTTCGCCAGGTATGCCAAAGATGTATTCTACACCTTCAGCTTCCAACGCTTTTACGAAAAGGTCAGACGCTTTCATTAATCCTACGCTCCATTTTACGTTGGTATTTACGCGGCAAACGCGTATTAGTAAAGGTTGCTACGCAAAGAGTATAGATTACGATTAATGTGGTTTTGTGAAACTACCAAACAACACCTAAATGTGAACGCTTACTGGCGCTCTAGTTTCTCTTCCCATTCCGTTAGCTTTTTCTGAGTTTGGGCATCTACATCGGCTTTATTTTCGCTGATCCACCACTTTTCCATTAAGCGCACGTTCTTTAGATTCGCTTTATAGAATACATCAACGATGTCGCCAATGAAGGGAACAAAGCCTAAGCCAAAATCGATAGCGGAGTTCTTTACCATTTGAGCTACCAATGCACTGGGCATTCCCAATGATTTCCCCAACCACACGATACGTAGAGAAACGAGCAGCATTAGCGCATCACCCGCACCTGGAATAAGGCCAACAATTGAGTCGAGGCCTATCCGAATAGGAATAATCGGTAACTTCACAGCAGTATCAAGTAAATTTGCTAACTTTTGCGCCTTTAACAGAGCCTTTGGGGCTTTACTATCCATGTTTAGCTACCTTATTAACGTAATAACATTACTGGCTATTTGTCAGCGCCTAACGCGCGCGCTAAGCCAGCTCGTAGTGCAGTATCTTTGCTTACTGTCCAGCCGTGTAAATTCTCTTTAACCAAACCAAACAACATATCAATGTGTTCTTCGTCGCTGTTTAATGCGGGAATGTATTCGTACTTTTCACCACCGGCTTCCATGAAGTATTCACGATTCTCTTCGCCAATCTCTTCGATAGTTTCTAGGCAATCGGCAGAAAAACCGGGGCACATAACTTGTATTGATTTCACCCCTTGCCCCGGCAACGACTTCATTGTTGCGTCAGTGTAAGGTTTTAACCACTCTGCTTTACCAAAACGAGACTGGAAGGTGGTCATGTACTCTTCGTGAGTTAGCCCAAGTTCTTCGGCCAACAAACGCGATGTTTTATGACATTCACAGTGATAAGGGTCGCCATTTAATAAGTAGCGCTTTGGAATACCATGGTAAGAAAGGATAAGCTTATCGGCTTTACCGTGTTCTTCCCAGTATGCCCGTACTTTATTTGCCAACGCCTTAATGTAGTCAGGCCTGTCGTTATAATGATTCACGAAGCGAAGTTCTGGTAACCAGCGGCGTTTAGTAAAGTCTTTCGCAATAGCATCAAAAGTAGACGCCGTAGTAGAGGCGCTATATTGAGGGTACAAAGGCAAGACCACTAACTTTCTTACGCCTTGCGATAACATACGTTCAATAGCGTCGCTAATAGCAGGGTTACCGTAACGCATAGCAAAATCAACCACGACATCGTCGCCATATTCTGCTTTGCAACGCGCCTCTATTGACGTTGCTTGGGCTTTGGTAATAGTAAGCAACGGTGATCCTTCATCCGTCCAAACGGTTTTATATGCTTCAGCCGAACGCTTAGGGCGAGTATTTAATATAATGAGGTTTAAAATGAACCACCAAAGCGCACGAGGTATTTCTACTACCCGCGGGTCTGAAAGAAACTCTTTTAGATAAGGGCGCAGGGCCGCCGCAGTTGGGCTTTCTGGTGTACCTAAATTGGTAACTAACACGCCTATTTTGTCTGACTGACTGTGAGTAAAACCCTGATTGCTTTTGAACTTCATCAAATATTCCGCACTGAACAAACAATATAACTAGTATACTGAATTTACGGCGATTTTGGGTGAATAGACCACAAATTTACCACGATTGATGCAATTAAATTTAGCGATTAAAAAAGGCGGCCTTAGCCACCTTTTTAGTCTTAATATTTTCAATCAGTTAAGGCTGATAGTAGGTTGCTGCACCTGGACCTACAGGCATGCCTAATACAAAGACCCATAGATAAAACAGTATGGTCCAACCCACGATAAATACCATGGAGTATGGCAACATCATCGCAATTAGGGTGCCCATTCCTAGGTCTTTCTTATACCGTGCAGCCATAGCCAAAATAAGACCGAAGTAGCTCATCATAGGCGCAATAACATTCGTTACTGAATCACCAATACGGTACGCCGCCTGAATAACCTCTGGTGAATAACCAATCAGCATTAGCATGGGCACAAAAATAGGCGCGGTTACCGCCCACTGCGCTGAGGCACTGCCTAACGATAAGTTAACCACACCACACATTAAGATGAATAAGATAAACACCGATGGGCCATCTAGGCCAGCCGCTTGTAGAAGCGCAGCGCCTTTAACGGCTAATACTGTGCCTAAATTCGTCCATTTAAAGAAAGCCACAAACTGTGCAGCAAAGAAGACCAATGTAATATAAAGCCCCATTGCGCCCATGCTTTTTGCCATAGCATCAATCACATCACGGTCATTTTTCATCGACCCTGTAACACGGCCATAAACAAAACCAGGCACAGCAAAAGAAACAAAGATAAAGGCAACAATACCTTTTAAGAAAGGCGAACCAGCTACCGCACCGGTCTCTGGGTGACGCAAAATACCGTTTTCAGGCACAATGGTGAGCGCTAAAATACCGCATACTACAACAAAAGCGATGCCTGCCCAACGAAGCCCTTTCTTTTCGATTTCCGAAGGCGTGTCCATTGATTGCTTACTTAAATCTACAGAAGCTTCTGATTCATCGAACTTGCCTAATCGTGGCTCTACCACCTTTTCAGTCACCAGAGCACCCATAGTGGCTACTACAAAGGTACTGATAAACATGAAATACCAGTTAACTTCTGGGCCTACCACATAATCAGGGTCAATCATGTGAGCGGCGGCCTCGGTAATACCCGAAAGCAAGGGGTCCACCGTACCAAGCAACAAATTTGCACTGTAGCCTGCTGATACACCGGCAAAGGCGGCTGCGAGACCAGCGAGAGGGTGGCGACCTAACGAATGAAATATCATAGCGGCTAGTGGTATTAACACTACATAGCCAAGCTCTGAGGCGGTATTTGAGATAATACCCGCAAACACTACGGCAAAAGTAACCGTACGCTTTGAAGCATTCATCACTAATGAGCGCATAGTGGCCGACAACAAGCCTGAATGCTCAGCAACTGATACACCAAGCAATGCAACTAATACGGTACCAAGAGGAGCAAAGCCGGTAAAGTTAGTCACCAGACCAGTAACAATACGTTGTAAGCCTTCTGCGCTCATTAGCGAAATGACTTCTATCATGCCATCAGCTTCGCGACCTTTTGCACCTTCTGGGCGAGGGTCGACTACTGCTAAATCGAAATAGCCAAGAATACCGCTTAACACCACAATAAAGCAGGCCAGCATGGCGAATAAAGTAACGGGGTGTGGCAATAAGTCCCCAAGAAATTCCACAGTAGCGAGAAATCGGGAGAATAAACCACCTTGTCCGCCCTGATTTTGGGCAGATTTATTTTTTGTATTTTCCGGAATCAAAACATTCCCTCTGTCGTTTTATTACCCAGTCACTACCAACTAAGCAGCAGGGATATCTGCCGTGCAGTTTAATAATGCTGCGTTTTATAATAATAAATGCTCGTCTATTTTAACGTATTTTGAGCAATTTTGGCAGTAGGTGGGCAAATTGGACAATTTAAAGTGTTCGTAAAGCGCGGCAAATATTCAGTAAAGCTTTTCACTTTCAGCTAATTACACAGTTTACAGCAGGCACAAAAAAGCCAGTCTAAAGACTGGCTTTTTAACAAAAAACGATGTTAGGTATTAATTACCTTTAGATGCGTTCATGTAGCGGAAAAAGTCGCTATCTGGTGCAATCACCATCACATCTTGCTTATTATTAAAGCTGGCTTTATATGCATCCATACTTCTTAAAAAGCTGTAAAAATCAGCATTTTTAGAATAAACATCTGCATAGATTTCAGCTGCTAACGCATCCCCTTCACCACGAAGTTGACGGGTGTTACGTTCAGCATCAGCAAGCATTACCGTTACTTTGGCGTCTATATCAGCGCGGATAACTTCAGCTTGCTCTTGGCCTTCTGAACGGTGCTCTCTCGCTACACCCGCTCGCTCTGCACGCATGCGTTGAAAGATTGAATTACTGACTTCCGTAGGTAAGTTAATCTGCTTAACACGTACATCAACAATTTCGATACCAAGCTCATCAGAAGAGGTTGAAGCCTGTTCCATAGCTTGGTTCATTAGTGCTGAACGCTCACCAGATACAATCTGGGCAATGGTACGAGTACCAAATTCAGAACGTAAACCGTTATTCACTTTTTGTTTCAATAGCGCTTCGGCTTGCAGCTTGTTACCACCTGTTGAGAGGTAATAGCGAGCGAAGTCATCTATGCGCCATTTTACATATGAATCAACGATCAAATCTTTCTTTTCACTAGTAACGAAACGGTCAGGTGTATCATCCAACGTTTGTACACGTGCGTCTAAGTGACGAACAGAGTCAATGAATGGCAATTTGAAGTGAAGACCAGGTTCGAATACTTTCGTATCGCCAGTGGCATCATCTCGTTGGATCTTACCAAATTGAATAACAATGGCACGTTCACCTTCAGTCACTACAAATAGAGAGCCTGAAGCAAGAACCGCAAGAAGTACTAATACTGCAATCGCTAAATTCTTCATCATAATTATCTCCCCTCTCTGTAGCTGTCACCACGTACACCAGAGGTGGACGATGAATTACGGCTATTTTGACCTTCGTCAGTCACCGGCATTTGTAACCCTTCTAAGGTACTGCGTGAGCGCGGTGTTGAACTGCCTTGTTGGCGTTCCATGATTTTATCTAAAGGAAGATACATCATGTTGTTTCCACCTTTACTGTCCACAAGGATTTTACTGGTATTGCTCAATACCTCTTCCATTGTTTCTATGTAAATACGTTCACGTGTCACTTCAGGTGCTCTCTCGTATTGAGGTAGCAACTCTTCAAAGCGAGCAACTTCACCTTGCGCTTCAAGTGTTACACGCTCTTTATAAGCCTGAGCTTCTTCGTTC